>JBBCHM010000001.1:0-309853 GCA_037200045.1 Rhizomicrobium sp.
ATGAAAAACACAAGACGGCCGCAACGGTCGTTCGGCCAGGGCCAGCGGCCCGCCAAATCGCAGCCGGCCGACAACGGCCGCAGATCGGACAACGATCAGGAACTTTGGCAGCGGCGCCGCCAGCACTATCTGACCCTCGCGGAAAGCACCGGCGCCGGCGACCGCGTCGACCGCGAGAACGCCTGGCAGCACGCCGAGCATTTTCACCGCCTGATCGCCGCCGCGGCGGCCTCGCGCCGCGACGCGAATGTCCCCGCGGCCGTCACGCCCAATCCTTAACCCGGCCGGCGCCATACTCGCCAGGCGCCGTGCTTTGCGCCGCGGCCGCAAGGAACAAGATGACCAGTGAAGCGTCCACCCAGTCCACCAAGCCGCCGACCGACAGCGGCGGGTCTCTCTCGCGCAGCGAGCGGGTGACGCTGGACGAACTCGTCGAAGTGCTGTCCGCCCGTCCCGGCGGATTGCGGCGCTGGTCGGTGATGCGCGCGATCCGCGCCAGCCGCACCCGGCGTGGGCGCGACATTCCGCAGAAGTTCGAAGACGAAGTGGAGCGGGCCTTCCGCCGCCATTGCGCCGACAGCGCCGAGATGCGTTCGGCGCCGCCGGGCCGCGTGCTTTTCTACCGGCCCAAGGAAACCGCCGGCGAGGTGTGGGCGGTCCTTCCGGCGCCACGGGACTGTCCCAAGCCGTCGGAATAACGGCGCGGCGGACGGCCTAATCGCAATGCAGCGGAGGATCGCCCCCCGCTCTCGCGCGACGATGACGTACTTCCCGAAACGGGAGTGCGTCTGTTGATTTCGAGAAGACCTTACGTCTCGGAGATTCCGAGCTGCGAAGGGCTCGGGCGACACAAGCCGTGGCATCCCTCTATTTGCGCGCGAGGGCTTCGCGAACGGATTCGATCAGCGTCTGGCCATCGAACGGCTTTGCCAGGAACGCGACCGCGCCGGCGGCAAGCGCGCGCCTTCGCGTCGCATCGTCGGGAAACGCGGTCAGGAAAATGAACGGCAGATCGTGCCGCTGGTCCAGCAGCCGCGCCTGCAGGTCGACGCCGCTCATGCCCGACATCCGCACATCCGTGATGACGCATTGCGTCGTCTCGGCTTGCGGCGAGGCCAGGAACTCCTCCGCCGACGAAAACGACGAGACCGAAAAGCCACGCAGGCGCAGCAGCCGCCGCGTTGCGTTCAGGACGGCCGGGTCGTCGTCGACGATCGAAATTGAGGGCGCGCCGGTCAGGGTGCCATTCCTTCTGCCATGCGCCGAACCGCTCCGACGCCAAACGTCCGCGTTACCTGCGCCGTCCGACCCTGCCTGGCAATTCATACAAAGGTTTGGATCACGGCTTGGGGCGGGAAATCCCCAGCGCCTCGGCCATCTTCACCAGATCGGCCAGCGATTTGGCGCCCATCTTCTTCATCACGCTGCCGCGATGGATCTTCACCGTGATCTCGCTGAGCCCAAGCTCATGGGCGACCTGCTTGTTCATCAGCCCGGCGGTGACGAACGCCATGACCTCGCGCTCGCGCGCGGTGAGCGAATCGAACAGCCCGCGCAAGCCCACCAGCTGCTCGTCGTGCTTGCGCCGGACCCGGTCCTTCTCGATCGCCGCCGCCACGGCGTCCAGCATGTCCTGGTCGCGGAACGGCTTGGAGAGAAAATCGATGGCGCCCGCCTTCATGGCGCGCACCGACATCGGGATGTCGCCATGCCCCGTCATGAAGACGATCGGCAGGCGGATATTGAGCTTCGCGAGATCGCCCTGAAGATCGAGGCCGCTGACGCCGGGCAGCCTCACGTCGAGCACCAGGCAGCCGGGCGCATTGGGCAGCGCGGCCTCCAGAAGCTCCGCGGCCGATCCGAACACTTCGGTCTGAAGGCCGACCGTGCGGAAAAGCCGTTTCAGGGAGTCGCGAAACGGGCGGTCGTCCTCGACGATGAAGACGACCGGTTCGTCGCTGGCGGCCTCGGTCTGCGTCGTCACGGATGCGCCCCCCGGTAAGGCGGCAGGGCGAACTGCAAGGTCGCGCCGCGGCCCGCATTGTTCGTCGCCCACAATCTGCCGCCATGACTTTCGATGATCGTGCGGCAGATGGCCAGCCCCATCCCCATGCCGTTCGGCTTGGTGGTGAAGAAGGCGTCGAACATCTGCCTGGTGTCCTCGTCCCTGAGCCCGGGCCCGCGGTCGACGATCTCGACGGCGGCCTCGCCGGACTCGTCCTGCCGCGAGCGGATCACCACCTCGCGGATATCGTCCGCGACGGGGGCCATGGCTTCCATGCCGTTGACGATCAGATTGATCAGAACCTGCTGCAGCTCGATGCGGTCTCCCCAGATGGGCCTGAGCCCGGGCGTCGGCTCCAGGCGCAGCGACAGCTGGTATTTCAGCGCCTCGCCCCGCAGCAGCGGGATGACTTCTTCGATGACCTCGTTGAGGTCGAGCGGGGACTTCTTGGTCCCCTCCTTGCGGGACAGCGCGCGCACGCGCGTGATGATCTCGCTGGCGCGGCGGCCGCTGGCGATGATGTCACGCGTCGCCTCGCGCAATTCCTCCTTGTCGGGCGGCTCCAGCTCCAGCAGGCGCAGGCACACTTCGCCGTTGGTGACGATGGCCGCTAGCGGCTGGTTGACCTCGTGCGCGATCGATGTCGTGAACTCTCCCAGCGTCGTCATGCGGGTCACATGGGTCAGCTCCGCCTGCGCCTTATGGAGGGCTGCCTCGGCGCGCTTGCGATCCTCGATGTCCATCGCCGCGACATAGCGGGCGACGACGTGCCCCTTGTCGTCGCGGACCGGAACGGTGCGGCTCGCCAGCCAGCGATAGTCGCCGTCGGCGCGCTGCAGGCGCATCTCGGATTCGTAGGCCTCGCCGGTCGCCAGCGATTGCGCGCGCTTCTCCGCGATCGCGGCACGGTCGTCCGGGTGCACCAGGGCGAGCCAGTCGGCCCGCAGATCCGTCTCGGAGAAGCCCTGGGCCCGCCAGCACGCGTTCATGAAGGCGACCGCGCCGTCCGGTCCCGTGCGCATCACGAGCGCCGGAATCGTGTCGAGCGTGGCGCGCAGTTCCGCCTCGGCGGCCCGCAGCCCGATTTGCGAAGTTTGATTGCGATAGGCCAGGAACCCGGTGATCCCGATGGCGGAAAGGCTCATCGCGAGCCGCGCGAACGGCGCGTCCAGCTTCAAGGGGCCGTGCTGCACCAGATAGCTGACCACGGCGAGCGCCGCGCATCCCGCCGCCACATAGAATGTTCCCTGGCGCGAAATGACGTTCGCGGACAGCAGGATGACGATCACATAAAGCACGGCCACTGCGACGCCGGAGGGCGTATAGGTGTCCACCGCATATATCGCGATGGCCAGGAGCGCGGCGACTACGGCAAGGCTCCAGGAGCCGGACGGGGTTTCCAAAGACGATTGCATCGCCGGCACGGCATCCTCATCCTGGCATCGCGCCACATAATTATATAGGGCCCGGCGGGCAAAAACACCGCTGAGGCGAAGGCCCGCAGCGTGCGGACCTTGTCGCGCCCGGCAATCGCATCTAGGTATGGGGCCGGCATACCAAGTCGGTAGGCCATCATACGCCGGTTCAATCGCGGCGCCTGCGCCGGTGTATAATCTCGCGGCATCGAGTTGGGCTTTCGGTATTCGAAAGCCGACAGGCGCAACAGGGAAATTGAGACATGACCGCCACAACGGCAAAGAACGCGATGTCCGCATCGCTGCGCACGCCCACCGATCTGGGAGCCAACGCCACGAAGGACATCGCGGCGGCGCTGAACCTGCTTCTGGCCGACGCCTTCGCGCTCTACCTCAAGACCAAGAATTTCCACTGGCACATGTCGGGTCCGCATTTCCGCGACTATCACCTGCTGCTCGACGAGCAGTCGGACCAGATCTTCGCGACGACCGATCCGATCGCCGAGCGCGTGCGCAAGCTCGGCGGCACGACCTTGCGGTCGATCGGCGAGATCGGCCGCCTGCAGCGGATTCTCGACAACGAAGCGGACTACGTCTCGCCGCTCGACATGCTCGCGGAGCTGCGCGACGACAACCGCCAGCTCATCGCCGCCATGCGCGGCGCGCACGCCACATGCGAGGAGCACGGCGACGTCGCGACCACGAGCCTGCTCGAAGTGTGGATCGACGAAGCCGAACGGCGCGCTTGGTTCCTGTACGAGTCCAGCCGCACGGCCGAGGCCGCGGGGCGCTGAACCCCGGCCGCGTCCACGCAAACGGCGGAGGACGGACGAATGCTGGATGCCGCGAGAACACTGCGACCGCGGGGGCTCTCGCGGCGTATCGGCCGCGCCGTAGTTGGCCTTGCCGCCCTCTGGGGCGCGACGGCGGCGGCGGGCGCGAGCCAGGACGCGCCCCCGCTGTCGGAGATAGCCGAGGCATCGCGGGTCGAACTGGGCTCGGCTGGCGTGCTGTATCTCTACACTGCGTATCTGCGAACGCGGGTGCTTCCCAACCGCGATGACGTGGTGTCGGCGCTGGTCGTGATCCACGGCTATCCGCGCGACGCCAATCGGACACTCGACGCCGGGGCCAGCGCGGCGAGGCGGGCGGGACACGCCTCCGACACCGTGGTGGTCGCGCCGCTGTTCCAGGTGGCGGCGCCCGCCGACAAACGCTGCCGATATTCCGGCAATCCCGCGGCGCAGCTGGGCGACGTCTTGTGGAGCTGCGCGTCCTGGCTCGATGGCGGCCTGGCCACGGGCGGCGGGACGACCTCGTTCCAGGCGCTGGACAAGGTCGTCGCGGGTCTGCGGGAACGCTGGCCCCGCTTGCGGACGATCACCGTGGCGGGCTTTTCCGCCGGCGCGCAATTCGTCCAGCGCTATGTCGGCTTCGCGCGGCCGCCGGCGGGCGTGCATTTGCGCTACGTGGTTTCCGATCCCGGGACGTGGCTCTATTTCGACCAGCACCGGCCGGCGCCCCAGGGCGGATGGACGGACTGCGATAGTGCCTCCTGCCGCTTCGCATGGCGCTTGGTGGGCGCGTCGGCCGACTGCCCCCGGCCCAACCAATGGAAGTACGGAACCGATGGGCTTCCCGCCGTTCTCGGATCCTCGGCCCGCGAGGCCCGGGCGCGCTACGCCGCCGCCGACCTGGCCTATCTCGAGGGCGAGTTGGACCAGGGCGACGGTCCCGGCACCTATTACGGGCTGCTCGACAAATCCTGCGCCGCCGAGCTGCAGGGACCCGATCGTCTGCGCCGCGGGCTCGCCTATGCCGCCTATGACGGGCGCTTCCTCTCCGCCGGTCGTCCGCTGACCATCGTCGGGGGATGCGCGCACGACGTCACTTGCGTGTTCCCATCGAAGGACGCGCGCCGGGCTTTGTTTCCCCGATAGGGCGAACGGTGCCGGTCGCCGTCGAGGGGCGCGGCGCCGCATTCGGTCCGGCGCAACGGGACACCGGCCTGGCGACCTAAACCAAGGTATCCCCCGGGCAAACCCAAAGGGGGGCCGCGCAGCCGCAAGTGCAATCGAAAGGCGGAGCGCCGCGTCTCATTCTC
Source organism: Rhizomicrobium sp. (assembly GCA_037200045.1). Classification (NCBI taxonomy): domain Bacteria; kingdom Pseudomonadati; phylum Pseudomonadota; class Alphaproteobacteria; order Micropepsales; family Micropepsaceae; genus Rhizomicrobium; species Rhizomicrobium sp. The sequence continues at coordinate 5,525 of JBBCHM010000001.1, forward strand.
CTAGGCGTCACTTGTGTCCCCCAAGATCGCAAACCCAGGAGCCAGACCATGACGAAATCCAAAACCCGCTTGGCCATCGCCGCCGCCGCCCTCCTCGCCACCGCCGCGATTCCCGCGAGCGCCTCCCCGGTCAAGAACATCGTGCTGGTCCATGGCGCTTGGGTGGACGCGTCGGGCTGGAAGGCCGTCTACGACATCCTCACCAGACAGGGCTTCCACGTCGCCATGGTGCAGGAGCCCGAGACCTCGTTCGCCGACGACGTCACGGCGGCGCGCCGTGTCATCGACCAGCAGGACGGCCCCACGCTTCTCGTCGGGCACAGCTATGGCGGCTCGATCATCACCGAGGCCGGCGCCGACGCCAAAATCGTCGGCCTGGTCTATGTCGCCGCCCACGCGCCGAATGTCGGCGAAGACGAATCCGCCCTCGGAGCGAAGATGCCCAGCGTCCTCGCCAAGACGCCCGGCGCGGTCAAGAAGTCGGCGGACGGCTACACCTATCTCGACCAGGACACCTTCCTGAAGCATTTCGCGCCCGACCTGCCGCCGGCCGAGGCGAGGTTCATGGCCCGCTCGGAGGTCTTCGCCCAGGCCAGCGTCTTCGCGACCCCGCTCACCGCCGCCGCCTGGACCACCAAGCCGAGCTGGGGAATCGTCGCCGGCGGCGACCAGATCATCAACCCCGATCTGGAGCGCTGGTACTACACGCGCGCCAAGAGCCGGACGATCGAGATCAAGGGCGCCAGCCACTGCGTGTTCGCCTCCCATCCCGCCGAAGTCGCGGCGGTGATCGCGAAAGCCGCCCGTAGTTTCTAATCTCAAGCCGCCGGCATCGATTCGGGAGCAAACACGATGACCAATTGGCAACACGGCCGCGAGGCGCGCCGGGCCCGCGTCGAAGCCGGCGCGAGGCTGGCGAAGGGCAAGATTATCGAAGCGCGCGACGCCACGGCTCTGCTCGAAGCCGTCCTGCGGCCGGGCGACCGGGTTTGCCTGGAAGGCGACAACCAGAAACAGGCGGACACGCTGTGCGCCGCGCTGCTGGCCGTCGATCTCGCCAAGGTGCGCGACCTGCACATGGTGCAGTCCGGCGTCGTGCTGCCGGAGCATCTCGATTTGTTCGAGAAGGGCGTCGCCAGGAAGCTCGACTTCGCCTATTCCGGCCCGCAATCGGCGCGCATCGCGACCATGTTGTTCGGCGGCAAGATCGATCTCGGCGCCGTGCACACCTATCTCGAACTGTTCGCCCGCTACTTCATCGACCTGACGCCCAATGTCGCGCTGATCGCCGCGGTCAGCGCCGACCGCGACGGCAATCTCTACACCGGCCCGAACACCGAGGACACGCCGACCATCGTGGAGGCCACCGCCTTCAAGGACGGCGTCGTCATCGCCCAGGTGAACGAGATCGTCGACAAGGTGCCGCGCGTCGACATCCCGGCCGACCGGGTGCATTTCGTCGTCAAGGCCGACAAGCCGTTCTTCGTCGAGCCGCTGTTCACGCGCGATCCCGCCGCGATCACCGAAAGCCAGATCCTGACCGCGATGCTGGCGATCAAGGGCATCTACGCGCCCTATGGCGTCAAGCGGCTGAACCACGGCATCGGCTTCGACACCGCGGCGATCGAGCTTCTGCTGCCGACCTATGGCGAGAAGCTGGGCCTGAAGGGCAAGGTGGCGACGCGCTTCGCGCTCAATCCCCATCCCGCGCTGATCCCGGCGATCGAATCGGGCTGGGTCGAGCAGATCCATTCCTTCGGCTCGGAAGTCGGGATGGAGAACTACGTCCGCGCCCGGCCGGACATCTATTTCACCGGCCCGGACGGTTCGCTGCGCTCCAACCGCGCCTTCAGCCAGACGGCGGGCCTCTATGCCTGCGACATGTTCATCGGCTCGACCCTGCAGATCGACCTTCAAGGCAATTCCTCGACCGTCACGACCTCGCGCGTCTCCGGCTTCGGCGGCGCGCCGAACATGGGCGCGGATGCGCGCGGGCGGCGCCATCCGAGCGAACCCTGGCTGCTGGCCGGCAAGGAGGCCGATCCCGACGGCGCGCCGCTCTTGCGCCGTGGCCGCAAGCTGGTCGTGCAGATCGGCGAGACCTTCGGCGACAAGAACGTGCCGCTGTTCGTCGAGAAGCTCGATGCCCTCGAACTGGCGCGGAAGCTCAAGCTCGATCTCGCGCCGGTGATGATCTATGGCGACGACGTCACCCACATCGTCACCGAAGAAGGCATCGCCAATCTGCTGCTTTGCCGAAACGCGGAGGAGCGCGAACAGGCGATCCGGGGCGTCGCCGGCTACACCGCTATCGGCCGGGCCCGCGACGCGAAGATGGTGCAGCGCCTGCGCGAGCGGCGCGCGATCCTGCGGCCCGAGGACCTTGGCGTCGATCCGCTCGATGCCGACCGCGGCATGCTGGCGGCGCGTTCGATCAAGGATCTGGTCCACTGGTCCGGCGGGCTCTATGCGCCGCCCTCGCAATTCCGCAACTGGTGAGAGGGAGAATCCAGATGGAAGATCTCAGCATGCGCCACACCGGTTGCCGCCCGGCCGGCGGCACCCAGAAAATGGCGATCATCGGCGTGGTGGCCTCTGGCAATCTCGAAGTGCTCGCCGAACGCGTGCTGCCGCAGACCGAATGCGTCGTCGAGATCAAGACGGCGGCCGAAGGCTTCGGCGCGGTGTGGAACGCCGTGGTCGCCGATTTCGTGGAGCGCTATTCGCCGGGCGGGCTGAAGCTTTCCATCAACGACGGCGGCGCGCGTCCGGACACGGTAATGCTGCGCCTGGCCCAGGCGGTTCGTTTGATATCGGAGGACGGACAATGAGCGCGGCGACGACGAGCTGGTACGAGGCCTCGGCGCGCAAGCGCGTCCAGTTGCTCCTCGATGCGGACAGTTTCGAGGAATTCATCGGGCCGGAACAGCGTGAGGTCAGCCCGCATCTGAAAGTGTTCGATCTTCCCGAGGAATTCGACGACGGCATCGTCGTCGGGCGCGGCACGCTCGCCGGATCGCCGGTGTTCGTCGCGGCGCAGGAAGGCCGCTTCATGGGCGGCGCCTTCGGCGAGGTCCATGGCGCCAAGCTGACCGGCCTGTTGCGCGCCGCGCGCGAGATCAAATCGATCCCCGTCCTGATCCTGTTCGACACCGGCGGTGTGCGCCTGCAGGAGGCCAATGCCGGCGAACTCGCCATCGCCGAGATCATGCGCGCGGTGATCGAGGCGCGGCTCGCGGGCGTCAAGGTGGTCGGGCTGATCGGCGGCCGCGCCGGCTGCTATGGCGGCGGCGGATTGATCGCGGCCTGCTGTTCGGCGCTCGCCGTGTCCGAGCAGGGCCGCATCGCCGTCTCCGGTCCCGAGGTCATCGAGACCAATCGCGGCGTCGAGGAGTTCGACTCGCGCGACCGCGCCCTGGTCTGGCGCACCATGGGCGGCAAGCATCGCCGGCTGCTCGGCGGCGCCGATGCCTTCGCCGACGACACGGTGCAGAGCTTCCGCGATGCCGCGCTGGCGCTGCTCGGCCTGGCCGGCGGCTTCGGCCTCGACACGCTGCGCGCCGAACAGGCGCGCCTCGAAGATCGCTTGCAGCGTTTCGGCGCCTGCGCCGATGCGCTCGACATCTGGACGGCGGAAGGCATCGCCGATGCCGCCGCGATCCCGGGCATGCAAGCGGCGCAATTCATCTCAATCGCCGACACAGTGCGGAGGACCGGCCGTGACGCTCGATGACATTCTCGCCTCGCTGTTTCCCGGCGGCCACGACATCAAGAAGGATGGCGGCCTTGTGTTCGGCACCGGCGTGCTCAAATCCGGCGGCCGGGCCCTGGTGATCGGCGTCGCCGACCGCACGCCGCTCGGCGTGGACGACGCCATCCGCCTGTCCCGATATGTGCTCGACTCGGCCGCCGCCGGCCCGATTCTCGTCGTGGTCGACAGCGACAGCCAGCGCATGAGCAAGCGCGACGAGCTTCTCGGCCTCAACGAATTCCTTTCCCATCTCGCCAAGTCGCTCATCCTCGCGGACATCCAGGGCCGGCCGACCATCGGCATTCTGTACGGCCACACGGCAGCCGGCGCGTTCCTGGCGACCGCGATGGCGACGCGCGTGCTGGTGGGATTGCCGGGCGCCACCCCGGCGGTGATGGACCTGCCGTCGATGTCCAAGGTGACGAAGCTGTCGATCGAAGTCCTGGAGGCGAAGGCCAAGTCCACGCCGGTGTTCGCGCCGGGCCTGCGGAATCTCGCCCAGACCGGAGCGGTGCATCTGACATGGGACGTCACTGTCCCGCTGGCCGGCCAATTGGATGCGCTGCTGTCGAACATGCCCGACGCGCGCGACCGCCGCGGCGAGCTCGGCAAGCAGCGCGGCGGCCGGTTGAAGGCCCATGACATCGCGGAGCGCGTGCGTGAACTCGCCCTTCAAGCCCGTTGACCGGCCGATGCGGCGGCACGACCTGGTCTATCTCCGCCTGGCCGCCTGGCAGGCGCTGCTGGCGACGCGGCCCGACCTGGCCGCGGATCCGCTTGTTGCGTCCTGGGTCGGCAAGGGCTGGCCGCTGATCGGACGGCGCGCCGTGCAAGGCGAGAAGCCCGGCATTCCCCTGGGCCTGCCCTTGCCGCCCTTCGCCGGCAAGCGCCGGCTGTCCTTCGTCGCCGAGCCCGAACACATCGTCTCGGTCGCGCCGCCGCCGACCTTGAGCGCCGTCAGCCGGGCTGCGCCGCGCGCCTGGTGGCCCGCGCTCTACGATCTCGACGAACTTGCCGCCGACCACGGCGTGGACGCGCGCGTGTTCGGCAGCCTGGCCTGGCAGGCGCTCACCGGCCTGGACTATCTGACCTCCCGCTCCGACCTCGACCTTCTGCTGCACGTCCATCGCGACACCGATCTTGCCCGCCTCACCGCCGGCATCACGCGCATCGAGGAAACCGCGCCCATGCGGGTCGACGGCGAGTTGATCCGCGACGACGGCACCGCCGTGAACTGGCGCGAGATCCAGGCGGGTGCGCGCGAGATCCTGGTCAAGTCCGAAGGCGGCGTCGCCCTCGTCGAATCGAACCTGTTTCTTGGCGGGGGCATGCCGTCGTGACGACCGCTCTTGCACGCGGCACGCCGCGCGCGCGGCCTTCGGACACACCACGCATCTTCGAAGCCATCGCGGCGAGCGCCGTCGATTGCCTCCTGCTGGAGCTAGAAACCTGGCCGAAGCCCGGCCTGGTGAGTCATATCGATTCCGGCAGCCATGCCGACATGGACGCCGATACGTTCCGCCGCAGCGCTGCGGCTATCGCGCCATATTTCCGCGCCCTGGCCGAGGCCGGCGCCGATTGCGAAACAATGGGGCGTCTACGGATCATCGGTCTGCAAGCCGAAGCCGCGATGTTCACCGCGACCTCGGGGATCAACACGCACCGCGGCGCCATTTTCGGTCTGGGACTGCTTTGCGCCGCCGCCGGTGCCAAGGCCGCCGGGCGCATCGATCCCGCATCGTCGCTGGGCGACGCCGTCGCGCGGCTTTGGAGTGACGGTATCCTGGGCGGCCCCGTCCTGCTTCACAGCCATGGCAGCGGCGCGCGCCGCCGCTTCGGCGCCGGCGGCGCCCGGCTGGAGGCGGCCTTGGGATTTCCCACCGTATATAAAGTGGGCGTGCCCGCCCTGCGCCGGGGCGCCCGCAACGCGCCCGACGATTGCGAGGCCGCCCGCGTCGAAGCCTGCTTCGCGCTCATCGCGGTCCTGGAAGACACCAACCTGTTGCATCGCGGCGGTGCGTCCGGCCTTCGCTTTGCCCGCCGCGCGGCGCGGAGGTTTCTCGAAGAGGGCGGAGTCGGCCGGCCCGATTGGCGGGCGCGCGCCCGAGCGGTCCATGATAGTTTCGTCGCCCTGAGGCTCAGCCCGGGCGGCGCCGCCGATCTGCTGGCTATGTCCCTCTTCGTCCATGCAAATGAAAAGTCCTTGCCGCGATGACCGGCGCGATCCTGCTGGCATTGGCGCCGGTCTTTTTCGTGCTGCTGCTCGGCTACGGCGCCGGGCGCTATCGCGTCGTCGAGAACCATCACGTCGAAGGTCTCAATGCGCTCGTCATGAGCTTCGCCTTGCCGGCGTCGCTGTTCGTCGCGACGGCCTGCGCCCCGCGCCGCGAGATGCTCGAACAGGCGCCGCTCTTCGTCATTTTCGGCGGCATGATGCTGGCGGTGTTCGCCGCCTGGTATGCCTATGCGCGGGTCTATGCGAGCGCCTCCAAGGCGGATGCGTCGCTCCAGGCGCTGACCATCGCCTTTCCGAACCTCGCCGGCGTCGGCCTGCCGATCGCGGCGTCGGTGGTCGGACCGGGCGGCACGGTCCCGCTGGCGGTGGCGCTGGCCGCCGGCTCCATCATCATCAGCCCGCTCTCGCTGATCGTGGTCGAGATGAGCACCGGCAAGCCGGACGCCGCGGTCTCGCCGGCCAAGCGAATTTTCGGCGCGCTGCGGCGCGCGGTGACCAAGCCCATCGTGCTGGCGCCGGCGCTCGGCATCCTGTTCTCCCTGGCCGGCCTGAAGCTGGACCCCGTCGTGAAAGCGTGCCTCGTGCTGATCGGCCAAGCCGCGCCCGGCGTGGCGCTGTTCCTGACCGGCATCGTCCTGTCGTCGCAGCCGTTCCGGCTCGACTGGAACGTGGTCGGTGCCACGGGCCTCGCCAACATCGTGCGGCCGCTGCTGACGGCCGCCATCGTGTTCGCGCTCCCGGTGCCCATGGACGTCGCCAAGATCGCCATCCTGCTGGCCGCCGTGCCGTCGGGATTCTTCGGCATCCTGTTCGCCGTGAACTACCGCCTGGATTCCGCGCGGGCCGGATCGATGGTGACCGCCAGCACGATATTCAGCATCGTGACGATGGCGGTCGCGATCGGCGTGCTATACCCACGCTAAAGGCGGCGCCATGACGCTTGCGATCCTGTGTTCCGGACAAGGCCGGCAGCATCTCGGCATGTTCGCCCTGACCGGCGATGCGCCCGAGGCGGCCGGCCTCTTCGCGCGCGCGGCGGCGCTGCTCGGCGGCCGCGATCCGCGCGAGCTGGTCCGCACCGGCAGTCCCGACAGCCTGCATCACGATCGCATCGGTCAAATCCTCTGCACCGTTCAGGCGCTCGCGGCGATGGCGGCGCTGCGCGGCGCGATGCCGGACCGCCGCGTCGTCGCCGGCTACAGCGTCGGCGAGATGGCGGCCTGGGGCGTCGCGGGCCTCTTGGACCCCATCGACACGCTGGACCTCGTCGCGCGCCGCGCCGAAGCGATGGACGCGCATTCCCTGCCGGGAGACGGGATGTTGTTCGTGCGCGGCCTCTCCCGCGCCGCTGTCGACGATCTTTGCGTCCGGCACGGCGCGGCCGTCGCCATCATCAATCCGGGCGATGCATTCGTCATCGGCGGAAGCCGCGCCGCGCTGGACGGCCTCGCCGCCGAGGCGAAGGCGGCGAAAGCCGCGCGTGTCGTCGATATCGCGGTGGAGGTCGCATCCCACACCAAGCGCCTTGCCGCCGCCTCCGCCGAATTCCGCGAGATTTTGAGTCATGTTCCCGTAAAGCCCGCGCCGTTCGGCACGCGGCTGCTGAGCGGCATCGACGCCTCGTCGGTTCTCGACACGAAGACCGGTCTCGACAAGCTGGCGGCCCAGATCTCGCAAACCGTGCAATGGGCCGATTGCCTGGAGGGCTGCATCGAGGCCGGTGCGACGGCGTTCCTGGAACTCGGCCCGGGCCCGGCGCTGCGCGGCATGGCGGCCGAGGCCTATCGCGACGTTCCGGCGCGCAGCCTGGAGGATTTCAAGACGCTGCCGGGCGCCCGCGTCTGGCTGGCGTCGCTCACACGGAGCCGGTGATGTAGTTGAATACCGTGCGCACCGGCGCGCACCAGACGGGCAGGTGGCTCAGGCCTTCGAGGATTTCGCGATGCACCGCGACGCTGGTGTCGCCTTCGCCCCGGCGGCGGTCCACCACCTCGTGGAAGACGAGGATCGCCCAGTGCCCGTCGTTCACCGCCTTGCGGACATAGCGCAGCGCCATCTCGCGGTTGTCGATGTCGTAGGTCGGCTCATAGGCGTTCAGGAAATAGCGTTGCCGCAGGACGTTGCGCGGATCGTTGGGCGGCCCGTCGACGGTGCGCGCCGCCAGGAAGGTCGGGCTGAGCGCTTCGAGATATTCATGCACCCGCGCGCCGTTCGCCCCCCGGCCGAGGCCTTCGAATCCGCATGGATAGGCATAGCTGCGCGGCTTGGCGCCGCCGAAATGGGCGTCGAAATAGCGTTCCGCCGGCGCGATCTGTTCGCGCACGAACCGGCCGGCGGAATAATCCTTCAGCATGCAGGGATGCGTCAGCGTGTGGTTGCCGATCTCATGGCCTTTCCTGGACAGCGCAACCCAATCGTCGGCGCGCGCGTCGATGTTCTGCACGGTCAGGAAGAACGTCGCCTTGAACGCGAGCGCGTCCAGCAGCGGCGCGACGTTCTGGAGCTGGCTGTCATAGCCGTCATCATAGGTCAGGCTGACGGCCGCCCGCGCGCCTTGCGGCCAACCGAGCTTTGCGCTGGCGGGACCGGCGAAAGCGCTGGCAAGCACCGCCCCCGCACCGATCGTCAACCTCCGGCGCGTCAGCATGGGCCGTTCATCGTCGTCCTAGCGAGCCTTCGTTCTGGTGCGCTCGCCGAGCAGCCGGTCGAATTCCCTCTTCGACACGCCATAGCATTCGCAGGACAGCCGCTCCAGGCCGCGACGGTCGAGGATCGTGACGGTCCCGCGGCTGTAACGGATGAGGCCGGCGCGTTGCAGCGCGCCCGCCGCCGCCGTCACGCCGGTCCGCTGCACGCCCAGCATCATCGCGAGGAATTCCTGCGTGAGCAGGAACTCGTCGGTGTGCATGCGGTCATGCGTCATCAGCAGCCAGCGGCTGCAGCGCTGCTGCAGGGAATGGAAGTGATTGCACGCCGCCGACTGCGCGACCTGGTTGAAGAAGGCATGCGCGTAGCGCAGCATCACGGCGCGCAGCGAGGCGCTGCGCGCCATCTCCTCTCCGAACAACGCCGCCTTCATGCGCAAGCCGGAACCGGGAACCTGGACATAGACACTGGTCGGTGCCCGGTCGTCGCCCAGGAGCAGCGGCAGGCCCACGATGCCCTCATTGCCGATGGTTCCGACCTCGGCGGCATCGCCGTTCTTCATGGTGTTCACAAGCGAACCGACGCCGCTCTCGACGAAATAGACATAGTCCAGCGGCTTGTTCGCCCGGTAGAGCGATTGGCGGTACGCCAGCGCAACCGGCTGCAAATGCGGGCGAAGCCTGGCGCGGTCACGCGGCGGCAAGAGGGCGAGCAGGCGGTTGACAGCAGTCTGCGTGGCGCCGAGCGGGCGCGTATTGCTTTTGCTCGAACCGAGCTTTGACAGCGGCTTTTCCTCGTCTATCGCGAAATATGGGTGCCGGCGCGCCGTTCGCGCGTCCTTGGGCAAAACGCTGCGCCTTCGCAGCCGCAGTAGCAAGGACAATGTCCGATAGCCGACATTTTGCCGGGAACCGTCGTCTCGGCTGTATCTTACCGTCATGCCGCCGTGGTACGCGTAACCATCGCCGCGGTCTGACCGTCGGCGGCTGAGAGACATCAAGGGCCGCGAATGCGACGGCCCGCGCTCCCGACGCGACGGAGAGCCGATGCAGGCCTTCGATCACGTCACGCAATAGTTCCCCGCGCTTGATGCGGGTCAAATCACAAGCGCGCGTCCCGGGCGATAATCACATGGGCGATGTCGGATACCGGACACAAGGAGATCGTGATGAAACGTATAGTTCTGCCGGCCTTGTCGCTGGCCCTGCTGGCCGCAATGCCGGCGCAGGCATCGGCCCAGCCTTACATGCGGGTCGCCCAAAACGATGCCGATCGCGCGCATCGCGGCGACGTTCATCCGTCGCCTCCGACCCCTCCAGCGGGAGGCGCGCCGACTCCGTCCGCTCATGATCGGGTTCCTGGCGGCGGCCAGGCGGGCGGCGCGCATCCGGCCGCCGGCGGTGCGGGAGCAACGCACGGCGGTGGCAATGCGCATGCCGGCGGCGGCGCGCCGCCGGGCGGTGCGAACCCAACCGGTGGCGGACCGGCCGGCGGCGCAAATCATGGTGCGCCGATCGACAGAACGGCCGGCGGACTTCTCATCGGCGGACAGGGCGGTGCCAACCAGCCGGGAGGACGCACGCCGCCCGCCGGTCATCCGGGCGGAGCGCCAACCGGTACAGGCCATCCTGGCGGGCCGCCAGCCGGCGCCGGCCATCCCGGCGGCGCGGCAACGCCCGCTCGCGGGGGCAATTCGGCGTTCGGCACGCGTCCCTCCAACTGGAACCAGTTTCCCCGGACGTTCGATCGCGGCACCTATCAGCGCAATGTCACGGCATCGCGCCATTTCCATTGGCAGACCTACACGCAGCCGAGCGGCTGGTACTACCGCCGCTGGGTCTTCGGCCAGGTCTTCCCGAAGATCTTCTGGGCGCAGAACTACTGGCTGACCGATTATTGGATGTTCGATCTGCCGGTGCCGCCCTATGGCTATGTGTGGGTGCGCTATGGCGACGACGCGGTGCTGGTCAACAAGCAGACCGGCGTGGTCCTCCAGGTCGTTTACGGATTGTTCGACTGAGACCGCCGTTTCTGGAACCGGCGCTTTACAAAGGATACAGACATGAAAATCCTGATTGCTTCCGTTTTTGCACTGGGCCTGCTGGGCTCGACGGCGGCGAACGCCGAAGTCGGCGTCGGAGTCCACATCGGCGGCCTCGGCGCCGGCGTGCATCTGGGCATCGGCGACCGCCATCACCACGGCTATCGTCATCACCGGCGCTGCGTGAGCTGGGGCTATAGACACCACTGCCGCCGTTGGGGCTGGTAGATCGAACGCCATTCATAACGGCCGGGCATGTTGCCCGGCTCTTTCGTGGATCATACGACCAACAAAGAAGGAATGCTCCCATGGGACTCATACTGCTTATCGTCGTGCTGGTGCTGCTGTTCGGCGGCGGCGGCTATTACGGCTACAATCGCTTCGGCGGCGCCGGCCTTGGCGGCGTGCTCGGCACGCTGCTGATCATCCTGCTGATCCTCTGGCTGCTTGGCGTGCTGCCCGGCCTGCGCGTGTGACCGGCCGTCGCGCCGGCGTCAAATTCGTCGCATATAAAAGTTCCGCCTTGCCGGTGTGACGGGCAGCGAAGGCGCTATTCGGCGTTTTATTGCGGTCGTGCATCTTGCTGATGCACTTCGGCGATATGTCTGCTGCTAGACATTGCGCTCGACATGCCATGACTCGAAGCGTACGATAATCGCGGGTTGAGACGCTGCCATGGGCGGGTGCCAACCGTTTCGCTTCAATTCGAACCAGCGCAGCACTGGCGTGGGTCGCTTTCCGCCCGGAATTTTACCGAGGGATGGAGGTCGCGCGCGAGCGAGTGACGCTTCGTTTTCCGCGCCGGAGAAGCCCGGCAACGCGATGTTGATTACCGAAGGATCGTTTATCGCGCGTTGTCGGAGTCCGGAAGCGGTCATTGTTTGACCGGCATCAATCCGGCGCGGGCGCTCCGGCTACACTCTGCGTCGGCGGCTGGAGCGAGAATGGAATTTGCGGACCGAAGGGACGCGCGACATGAGCATGGAATCGCTGAAGAGCAGTCTCGATCCCGATCCGGAATTCGGATTGAAGGGCGTGCGCAGTGTCGCCAGTTACGAGCGCGAACTCTTCCAGATACGCACGACGGAGGCGCGGCTGCGCGAGGCGCTGGCGCGGGACGAGATGCTGCTCGGCCAGAAGGAGGCGCAGCTCCAGCAGCAGGCCCTGCTCAGCCGGGAATCCGATCACCGGCTGCTGAACGACCTGCAGATCATCGTGAGCCTTTTGTCGCTGCAAAGCCGGTCGGCCGGCAGCGCCGAAACCGCCGGCCAGTTGAGGGTCGCGGCCGACCGGGTCGCGATGATCGTGCGGGTTCACCAGCGTTTGCACTCCCATGACGGCGCGCAGACCGTCGCGTTCAAGCGCTATCTCGAGGAATTGTGCCGCGATTTCTCGGCGATGACCTCGGTGGGGGGGACCGTCGAAGTCGTCTTCGAAGACGCGACCGAAGTCGAATTGTCCGCCGAGATCGCGATCCCGCTCGGCTTCATCGTCAGCGAGCTTCTCACCAACGCCGCCAAGCACGGCAAGGGCCGGATCGCGGTGCGGTTCGGCGCCGATGCCGAGGGCGGTTATGTGCTGTCGGTCGCCAATGACGGCGTGCCGCTGGCCGAGGGCTTCGATCCCGCCGCCGGCAAGGGGCTCGGCATGAAGATCGTCAGGTCGTTCGTCGATCGGATCGGCGGCGAGTTGCGCTTTGGCCGCGGCGAGGGCAGCCAGGGCGCCCATTTCTCCGTGGCATTCTCCTGAGCCCACCGGCCTGGAACAACAAAGGTTCAAGCGATGTCGATCGGACTCGTTCTCGTCATTATACTGATCATTTTCCTGGTCGGCGGCTTCAGTGGGCGGTTCGGCGGCTACGGCTATGGCTACGGCCATGGCGGCATCGGCATCCTCGGCACGATCTTGATCGTTGTCATAATTCTCATGCTGCTTGGGCGGATATGATCGGTTCGCGTTGGCCGACGCCGGCCGTGAGCATCGCTTGAGATGACCGTGAACACGCCAAGTCTTCCCGCGATCGATGCATCGCTCCCCGCCGCCGTTCACGGCCGCTGGCTCCAATTGGTCGGCGCGGTGCGCGGCCACTATGTGATCGCGCTCGCCGTGCTGGCCGCGCTCATCCTGGCCGGTGTCGGCGCATGGTGGGTCATGGGATCGGGCGGGACCGCCACCTATGTCACGGCACCGCTGGCGCGGGGCGCCGTCACGCGCGCGGTGACGGCGACCGGCTCGGTCAATCCCGTCCTGACCATCACCGTCGGCAGCTACGTCTCCGGCGTGATCCAGGAGATCGATTGCGATTTCAACACCAAGGTCAAGAAGGGCCAGTTGTGCGCCAAGATCGACGCGCGGCCCTATCAGACGATCGTCGAGCAGAACCAGGCGAGCGTGGCGACGGCACGCGCGCAGCTCCTGAAGGACCAGGCCAATCTCGCCTATACGCAGGTCGCCGAGAAACGCTATGCCGGACTGATCGCGCAGAAGGCGACGTCGCAGGACAGCTACGACATCGCGGTCAACGCGCTCAACCAGGCGCGCGCCCAGGTCGCGGTGGACCAGGCGACGATCGGCCAGCACGAGGCCGAGCTCGATGCCGCGACCGTCAATCTCGGCTACACCAACATCGTCGCGCCGGTGGACGGGATCGTGGTCTCGCGCAACGTGACCATGGGCCAGACCGTCGCGGCAAGCTTTCAGACGCCGACCCTGTTCCTGATCGCCACCGATCTGTCCAAGATGGAAGTCGATACGAATGTCAGCGAAAGCGATGTCGGCGACGTGCATGTCGGCGACAAGGGGCGCTTCACGGTGGAGGCCTATCCCGACACGACATTCGAAGGCGTGGTAACCCAGGTCCGTCAGGCGCCGCAGACCGTCCAGAACGTCATCACCTATGATGTCGTCGTCACCGTGCCCAATCCGAAATTGCTCCTGATGCCCGGGATGACGGCGACCATGCGGGTGATCACGGCCGAGCGGCAGAACGTGTTGCGCGTTCCCGATACCGCGCTGCGCTATGTCCCGGGCGGACTTTCCGCCGCGAATGCGCAGGCCGAAGCGGCCGGGCCGGGCCTGTGGGTCATGCGCGACGGCCGGCCGACCCGCGTCGCCGTAACGACCGGCCTGGACGACGACACCAACACCGAAATCGTGGCGGGCGACCTCAAGGTGGGCGACAGCGTGATCGTCTCCGAGCGCGCCGGCACAGGCCGCAAATCGACGAGCGGCGGGCCGGCCATGCGTCTGCCGTGAGCACGCCTGGGCGCGAAGCCGTGATCCAGACGCGCGGTCTCGCGCGCACCTTCCATGTCGGGGACGTCGATGTGCGGGCGCTGCGCGGCGTCGATCTCACCGTCGCGCGCGGCGAGTTCGTCGCCATCATGGGTTCGTCGGGTTCGGGCAAGTCGACGCTCATGGCGCTTCTCGGCTGCCTGGACCGGCCCACCAGCGGGCAATATTTCCTCGAAGGCGTGGACGTCGCCGGCCTGCCGGAGACCGCGCTCGCCTCGGTGCGCAGCGAAAGGCTCGGCTTCGTCTTTCAGAGCTTCAACCTGCTGGCGCGGACCAGCGCCATCGAAAACGTCGAACTGCCGCTGATCTATGCGGCGTCGCCCTTGTCCGGCAGCGAGCGGGCGGCGCGCGCGCGCGAATCGCTGAAGCTGCTGGGGTTGGCGGAGCGCGAGAACAACACGCCCGGCCAGCTTTCCGGCGGCCAGCAGCAGCGCGTCGCCATCGCCCGCGCCCTGATCAATTCGCCCTCCATCCTCCTGGCCGACGAGCCGACCGGCAACCTCGACACCCGCACCTCACACGATATCATGAGCATACTGACGGCGCTCAATCGCGAGCGCGGCCTCACCATCGTGCTTGTGACCCATGAGCCCGACATCGCCGCCTATGCCGACCGCATCGTCACGATGAGCGACGGCCAGATCCTGTCGGACAAGCCCAATGAACGGCCGGCGTCCGTGGCGAAACTGGACGTCGGCACCGGCGGGCAGGCCAGTTCCGCGCGCCCCGACGGGGCGGTCAAGCTGGCCAGTTCCGCGGCCTTCGGGTTGATGATCGTCACCGCCGCCTTGCAGGCGATCTTCCGCAACAAGATGCGTTCGGCGCTGACCATGCTCGGCGTCTTCATCGGCGTCGCCGCGTTGATCGCGATGGTCGATGTCGGGCAGGGCGCTAACGACGCCGTCAAGAAGCAGATCGAAAGCCTGGGAACCAATCTGCTCGTCGTGCTGCCGGGCGCCACGACATCGGGCGGCGCCCGCGGCGGCTCGGGCAGCGCCTCGACGCTGACCGTGGTCGACGCCACGGCGATCCAGCGCGACGACAAAGCCGTCGGGCGGGTCAGCTATCTGATCCGCCAATCCGGGCAGATCCTCTACGGCAACCAGAACTGGACGACCAGCATCCAGGGCGTGACGCCGAACTATCCGCCCACCACCAACTGGACGATCGCCTATGGCCGCGGCATCTCCGACGCCGACGAGAACGACGCCGCCCTCGTCGTCCTGATCGGCCAGACCGTCTGGCACCAGCTGTTCGGCGAATACGCCAATCCGGTGGGCGCCATGCTGATCGTCAAGAACACGCCGCTGCGCGTCATCGGCGTGCTCGGCTCCAAGGGCCAGTCCAGCTTCGGCACCGACCAGGACGATCTCGTCATGATCCCCTTCACGACGGCGGAGCGCAAAGTGCTCGGCGCCGCGGCGCCCAGCCAGCAGAACGCGGCCAATGCGCTCTACGGCACGATCAGCAATCCCTACGGCATCCCGCCGCGCCTGACTGGCTACGTCAACCAGATCTATGTCCAGGCGGCGAGCCCCGACCTGGTGCAGCAGGCGGTCGCCGAGGTGACGCACACTTTGGCGCTGCGCCACCACATCCGCTCGGGCGACGCCAACGATTTCTCGGTGCGCAATCTCAGCCAGATCGCCAGTGCCGCCGAGGGCAGCAGCCAGACGATGTCCTATCTGCTCGCCGCCGTGGCCTCGATCTCGCTGCTGGTCGGCGGCATCGGGATCATGAACATCCTGCTCGTCTCGGTGACCGAGCGCACCCGCGAGATCGGGCTGCGCATGGCGATCGGCGCGCGCCGCGTCCACGTCCTGCTGCAATTCCTGACCGAAGCCGTGCTGCTCAGCGTCGTCGGCGGCATCGCCGGCATCATCGGCGGTCTCATAGCCTCGGAAGTGATTTCGCTCGTCGCGGGCTGGCCGACGCCGATCGTGTGGTCCGCCATCGCCGGCGGTTTCCTGTTCTCGGCGCTGGTCGGCATGTTCTTCGGCTACTATCCGGCGCGGAAGGCGGCGCATTTCGATCCGATCGAGGCGCTGCGCTATGAATAAGCCGCCCGCCGCGAACGAGCTTGCCGCCGAAGACGTTTGGAAACTGCCCGCGGCCGCGCTGCTTACGCGTCTCGCCGCCACGCCCACGGGCCTCACGGGCGCCGAGGCGCAAGCGCGGATCGCGACTTACGGTCCCAACACGGCGGCCGCGGCCAAGCACTCGCCGCTCTGGCTGCAATTCCTCGCCCGGTTCCGCAGCCCGCTGGTCATCATCCTGCTCGTCGCGAGCGCCCTGTCGGCGGCGACCGGCGACGTCGCGAGCTTCGTGATCGTGGTGAGCATCGTCACGATCAGCATGACGCTCGATTTCGTGCAGGAGGTCCGCGCCCAGAACGCGGTCGAGGCGCTGCGCCGCTCGGTCGCCGTCCAGGCCACGGTGCGGCGCGACGGCGCCAAGCTGTCGCTGCCGATCGACCAATTGGTCCCCGGCGACATCGTCGAGCTGATCGCCGGCGATCTCGTGCCGGCGGATTCGCGTTTGCTGGAAAGCCGCGATCTCTTCGTCAACCAGTCGCTGCTGACCGGCGAATCCTATCCGGCGGAGAAGCTGGCCGGCGATCTGGCCACCGGCGCCGAAAATCCCGCCGGTGCGTCGAACGCGGTGTTCGCCGGCACCTCGGTCGTCAGCGGCACCGCGACCATCGTCGTCTGCCGCACCGGCGGCCAGACCGCGCTCGGCGATCTCTCCACCAGCCTGGCGCAGAAGCCGCCGGCGACCGCCTTCGAGATCGGCATCCGCCGCTTCGGCATGCTGATCATGCGCTTCACGGTGCTGATGGTGCTGTTCGTCCTGGTCGTGAACATCTCCTTCCACCGGCCGGTGCTGGAGTCGCTGATGTTCGCGCTGGCGCTCGCCGTCGGGCTGACGCCCGAATTGCTGCCGATGATCGTGACGGTCACGCTCGCCCGCTCGGCGATGGAGCTGGCCAAGAAGAAGGTGATCGTGAAGCGGCTTTCCGCGATCCACGATCTCGGCGCCATGGACGTGCTGTGCACCGACAAGACCGGCACGCTGACCGAAGGCGCCATCCAGCTCGTCCACGTGATCGACGGCCACGGCGTCGAAAGCGCCCGCGCCTGCGCCAATGCCGTCATCAACAGCCGCTTCGAGAGCGGGATGAAGAGCCCGCTCGACGACGCGATCGTCGCGGCCCATCCCTTCGACATGACGGGCTGGAAGAAGATCGACGAAGTGCCGTTCGATTTCGAGCGGCGGCGCATCTCGGTCCTGGTCGAGCACGACGCCAAGCGCCGCCTCATCGTCAAGGGCGCGCCGGAGGATCTTCTGCGCCTGTCGGACCGCTATGAGGACGCGAGCGGCGAGGAACGCCCGCTCGATGCCGACACAAGGCGCGCCTTCGCCGCCACGCTGGACGGCCTCTGCGCGCAGGGCTTTCGTTCCCTGGGCATCGCCAGCCGGACGGCCGATGCCAGCCGGCAGACCGCCGCGATCGGCGACGAGGCGGATCTCGTCTTCTCCGGCTTCGCCGTCTTCCTCGATCCGCCCAAGGCAAGCGCCGGCGCCACCATCCAGGCGATGGCGGCGGCGGGCGTCCAGGTGAAAGTGCTGACCGGCGACAACGAGCTGGTGAGCCGGCACGTCTTCTCGCAGATCGGCATCCCGGTCACCGGCGTGATCACCGGCGACGTGCTCACCAATCTGTCGGACGGCGCGCTGATCGGGCAATTGCCGCAGGTCAATTTGTTCTGCCGCATCAATCCGCAGCAGAAGCACCGCATATTGCTGGCGCTGAAGCGGCTCGGCCATGTCGTCGGCTTCCTGGGCGACGGCATCAACGACGCGCCGGCGCTGCACGCCGCCGATGTCGGGATTTCGGTCGACGGCGCCGCCGATGTCGCGCGCGCGGCCGCCGATCTCATCCTTCTGGAGCACGACCTTGCCGTGGTGCACGACGCCGTGCTCGATGGCCGCGGCGCGGTGCAGAACGTGTCCAAATACGTCCTGATGGGATCGAGCTCGAATTTCGGCAACATGTTCTCCATGGCGGGCGCGGCGCTGTTCCTGCCCTTCCTGCCGATGCTGCCGATCCAGATCCTGCTGAACAACCTGCTCTACGACGTATCGGAGATCGCGATCCCGTTCGACCGGGTCGATCCCGAGGCGACCGCCAAGCCGGTGAAATGGGACATCAAGCTGATCGAGCGGTTCATGCTGGTGTTCGGGCCGGTCAGTTCGGTGTTCGATTTCCTGACCTTCTATGCGCTGCTCAACCTGTTCGGCGCCGGCCAGGCGCTGTTCCAGACCGGCTGGTTCATCGAGTCGATCACGACCCAGGTCCTGGTGGTCTTCGCCATCCGCACGCGGCGCCGGTTCTTTCGCAGCCGGCCGCGCGGCTTCCTCGTCGGCATGGCGTTCGCGGCGGTGGCTTTGGCGATCGCGCTGCCGCTGCTGCCTTTGGGCGGCTGGTTCGGCTTCGTGGCGCCGCCGCCCTGGTTCTTCGTCTACCTGATCGGCGCGACGGCGGGATATCTGGCGCTGGTGGAAGTGGTCAAGGGAATCTTCTACCGCTACGCGGCGCCGGGCGGCGTGTGATGCCGCGTTCGAAGAACATGCTCATCGCGGTCGGTGCTCCCTGCCATTGGCTTTCGGCGCCGAACAAGACGCCGCTCGCGGCGGCGCCTTCAGATTTGCGCCCAACCGCCGTCGGCCTGGATGTCGGCGCCATTGATGAGGCTGGAGGCGTCGGATGCCAGGAACGCCACCACTTTTCCGACCTCGTCGGCCGTGCCGAGCCGGCCGAGCGGCGTCTGGGACGCGATGTATGCCAGCCGGCGCTGAGCGGCATCCGCGTCGGGCGACGCGCCGAGTTGTCCCGGCGTCGCGATGGCGCCCGGGCTCATCACGTTGATCCGGATGCCGCGGCCCGCCAGATCGACGATCCAGCTGCGTGCGAGCGCCCGAATGGCCGCCTTCGTGGCCGCATAGATGCCGCGCCCAGCCAATCCCTTGTTGGCCAGGGTCGAGCCCGTAAGGATCACGGAACCACCCTCGCCCAGCAGGGAGAGCGCCTTCTGGACCGTGAAAACAATACCCTTCAGATTGGTCGACAGCATTGCATCGACCGCATCTTCCGTGATCTGGCCGAGCGGAGCCGGTATCAGAACGCCCGCATTGGCGAAGACGATATCGAGCTTGCCCTTGGTGTCCCGGATGGTCGCGTAAACGCGGTCGAGGTCGGCCGGAACCGACGAGTCCGCCTGAACGGCGACGACATCTGCGCCGACCTCGGCGACGGCCTTGTCCAATTCCGCCTGCCGGCGGCCCGTGATGAAGACGAAGGCCCCTTCGGCAACGAAACGTTTTGCCGTGGCGAGGCCGAGCCCGCTGCTGCCGCCGGTGATCACGGCGACTTTGCCCTGCAAGGATCCGCTCATGTGCGAAGGAACGCCAGCAGGTCGGCGTTGACCTGGCCCTTATGGGTCGTCGTCATGGCGTGCGGCGCTTTCGGATAGATCTTGAGCGTCGCGCCGCGGACGAGCTCGGCCGCGATATAGGCGTTCGCCACAGGGGCGATCTGATCGTCATCGCCGTGCAGGATCAGCGTGGGGACGTCGATCGTCTTGAGGTCTTCGGTGACGTCGGTCTCGGCGAACGCGGCGATTCCGAAATAGGCGGCCGGGAAGCCGGAGAGCATCGTCATGGCCCAGGTCTGGTCTAGATCGCTCTGCGGAACGGTCGACCCCGCGCGGTTGGTGGAGAAGTGCGCCGCGATCATCGCCTTGAAGTGCTGGCCGCGGTCCGTCAGGACCCTCTCCCGCAATCCGTCGAAATAGGCGGCCGGCGCTCCGTCCGGGTTTCCCGGCGTCTGCATGACCACGGGGACCGTTGCACCGATGAACACCGTCTTGGCGATGCGGCCGGTGCCGTACTTGCCGATATAGCGTCCGACGACCCCGCCGCCGGTGGAGTGGCCGACCAGGACGACATCGGTCAGGTCGAGGGCCTTCAGGAGTTCGTTGAGGTCATCGACATAGGTGTCGACATTGTTGCCGTCCCAGGGCTGGCCGGACCGTCCATGTCCGCGACGATCGTGCGCGACGACCCTGTAGCCCCTGGATGCGAGGAAGAACATCTGGTCCTCGAACGTGTCGGCGTTCAGGGCGTAGGCGTGGAGGAAGACGACGGGCTGTCCGGTTCCCCAATCCTTGACGTAAAGGTCGGTGCCGTCCTTGGTGGTGAAGTAGCTCATGGTTTCTCCACTTGGTGATCGTGAATGGCCCGGGGGTCAGCCGCGATGAAAAGAAGCCGCGGCGGTCAACGGAGGAAATCGAGCGTGGCCTTGCCGAACGCTTCGGAGTGCTGGAACAGAAAGGCGTGGCCGGCATCGCCGTAGAACAGCGCCGTCGCGTTCTTCATGCGCCGCACCATGGCGAAGGAATCGCCCGCATCCACCATTATGTCGTGGGCGCCGTTGGCAACGAGCACGGGAATAGCGATCTCTTCCAGGCGATCCCATGCGGAACCATCGCCGCGGGCCCATTTCATGATCGCCTGCAACTGCCGGCCCCAGGCGTCCGCGCTGACTTCGGCGTGCGACTTCGACAGACGCGGCTCGAGCCGCTTCAGCGATTCCTTGCCGACGCGCTGGCTCGCGTCATCAAGACCGAAGAAGAGATAGAGGAAGTCCGCCTCGGTGCTGACCGGAGCGGTCATCGTCTTGGCGACCTTCGGATCGAGCGCGGGCGAACCCGGCACGCCGCCCGGACCGCTTCCCACAACGAGCAGGCGCCGGACCAAGCCCGGATGATTCAACGCAACCATCTGACTGACGAACCCGCCGATCGACCAGCCGAGCAGGTCGACCTGCGTCAGGCCGAGCGCGGCGATGAAATCGACCGTGGTTTCCGCCATCTCCGCAAAGCTCGTTGCGACGTCACCCGTGCTCTCGCTGACACCCGCATTGTCGAAGATGATCACACGACGCTCGGCGGCGAGAACATCCAGGAACGCGGGATCCCAGTGATCCATGGTTCCCCGAAAGCGCGTGAGCAGCACCAGGGGCGGGCCGGCATTCGCGACGCCGAAGTCGCGATAGGCATAGATCGCCGACTTTCCTTGGATATGGCGGGTATCGACTGCGTCTGAGGCAAATCCCATCGCAACTCTCCTTTGACGGAAGTGGATTGGAAAAGACAACCCAAATGGTCAGACCACGTTGCGGATGTCGCGTCAATGGGTTGGGATTGCCAATCCACTAATCAGGCGATAAAAGACAAAAATGAGAGCTCCACGCATCGCCAACCCCCGAGTCTGTTCCATCGATGCCGCCATGAAGGTAATCGGCGAGAAATGGGCGCTGCTGGCTCTTCGCGAGATCGTCCTTGGCCAGCACCGCTTCGACGACATCGCGTTCAACACCGGTGCGCCGCGCGACGTCCTGGCCGCCCGGCTGAAATCGCTGGAGGCCGCCGGCATCGTGCGGCGGACGCTCTATCAGAAGCGGCCCGCCCGGCATGCGTATCATCTCACGGAGGCGGGCGAGCAGCTTTTCGCCGTCCTGCATGCGATCCGCGATTGGGGTGACCGGTTCATGCGCGACGATCCGGAAAACGTCGTCGTCTTCCGCCATTCCTGCGGCGCCGAGCTGCGCACGCAGATGTGCTGCGCCGCCTGCGGCGAGGTGGTTGCTCCGGAAGACGTGGCAGGCGACCGGGTGGTGCGTCGGTCGGACATTGTCCGCACCGAAGCCTGATCGGGCTTCCGTTTGTCTCTGTACCGCTTCAAGCCTAAGCGGGAACGCGGTAGCCAAGGCCGATGAAGGCATCTTCGCTCCAATGTCGCTTAGATTTCCCATCGACAAGCGGAGCGGATCATCATCACTTTTCGCTATGTCTATGACGATCAGGTATTCGCTTTGATACGGATTTGTGTGCCGAGTTCTGCCTTTGTATGCCTTTTCACGCCGAGAAGAACGAAATGAAACAGCAGGCAAACCCCTATTCTACCAGGATATAGATGGTGGGCGCGACAGGGATTGAACCTGTGACCCCTCCCGTGTGAAGGGAAGAAAGAATTCTCCTTGTTCAACGGCTTAGGGTCATTTTCGGCTTTTTTCCACGTCTTTTCCACGGATCCAAACGTTGCGACAAACGTCATAGGCTAGAACGTCGACCGTCTGCTTTCAGATGCTATGTCGATGATGAGGCGCGGCAGTGATCGGGCGAATTCGACCAATGCGACACGGCATTCACGCGATGCCGTGGAACCGCGCATATTAAGGGCTCTGGACGCCTTCAAGCTTTGAGGCTGAGATAAGCTCGGTTTGTAAGGGGGATCGGGATGTCGAGTGGCGTCACTGTGGACGATGTCCGGCGGGAGCTTAAGGACAGACCTCTTTTGGCATCGAATCGCGGTCTCCCTTGGATGGGCGTCGCGGTGGACGAGTTTGACGGCTATTTTGCGAATGACGTTCTGGCGCCGCCGCGCGACCACAACGCCATAACCATAAATCTCGGCGTGTCGCCATTGATCATCCAGCACCGCTGCGGGCGCAGCTTTCGTAGCCCGTCGCAAATCGGCGAGGCTTCCATCATACCGGCCGGCCATGAATCCCGCTGGCAAGGACGCGTGCCCGCCAACATATGTTTGCGATTCGCTCCGGAGATTTTGCGCCAAGCGGGTTACGACGCGCGCGCGACCGGCGAACCGAGGGTGAGGATGGCGAACGGCTTTCGCCTTCGCGACCCCATGCTGGCGCACTATGGCACGCTTTTCCGCCACGAGCTGACGAGGCCGGCGCATCCGACTCAAATTCTCTTGATCGAAAGCCTGACGACGACGCTGTTGATGCACCTGCTGCGCGGCTACACCGATGCGGTGGGCGTCGACGACCGGTGGACGACGTCGTCGCACAGCGCGGCCATTCGGCGCGTGCTTCGCTATATCGACGACCAGCCCAACTCTCGCATCGCTCTTGAGGAACTCGCCGATGTTGCGGGGGTGAGCCGCTTCCATTTCTGCCGCGTCTTCAAACGCGAATTGGGCATGACCCCGGCGAGCTATGTCGAGCGCGCGCGAATCGAACGGGCCAAGACTTTGATTCGCAGCGGCCAGTGGTCCCTGGCCGAAGTGGCGCATGAAATCGGATTCTCCGACCAGAGCCATTTCACACGCCGTTTCCAGAGTCACGAACGGTGCACCCCGGCTGCGTATGCGCGCGAATACGGACGGCGGTCGCCATCCCGGCGCAATTAAGCCGGTGGCCGAGCAATATCCGTCCAAGCGGCGCATGGCGCGGCAATCTTTCCAAGAGTTCAGCGGTCAATATGGCCACGTAACCGTTTTGAAAGGCTGGTTCTCATGAAGAATACGATCGCGGCGGCGCTCGCTTGTACCGCGCTCTTGGCGTTTGCACCGACACAGGCGGCACCTGTCAAGAATATCGTTCTCGTCCACGGCGCGTGGGCTGACGGGTCGGGCTGGAAGGGCGTCTACGACATCCTCAGGAAGGACGGCTACAACGTCAGCGTCGTCGCCAATCCCGATACCGGCCTCGCAGACGATATTGCCGCCACAGAGCGGGTGCTCGCGCGCCTTGACGGCCCCATCATTCTTGTCGGCCACTCCTACGGCGGCGTCGTGATCTCGAATGCCGGCCTGAATCCGAAAGTGGTGGGCCTTGTCTATATCGCGGCCTTCGCGCCCGATATCGGCGAGTCCGCGGCGCAGTTTCTCCCGAAGGGACCGCTTCCGGGTACGCCGACGAAGGATGGGCTTCTGTTCATGAAGCGGGATATCTACCTCAATGCGTTTGCGCCGGACGTGCCGCAGGATGTGAAGGAGTTCATGGCCGACAGCCAGGTTCCGATTCAACTCAGCGGCGTCACGGCGAAGGCCACCAAGGCGGCGTGGAGGAGCAAGCCCACCTGGTATCTCGTATCGAAGGATGACGCGATCATCCCGCCCGACAACGAGCGGATGTTCGCACGTCGCATGAAAGCGACGACCGAAGAAGTCGCGGGAAGCCATGTCGCGTTCATTTCCCATCCGGACGTCGCCGCGGCCCTGATCGAAAAAGCGGCGATGGGTGCTGCGAAGTAGCCTTGAACGCGCCCGGCTTTCGAAAGGCCAGCCGTGCTTCGCCCGATAAACGGGAGCGAGGAGCCTCTTGGACCCCAGTTATATTTCCGCCTTGTCAGGATTGGCCGGGGCGGCGATCGGCGGCTTCACCTCCATCTCGACGGCATGGGTCTCCCAATTCGCGCAATTTCGCGAGCGAACGCTCGCTGGCGAGCGCGCAAAGCGAGAGAAATTGTTCGGAGATTTCGTAACCGAAGCCAGCCGCCTCTACGGAGATGCGCTCACGCACGAACGGGACGACATCAAGAATCTGGTCGAACTCTATGCGATGGTTTCAAAAATGCGCCTGCTGGCATCGGAAGCCGTCGTTGCATCCGCAGAGCGGACGATGGACATCATCGTCGAGACCTATTTGTCCCCAAACCGGGGTCTTCAGGAGTTCCGCGATGCCGGAAAGAAAGGCGAACTGAATTTTCTGCGTGATTTCGCCGACCTTTGTCGAGCGGAACTCAATTTAATTCGGCCCAGGCGGCATCGACGCGCATGAAACATGTCGTTGGCCCTCGCTATGCCTCTCGACCCAGCCTCACGTGTCGAGCATTTTGCGGACCTTGCTCGTGAGTGCGGACAGCGCGAAAGGTTTGGTGAGCACTTCCATTCCGTGCCCGAGACGGCCGCTGCTGACCGTGGCGTTTTCCGCGTAGCCGGTGATGAAAAGGACCTTGAGGTCCTTGCGCTCCATGCAGACCGCGTCGGCCAGCTGACGCCCGTTCATTCCGCCGGGCAGCCCGACATCGGTGATCAGCAGCGCGATGGAAGGTTGGGACTGCGCGACGGCGAGAGCGGATGCGGCATCGCTTGCTTCCAATACGTTGTAACCGTTCTCCGTCAGCACCTCAGCCACAAGCATTCTCACGGTCGGCTCGTCATCGACGATGAGGATGGTCTCGCCTGAGCCGGGATGCGTCCGCTCGGCGGCCGCGCCGGTGGTTTCGTCGGGCGTCCCGACATGGCGCGGAAGATAGAGGCACGTGGTCGTGCCTTTCCCGACCTCGGTATAGATGCGGACCTGCCCGCCCGACTGGCGCACGAAGCCGTAGATCATGGACAGGCCCAGGCCGGTACCCTGGCCCAGCGGCTTGGTCGTATAGAACGGGTCGAAGGCGCGGGCCGCCACGTCGGGCGTCATGCCCGTGCCGGTGTCGGAGACGCACAGCGAGATATATTGTCCCGCGGGTAGTTCGCGCTCCCCTGCCGTGCGCTCGTCGAGCCATCGGTTGGCGGTCTCGATGATCAGCTTGCCGCCGTCCGGCATGGCATCGCGCGCGTTGATGCACAGATTGAGCAGCGCGCTTTCGAGCTGGGGCGCATCGACCCGCGTCGGCCACAACCCGCCAGCACCCACGACCTCGACGGCGATGTTGGGACCGACCGTGCGGCGGACGAGATCCTCCATGCCGGCGATAAGCCGGTTCACGTCGGTGGGCCGGGGATCGAGCGTCTGCCGCCGCGAGAAGGCCAGCAGGCGATGGGTCAGCGCCGCCGCCCGGTTGGCGGATTCGAGCGCGGCGTTGAGAAAGCGGTCTGCGTCGCCGGCGCGGCCTTCGGCTATGCGGTGCTGGGCGCGGTCCAGCGCGCCGGTGATGCCTTGCAGGATATTGTTGAAGTCGTGCGCCAGCCCGCCGGTCAGCTGTCCGACGGCTTCCATCTTCTGCGCCTGGCGGAGCTGCTCTTCGAGATTCTGGCGATCGGTGATGTCGCGTGCGGTGACCGCAAGACGGCGCTTCTGTCCGGCCTCCGCCGGGATTGGAGTCGCGACCGCCTCGATCGCGGAGTTTCCCTGCCGCCGGGAGTATCTATACGGCATATCCTGCCGCAACGCTTTCGCCAGATGCGCATTCAGGGTGGCGGCGCCGTCCGATGGCAAGACCTCATCGACCGTCCGCCCAATCACTTCTTCTCGCGCCATACCGTAGAGATTGAGCGTGGCGGGATTGATCTCGGCATATTCGAACCTGCCGTCCTCGCGCAGCGCAAGGATCGCATGGCACTCGGACGAGTGCAGGTAGAAAGTTCTGATGTTCTCGAGCTCCGCCGTGCGTTCTGCGACGCGGCTCTCGAGGGTTTCGTTCGCGATCTGAAGCGCGATCTCCATTTTCTTGTGCTCGGTCACGTCGACGCCTTGCACGAAAATGCCGATCACCGCGCCTTGGCTGTCCAGGATGGGCTGATAGACGAAATCGACATAGCGCTCGTCGACCGGTCCGTCCCGCGTCTCCTGTCGCAGATATTTGGAGCCGACTGCCGAATAGGCTTTTGCGTCGCGAAAGACGGCGTCCAGAAGCTCGAGATAGCCTTGGGCGACTGCATCGGGCAAAGCCTCGGCGATGGTTCGCCCGAGCACCGGCCGATGGCCCACCAGTTCGAGATAGCGCGGATTGACCAGCTCGATGACGTGTTCGGGCCCGCGCAGCATGGCCATGAAGGTCGGCGCCTGTTCGAACAGGAGGGCCAGCCTCTGCTGCTCCGATGCCAGGACTCGATTGGCGAGGACCTGGTCGGTGATCTCGATGCAGACGCCGAACAAGCCGGCGACGGTCCCATCGTCGCGCCGCGCCGGCGTATAGGAGAAGGCGAAATGCGCTTCCTCCAGCTTGCCGCGCCGGTCCAGCGCCAGCGAGATGTCGTCCATATGGATGGGCTGCCCGGCCCATACCTGGTCGAACAGCGGCTTCAGGTCGGTCCACGCCTCGGCCCAGACTTCGCTGGCCGGCATTCCGAGACAGTCGGGATGCTTGCGCCCCGCGATGGGGATGAAGGCGTCGTTGTAGAGCCAGGTCCTGTCGGGTCCCCAAGCGACGATCGGGATTTATCGCGCGTTGATCGCGCAGGGGCCGGCATCGCCGGAGGTCCATCTTTGGCTGGGCCATGCGCTCAGGGCGATCGGAAGAAGCGAGGAGTCCATCGAAGCCTATCGCGCCGCGACCGCAATGCGTGGCGATTTCGGGGATGCCTATTGGAGCCTCGCCAACCTGAAGACCTATCGGTTCGCAGACGAAGAGATCGCGCGGATGCGCCACGAAGAGGCCGCACCCGAGACGTCGCCGGTCGACCGCGCCCATCTGTGCTTCGCCCTCGGCAAGGCGTTGGAAGACCGCGATGAGATTGCCGCGTCCTGGGATTTTTATGCGCGCGGCAACGCGCTGATGCGAGCCCGCAACAGCCACCGGCCGCACGCGACGGAAGCGGCCGCGGCGGCGCAGATGAAAATCTGCAATCGCGAATTCTTCGCTCGCCGGAGCGGCTGGGGAAGCGCGCGTCCGGATCCGATCTTTATCGTCGGCCTGCCAAGATCGGGCTCAACCTTGTTGGAGCAGATCCTCGCGTCCCATTCCCAGGTCGATGGTACGCAGGAATTGCCGGACATTCCGCGCATCGTTCGAGGCCTTCAGGCGCACGGCTCCTATCCGGCGGTGATGGAGCGCCTGACTGAAACCGACATCGCCGCGCTGGCCGAGAAATATCTGACGGACACGGCAGTCCACCGCAGGGGACGGGCGTTCTTCATCGACAAGATGCCGAACAATTTCCGCCACATCGGTCTGATCCAACTCATGCTGCCCAATGCGCGCATCATCGATGCCCGGCGGGAGCCGATGGCGTGCTGCTTCGGCAATCTCAAGCAATTGTTCGGCGACGGTCAGGAATTTGCGTACGGCCAGGAAGACATTGCCCGCTATTATCGCAGCTACCTCGCTCTGATGCGCCATTGGGACGAGGTTCTGCCGGCGCGCATCCTGCGCGTCCATTACGAAGACGTCGTCACCGATTTGGAAGGCAGCGTGCGCCGCCTGCTCGCGTATTGCGGTCTCGCCTTCGAACCGGCCTGCCTCGAATTTCACCGTGCCCGCCGCAGCATTGCCACCCCAAGCTCGGAACAGGTGCGTCGTCCGATTTCGCGCGGCAGCCTCGACGCCTGGAAGAAATACGAGACTTGGCTATCGCCGTTGAAAACCGCTCTGGGGG
This sequence comes from Rhizomicrobium sp., assembly GCA_037200045.1. Lineage (NCBI taxonomy): Bacteria > Pseudomonadati > Pseudomonadota > Alphaproteobacteria > Micropepsales > Micropepsaceae > Rhizomicrobium > Rhizomicrobium sp. Next base: position 33,620 of record JBBCHM010000001.1, read on the forward strand.
ACGCGATCTTGCGCTATCGCGACTGACGAGAAGCGGCGGACGACCGGGGAAGCGGCGGCAGACGCAATTTGCGCGGAGCCGCCGGGGCCGGCGCATCCTGCAGCGGAGCCAGTGGGACGGTGGGCTCGTTCTTGGCGACATGCACCGCAAACGCCGTCTTGACGGTCTCGACATTCGGAGCGGTCAGGAGGGACCGGGTGACGAAGGCCTGAAGTTCGGTCAAATCCCTGGCGACGCATTTGAGCAGGAAGTCGGTCTCGCCCGAGAGGGCGCAACATTCGCGCACCGTGGACCAGCCCTGCACGCGTTTCTCGAACGCCTTAACCTCGCGATCGGATTGGGACTTGAGCCCGACGGACACGAAGGCCAACACCGCAAAGCCGAGCTTCTGAGCATCCAGCACCGCATGATAGCCGCGGATGTATCCTCGTTCTTCCAGAAGATGGGTGCGCCGAAGGGCGGGGGGCGGCGTGACGCCGGCATATTCCGCCAGCTGCACATTTGTGGCGCGGCCATTTATTTGCAGGGCATGCAGGATGTGGAGATCGACGCCGTCGAGGCCGGGGGTGCCCTGGACCATCCGCTTTCCGGCGGCAGCCGCCTCGTCCGATCCCGCTTCGTGCTGCGCCATGCTTGAAGGACCTGACCAGTGCAGATGGAAAGGACCGCCGCATTCTTGCGAGATGCAGCGGTCAAGTCTTGGGGTTCCGTTCCGTGCCGAGGCAGGAACACAGCGCTCTTTGACTCAGCGCCGCACCTCTTAAGACGATGGGCGGGGGAATTTCCCTATGGAGAAGCTCGGTGATCGGCGCATGGGTGCCCCGCGCGCCCGAACAGGTGGGCGCGATCGGCGCCGCCCGCAGCCGAGGGCGGGGCATTCCCCGCCGTGAGGGCCGGATTGCCCAAATAATCGATTTCGATCAAGATCGGTATTAATCGCGCACCGCCAGGGCGTGCGAGCGGGGCTGGAATCTGGAATCATGAGCAAGGCACGACGCATCCTAGCCGTCATCTTCGGCTGCCTGGTGGCCCTTGCGGTCGTGCTGTTCCTGACCTGGGAACTGGCGGGCGACCGGTTGCTGGACATGGCTGTGCATCGCCTATTGGCCGACCGCTTCGACGGCATGCCGCCGGTGCGCAACGACATGCAGGCGATGCAATCGGTCAAAGTCCGCATGCGCGACGGCGTCAATCTCGCGACGCATATCTATCTGCCGGAGGGCAAGGGCCCCTGGCCGGCGATCCTGGTGCGCGACCCTTACGGGGTCACGCAATATATCTCTTGCCGGATTTTCGTCCGCTACGGCTATGCCTGCGTGCATCAGGATGTCCGCGGTCGTTTCGGCTCCGGCGGCGCTTGGTACCCGCTCGTCAACGAGCGCAATGACGGGATCGATACGATCGCCTGGATCCTCAAACAGCCCTGGCAGGACCGCAAGCTCGCGCTGTGGGGCGAGTCCTATCTCGGCCTTGTGCAATGGGCGATGGCGGACAAGCTGCCGCCCGAAGTGAAGACCTTCGTCGCCGGTGTTTCGCACGGCGATTTCTATCAGATGATCTATCACAACGGCATGTTCGTTCAGGGCATCGTCGGCGTGTGGTCGTCGGGGCTGTCGCAACCCCTGTTGAAAGCCCTGTCGTCGCAGGATCGCTGGAAGGACCATATCGCCGGGGCGATCCCCGCCGCCGGCGTCGATCCGGACGGCTTTCTCGCCGCCTGGCCGTCCTATCGCGACTATCTCCTGCATCCCGAACCCGACGATCCCTATTGGCATTCGCCGATCTACGATGCGATCCGCAATTCGTTTGCGGGCGTGCATGTGCCGGTAATGATGATCGGGCGCAGCTACGATTTCTTCCTGCCCGGCATGCTTCAGACCTTCCGCCGCCTGCCGACCCATGCGCAAAGCGTTCTCTTTCTCGGCCCCGGCGAACATGGCGGCGCGCCCGGCGATCTCAAGGTCGATCACCCGAACCGGCGCTATTTCGCCGACACGCTCGCATGGTTCGATCACTTCCTGAGGGGCAAGCCGCTGCCGGCGTCCCTGGCGCCCGGCTACGACGTCTACATCAACGGCGCCGATCGTTGGCAGCACTATGCCGAGTGGCCCGGGGCGACGCGGCCGCTCACGCTTCACCTCGGCGACCTCGCCCATTCGCATGGCTGCGAGCGCGGCCGGCTGACGCCGCAGCCGCCGGCCGTGCCGAGTGTCGCTCGGTATCGCTACGATCCGCGTCATCCGGTGCCGACACGCGGCTCGTCCTATTCCCTGTCGACCAGTCTGGTGCCCTCCGCTGTGGCGGAACAGAAGAACGATCTGTGCGGCCGGCCGGATGTGTTGTCCTTCTCCTCCGCGCCGTTCGCCAAGGCGCGGATGATCGCCGGCGGGATGCGCGTCAAGCTCCTGGTTTCCAGCGACGCGCCGGACACTGCGTTCACGGTCAAGGTCTCCGAACATTTCGCCGATGGCCGCGTCTACAACATCCGCGACGACATCAGCACGCTCGGCCTGCGCAACGGCGCCCGGCGGCGCCTTGCCTATCGCCCCGGCGACCAGGTGGAGGTCGATCTCGATCTCACGCCGGTCGCCTGGCAGATCCAGAAGGGATCGCATCTGCGCTTCGACGTCTCGTCGTCGAATTTCCCCGTGTTCAACGCCCACCCCAATCGTGCCGGCCTGTGGAGTACGGCGCCGTCGCCGGTTGTCGCGACGCAGACGCTCTACGGCGGTTCGCTCGAAATTCCGTTCGCGGATTGAGCGGCAGCCGAACCTCTGTGAAGGAGATCCCGATATGCGACGAACCCGAGCGTTTTTGGCCGGCCTCGGTTGTGCCCTGATCCTTGCCGTCGGCGGTGCCGGCTGCTCGGCTTCGGAAGGATCGAACGCCGTCACGGTCGATTCCGTCAAAAGCGACTCCGCCGCGCCACAGGAATTCGCGATCTGGCCGGGCACCGCGCCGGGCTCCGAGAAGTGGACGCAGCAGCCCAACGACTTTTCCCTGTTCGGCGCGCACGCCGTCTACAACCTCGTTCGTCCGACCCTGACCGCGTATTTTCCCGATCCCGGGAAAGCGACGGGCATAGCGGTGATCGTCGCGCCGGGCGGCGGTTTCCGCTTTCTCAACATCGACGTCGAAGGCACCAATATCGCGCGCTGGCTGGCGGCCCATGGCATCGCGACCTTCGTGCTCAAATACCGAACCGCCCAGATGCCCGACAGCACGCCGGGCTTTCTGATTGCGCTGACGCAATATCTGGGTCGCCTGAAGGACGCGTCGGAGCGCGCCGCCAAGGGCGAGATATCGCTGGCCGGCGGGCCGGACAAGTCGGGTTCCGACACGCCTCCCAACATGTTCGACTGGCCGGCCTATGCCGTGGCCGATGGCGTTCGCGCGATGAAACTGGTTCGCGGCCACGCGGCAGCGTGGGGCATTGCGCCCGACAAGATCGGCTTCATGGGCTTTTCCGCCGGATCGATGGTGACCTATGGCGTGCTGACCTCCGCGCCGCCGGAAGACATGCCGAGCTTTGCCGCGCCTCTCTACTATTCGCTGTCGCCGGCAGTGCCATTGCCGGCCAAGGCGCCGCCTCTGTTTCTCGCCGCGGCGAGCGACGATCCGATTTCCTGGGGCATGCCGCAAACCTATGCGCGCTGGATCGCGGCGGGGCACGCCGCCGAGATTCACATGTGGGCCAAGGGCGGCCATGGCCTCGGCATGACGCAGGACAGCCTCGGCGCGTCCAACTGGATCGGCTTGTTCGACGCCTGGCTGGGGACGGAGGGCTTCCGCGATCCCAAGACGCATTGATCGATTCTGATTATAACTATTGACATTATGACGCCTGTTGAGAGGATGCTTCGCCGCTGGGCATAAAGCGGCCACCGCCGATGGCGGATGGAAGGGGAAACGTGATGGATCGATGGTTCCGCAAGGGCGCGGCGATGCTTGCCGTCGTATCGGCCGTTTTTGCCGCTGCTTCGGCCGAGGGCCCCGCGACACCGCCGCTTCGCGATGTGATCCCGCCCGACGTCTCGCCGGAGGCACGCGCGATCTATGAAAAGCTGCTTCCTCCCGTCATCGCGCGCCGCAAGGACCTGAAGATCCCGCACACCCTTGCCGAGTTCGACGCGCGCAATGCCGCGATCGTCGCCGGCTGCACGCCTGGCGCAGACGCCACCATCAAGGCGATGGGTGTCGCGACGGCCGAACGTCGCTTGGGCGGTGTCGGCGTGTTCGAGACCACGCCGGCGCAATTCAAGGACGACGGCACCGTCCTGATCCGCGTCCATGGCGGCGGCTTCATCCAGGGCTCGGCGCATTCCTCGGCGGCGATGGATGCGGTCATGGCGAAGGCGCTGGGGCGGCGGATCTTGTCCGTGGACTATACGCTGGCGCCGCGCGGCAAATGGAACACCGTCACCGATCAGGTCATCGCGGTCTACAAGGCGGTGCTCGCGCAGGGCTACAAGCCCGAGAATATCGGCATGTTCGGCGACTCGGCCGGCGCCAATATCGTTCCGGCCTCCGTGCTCAAATTGCGCGATCAAGGTCTGCCGATGCCGGCGGCCGTCCTGCTGCTGTCGCCCTGTGTCGACTTCACCCGCAACAGCGACACCGAGGCCACGTTGCGCGATGCCGATCCCGTGCTGTGGAACCAGGACGACATGGTGGCCGGGCTCAGCGCCTATGCCGATCCGGCCGATTGGAAGAATCCCTATGTCTCGCCGATCTATGGCGACTTCACGAAGGGATTTCCGCCCGTCCTGCTCCAGGTCGGCACGCGCGAAATCCTCCTCAGCGATTCGATCCGCTTCTACCAGGCGATCAAGATGGCCGGCGGCGACGCCGAGCTCGACGTCTATGAAGGCATGGCGCACGTCTTTCAGTCCTACATGATGGGCACGCCGGAGCAGAAGGAAGCCTTCGCCGAGATGGGGCGCTTCTGGTCGCGGCATCTGCAGCCGCGCAAGCCGTGATCCGGGCCACCCGACATTCGAATCGAAGGGGCAATTGAACATGAAGACCTTTGCAGCCGCTGCCGCCGCCATGCTGGTCGTTGCTTTCGCGCCCGTGCGAGGCGAAGACGTTGCCGCGGTGCGTCCCTGGATGAACACGGCGCTGTCGCCCGATGCGCGGGCCGATCTCGTCATCGCGGCCATGACCCAGGACGAAAAGCTTCTCCTGGTGAACGGTTATTTCGGCGCCGCGCTTCCCGGTCTTCCGATGCCGCCCGGCGTCGCGGCGGCCGACCTGCCGACGGTATCGGGCTACATCCCCGGCATAGCGCGGCTGGGAATTCCCGCGATCACGGAAAGCGACGCGGGCATCGGCATCGCCAATCAGCTCCATCTGCGCAAGGGCGACCAGGCAACGGCGTTGCCGTCGGGGCTTCTCACCGCCGCGACGTGGAATACCGATATCGCCTTTGCTGCCGGCGCCGTGCTGGGCGAAGAGGCGCGCGATCGCGGCTATGATGTCGTGCTCGGCGGCGCGATGAACCTTGCGCGCGAGCCGCGCTCCGGGCGTACCTTCGAATATGCCGGCGAGGACCCGCTGCTGGCGGGCACCATCGTGGGCGAGGAAATCCGCGGCATCCAGGCGCAAGGCGTGATCACGACCGCCAAGCATTACGCCCTCAACGATCAGGAGACCGCGCGCACCTCGCTGAGCGCCAATATCGATTGGGCGGCGGCGCGCGAATCCGATCTGCTCGCCTTCGAGATCGCGCTGGAGCACGGTCATCCCGGCGCCATCATGTGCTCCTACAACAAGATCAACGGGGTCTATGGCTGCGAGAACCCTTACATCCTGACCAAAGCCCTGAAGCAGGATTGGAGCTATGCCGGCTGGGTGATGTCCGATTGGGGCGCGACCCACAGCACGGTGGCTGCAGCCAATGCCGGTCTCGACCAGGAGTCGGCCTGGATCGCCGACGGCACGGATTTCTTCGGCCCGCCGCTCAAGGCGGCGCTGGCAAACGGCACGGTGGCGCCGGCCCGGCTCGACGACATGGTGCATCGCTATCTGCGCAGCCTGTTTGCCGCCGGCCTGGTCGATCATCCGCTGACGGTCAAGCCGACGGACCTCGCCGCCCATGCCGCGACGGTGCAGGCGGATGCGGAGCAGGGCATCGTGCTCCTGAAGAACGACGGCGTGCTTCCGCTCGCGGCCAAGGCGCGGCGCATCGCGGTGATCGGCGGCTATGCCGATCGCGGCGTGATGTCCGGCGGCGGCTCGTCGCAAGTCGTTCCGGTCGGCAACACGCCCGACACGGAGATCCCGATCAGCGGCGCCGCCCATCCTTTCCCGGGCCTGGGCTATATCCGCATGGCCGCCATCACGCTCAGCCCGCCCGCGCCGCTGGCGCGGATTGCCGCGCTGGCGCCCAAGGCGCGCGTTGGCTTTGCTGCGGGCGACGATGTGGCAAAAGCAGTCGCCCTCGCGCGCAATTCCGATGTCGTCGTCGTGTTCGCGGTGCAGTGGATGACCGAGAGCGAGGATGTGCGCGACCTGTCGCTGCCGGATCGCCAGGACGAACTGATCGCGGCGCTGGCCGCGGCCAACAAGCATGTCGTGGTCGTGTTGGAGACCGGCGGGCCGGTGCTGATGCCCTGGCTGCCGAAAGTCGGCGCGGTCGTGGAAGCCTGGTACGCCGGCAACAGCGGCAGCGCAGCGATCGCGAATGTTCTGTTTGGCAAAGCCGATGCCGCGGGTCGCCTGCCGATCACCTTCCCCGCCGGCGAGGATCAATTGCCGCGGCCGCAAATTCCCGGCGCCGGCATCGTCTCCGACCCGTTCCAGCCGAGCCGGCCGCCGGAAGCGGTCGCCGTCGACTACCGCGAAGGCGCCGATATCGGCTATCGCTGGTTCGCCAAGCAGAGCGAGCAGCCGCTGTTTCCGTTCGGCTACGGCCTCTCCTACACGAGCTTCGCGTTCAGCGGTCTTTCCGCTTCCGGCGGCACCGCGCTCACCGCGCATGTCACGGTCGCGAACACCGGCAAGCGCACCGGTTGGGAGACGGCGCAGTTCTATGTCACGCCGCCGGCACCGGGCGCCGTGGCGCGGCTGGTTGGCTGGCGCAAGGTCCAGCTCAAACCCGGCGAGAAGCGCGATGTCGTGGTGACGGCCGATCTGCGGACGATCGCGCATTTCGACGATGCCGCGGATGTGTGGCGCATAGCGCCGGGCAGTTATCGCGTCGCGGCGGGCGGCTCCTCGGCCGACCTTCCCTTGGCGACGACGGTCACTCTCGACGCCGCGACGCTGAAGCCTTGAGGGCGTTCAATCGTCGGCGGCGATGATCACTTTGACGTTCGCCTTCTCAAGCATCTTCACATGCTTGTCGCCGATGGCGCTGTCCGTGATCAGGATATCGATATCCTGAAGGCCGCAGACCGCGTGGCCCGTCGGCGCGTCGAACTTGCTGCTGTCGATCAGCGCCACGACCTCGTCCGCGCGGTCGAGCAGACGCCGCTCCACCTGCACCAGCAAAACGTCGGTCTGCATCAGGCCGTGCTGCCCGATCGCCGCGGCACTCATGAACAGCTTGGAGGCATGGAACCGCTCCATCCCGTCGTCCTCGATGGGCGACAGGATGATGTTCTGCTCGCGGAAGATCGTGCCGGCCGGCACCGAAACCTGGGTTCCGGCCTGCGCCAGGAGCGCGCTCACGATGTGCAGCGAATTGGTCAGCACCTGCAGGCCGAGCGGCTCCAGCAGATGGCACATCTGCAGCGTCGTCGAGCCGCCATCGATGATCACCGACTCGCCCGGCTTGCACAGCGTCGCGGCGGCGCGGCCGATGATTTCCTTCTGCTTGCGGTTCTTGCCGATATTCTCCTGGAAGGGGACGCCGGCCAGGCCCGGCCGCGTTCCGTGCTCGCTCCCGATCAGCCGCGCCCCGCCGCGCAGCCGGGTGATCTTTCCGTCCTTCTCCAGCCGGTGCAGGTCGCGGCGCAACGTCGCCGGCGATCCCTGGATGCGCCGGTCGAGCTCCTCGAAGCGGATGAAGCCGCGCTGGCGCAGGAGCTCCAATATCAGTTGTTCGCGTTCGGCAGCGTGCATGAGTGAACTCGGTCGGGAGGCAACAGAGATTCGCTAGCATTCAAGCATAACCGCTCACGACGCAAGCCCGACAGCCGCTCAGACGATACCCGCGGCGGTGCTCGCAGCCTTGCGCTCCTGCGCCTTGCGGGCGCGCCAGCCGCTGGCGCGGTAGACGGCGAGCGGATCGATCGCGCCGCCGGCCTCGAGCCGGCACATCGCCACCAGCGGCGAGACGTCCGTCGCATAGGCCCGCCGCAGCGCCTGGAACGCCATCATCGCGTCGTTGGCGTCCTGGGCGGCATGCAGCGCCGCGCGGTCGACCAGGAGCGCCTTGGCATAGGCGCCGGCGATTGCCTCGGCCGAGGACAGAAGGCTCTCGATCGGATCGGTCACGTTGTGCGACTGGTCGATCATGTAGGCCGGCGCGAATTCGCCCTCGGCGCGGGCCTCGGCTTCCACCAGTTCGTTGAACACCAGGAACAGCTGATGCGGATTGATCGAGCCGCTGTCGAGATCGTCGTCGCCGTATTTGCTGTCGTTGAAGTGGAAACCGCCGAGCTTGCCGGCGCGGTCCAGCCGCGCCACGATCTGCTCGATGTTCACGTTCGGCGCGTGATGGCCGAGATCGACCAGGCAACGCGCCTTCGGCCCCAGCGCCTGCGCCGCCAGCAGCGACGAACCCCAATCCGAGATCACGGTGGAATAGAAGGCCGGCTCATAGAGCTTGTGCTCGAGCAGCATGTGCCAGCCATCGGGAAGGGCCGCGTGAATCTGCGACGCGCTTTCGAGATAGCGGTCGAAGGCGCGGTTGAAATCCTGCTGTCCCGGAAAGTTCGAGCCGTCGCCGATCCAAACCGTCAGCGCCGAGGAGCCGAGCGCGACGCCGGCTTCGATGCATTCGATGTTGTGCGCCACGGCCTGCGCCCGCGCACCGGCATCGGTCGAAGCCAGGCTCCCATTGCGGTAGGAGTGGGCTTGGCCTTTCTGGTCCTGGAAGGTGTTGGAGTTCACCGCGTCGAAGCCCAGGCCCAGCGCGCCGGCCTCTTCACGCAGCGCGCGATAATCGCTCACCCGGTCCCAGGGAAAATGCGGCGAGACGCGCGGCGCAACGCGGCAAAGCTGCTGTACGAGTGCGCAGTCCTCCAGCTTTTCGTGGATATTGGTCGGCTCGCCGGGAATCGGAAACTTCGCAAAGCGCGTGCCGCCGACACCGCTGCCCCAGGTCGGGGTCGCGACCGAGAAGCGGGCGAGCTTCGCCTTGATCGTCTCGATGTCCGTGCCGCGGCGGCGCAAGCTGCGGCCGAGGCCGCCATAGTCGTCCTCCAGCGCAGCCATCTGCGCCGCATTGCTGGCGGCGATCTGGTCGAACGAAAGAGGCGGGGCGGACGGCATAGGGCGATTGTCCCCCCGATCAGCGCGGAAATGCCAACGGAACGCCGGCGTCCACATTGAGGATGTTGCCGGTCGATTTCGCGGAGGCGTCGCTCGCGAAGAAATACACCGCTTCGGCGACATCCGCCGGCAGCACATGGCGCTTCAGCATCGAGCGGTCGCGATAAAAGTCTTCCAGTTCCTCGCCCTCGTCGATGCCGTAGGCGCCCGCGCGTTGCTTGCGCCAATCGCCGTTCCAGATGCGCGAGCCTTTGATCACCGCGTCGGGATTGACCACGTTGACCCTGATCCCGCTCCCGGCGCCTTCCAGCGCCAGGCAGCGCGCCAGGTGCAGCGCGGCCGCTTTTGCCGAGGCGTAGGCCGAGGCGTTGGGTGTGGCGGCGAGGGCATTCTTCGAGCCGATGAAGACGATCGCGCCGCCGCGCTGCTGCCGCTTCATCAGGCGGAAGGCGCCGCGCGCGGTCAGGAAATAGCCCTGTGCCAGCACGTCGTAATTGTGATTCCACATCTCGACCGTGGTGTCCTCGATCGCCGCGGAGGATGCGATACCGGCATTGGCGACGACGATGTCGATGCCGCCGAAGGCCAAGGCGCAGGCGCTGAACGCCGCGTCGAGCTGGTCTTCCTTGGTCACGTCACCGACGGCGCTCCGCACCAGATCCTTGCCGTAGCTCTTCTTGAGGCGCTCTTCGACCTCGGCCAGGGCGCCGGCTTCGCGGTCGGTCAGCATCACGCAGCAGCCTTCCGACAAAAGGCGTTCCGCCGTCGCCGCGCCGATGCCGCCGGCCGCGCCGGTGATCAGCGCGATGCGCCCGGCCAGCGATTTCGCCTTGGGCAGGCGCTGCAGCTTCAGGTCTTCGAGGATCCAGTACTCGATGCCATAGGCTTCTTTCTCCGGCAGGCCGACATAGCTGCCGATCGTCTCGGCGCCGCGCATCACGTTGATGGCGTTGGTGTAGAATTCGCCGGCCAGCCGCGCCGTCGTCTTGTCGGCGCCGAAGCTCATGCAGCCCACGCCCGGCAGCAGCACCACCGCCGGATTGGCATCGCGGATCTTGGGATCGTTCTGGACCGCGCAGCGCGCGTAATAGGCGGCATAGCCCTGCCGATAGGTCTCGAGCGCCTCGGACAGATAGGCGGCATCGTCGATGCGCGCCGGATCCAGCGCCAGCGGCGCGATCTTGGTGCGCAGGAAATGGTCGGGGCAGGAGGTCCCGATCGGTGCCAGCCTTGCGAAATCGCGGCTGCCGACGAATTCGAGGACTTCCGGCGCATCGGAGAAGTGCCCGACCCGGTGGCGCTCGCCCGTCATCAATCCCCGGAGCACCGGTATCAGGCGCGCGGCGATCGCGGCGCGTGCATCTGAAGCCAAGGGCGCGACCAGCGGCCCGCCGAATGCCGGACCCTGGGCGAGGCGGTCATTGAGGTACCGAGCAACATCGGCGATCAGGCCGATCGTGTTCTCGTAGCATTCCTTGGCGGTGTGGCCCCAGCAGATCAGGCCGTGATTGGCCAGCACCGCGCCGCGCGCATCGGGATTGCGGGCCGCGAAGTCGCGGATCTTGAGACCGAGATCGAAGCCCGGCCGCTGCCAGCCGATCCAGCCGACCGCGCCGTCCCAGATCTTCTTCGTGATCGCCTCGCCTTCCGACGACGCGGCGAGCGCGGTGACGGAATCGGGATGCACGTGATCGACATGGGCAAAGGGAAGGTAGGCATGCAGCGGTGTGTCGATCGAGGCCGCGCGCGGATTGAGATTGAAGGTGCAGTGCGGCAGATAGCCGACCATCTCGTCTTCCTGGGCGCGTCCGCGATAGATCGCCTCGAGACCGAGGAGCTTGTCCATATAAAGCGAGGCGAGACCATCGCGGGTCATCGTCCCGATGTCGCCGCCCGAACCCTTGACCCAGAGCACCTTCACCGCCTGGCCGGTAAGCGGATCGATCTCCGACGATTTCGCCGAGGTGTTGCCGCCGCCATAATTCGTGACCGTCAGGTCGGCGCCGAGCTGGTGCGAGCGGTAGAGCAGCAGCTCGACCTCCGACAGTCCGGCAGCGTCGGCATCGACCCACCGCGCGGCCGGAACCGCAAAGGGCAGCGCCCTGACCGCGAATGACGCATTCCCCATGCCGAACGTCTCCGATGAATAACTAATTGCTCGCAATTTATCGCGAGCTATGCCCTAATACAATCAAGATCGATAGAAATCGATCAAAATACATCGTCTGGAGGGATGCGTGACGGCCGGCTCCATCGCCGTCCTCGATATCGGGAAAACGCTGTCGAAGCTGACGCTGTGGGAAGTAAACGGGGCGCTGGTCGAACGGCGCACGCGGCGCAACCCGCAGGTCTTCCACGACGGCTGGGCGGTGCTCGACACCGCCGGCATAGAGGCCTGGCTCGCCAACACGCTGCGCGACTTCGCGCGCCTGTCGGAGGTCGTGGCGATCATTCCCGTGGGTCATGGCGCGGCCGCGGCCCTGGTGCGCGATGGTGCCCTTGTCGTTCCGCCGCTCGACTATGAGCAGACGCTGCCGCGCGGCGACTATGACCGCCAGCGCGACGATTTCGGCTTTACCGGTTCGCCGCTGCTCCCCGGTGGGCTCAATGTCGGGGCGCAGCTTCATGCGCTGGAGGCCAAGGATGGCTCTCTCTTCGCGGGCGCCACGATCCTGCCCTGGGCGCAATATTGGTCCTGGCGACTGTCCGGCATCGCCGCCTCGGAGGTCAGCAGCCTCGGCTGCCATACCGATCTGTGGAATCCGGCACGCAATGCGCCGTCGGCGCTGGCGGTCCGCCGCGGCTGGGCGGCGCGGTTGGCGCCGATCCGGCATGCCGGGGATGTGCTCGGTCCGATCGCGGCGCAATGGGCGGAGCGCACCGGTCTCAGCCCCAAGGTCCGGATCTATTGCGGCCTGCACGATTCCAATGCGGCGCTCCTGGCGGCGCGCGGTTTTGCCGAGATCGCCGACCGGGAGGCGACGGTCCTGTCGACCGGCACCTGGTTCGTCGCCATGCGCTCGCCGGCCGCCGACAGCGCTCGACCTTCCTTGTCGCCGGCGCGCGATTGCCTGATCAATGTCGATGTGAACAGCAGGCCGATCCCCTCCGCGCGCTGGATGGGCGGCCGCGAGGCCGAAGTGCTGCTGAGAATCGACACGCGCGACGCAGACCTCGCGGCGGATGGTTGCGCCGTCCTGGAGGCGCTGCCGCGCCTGCTGCGCGAAGACCTGTCGCTGCTGCCGAGTTTTGCGCCGGGGTCCGGCCCCTACGCCGACAGGAGCGGCCGCTGGTGCAATGCCGAGCCGCTCGATCCCGTGCTGCGCCGCGCCGCCGTTCAGCTTTATCTGGCGTTGGTGACCGATGTCTCCCTCGGGCTGATCGGCACGCGGGAACGGCTTTTGATCGAAGGACGGTTCGCCGGATCCGAATTGTTCGTCCGCGCCTTGGCGTCGCTGCGACCCGACCTGACGATCTACACCGCGAGCGCCCACAACGACGTGTCCTATGGCGCACGGCGGTTGCTGATGCCCGATCTGCTACCGCCCTCGGCGCTCGCGATCGTGCAGCCGCTCGAACAGGACATTTCCGCCTATCGGGACGAATGGCGGCGCGCGGTCAGCCGCGCGGGGTTCGGCGCATGATCGCGGCGTCGGTATCCGACTACCGCGAAAGCGCGCGGCGCAGGCTGCCGCATTTTCTGTTCGAATATCTCGATGGCGGTTCCCATGAGGAGCACACGCTGCGCCGCAATGTCGACGATTTGGCGCGGATCACCCTGCGTCAGCGCGTGCTGCGCGACGTTTCCGCGATCGATCTGTCCACGACCCTGTTCGGCCGGCGCTTCGCCATGCCGGTGGCGCTGGGCCCGATCGGCCTGGCCGGGATGAATGCGCGCCGCGGCGAGGTCCAGGCGGCCCGTGCGGCCGAAGCGGCGGGCGTGCCGTTCTGTCTATCGACGGTCTCGGCCTGTCCGTTGGAAGAAGTCGCGGCCGGCGTCGGTGCGCCGTTCTGGTTTCAGCTCTACATGATCCGCGATCGCGGCTTCATGTCCGAGCTTCTGGCGCGCGCCAAATCCGCCGGCTGCACCGCACTGGTGTTCACGGTGGACATGCCCGTCCCGGGAACGCGCTATCGCGATCTGCGCTCGGGCCTTGCCGGCGCGCCGGGATGGCGCGGTGCCGTGCGGCGTGGACTGCAAGCGGCGCTGCGGCCGGCCTGGGCTTGGGATGTCGGTCTGCACGGCCGGCCCCACAGTCTTGGCAATATCGCGCCGGCGCTCGGCCGCAATAGCGGGCTCGAAGACTTTTTCGCCTGGATGCGCGGCAATTTCGATCCAAGCGTGAGCTGGCGCGACATGGACTGGATCCGGCAAAGCTGGGACGGACCGCTGATCGTCAAAGGCATCCTGGATGTCGAGGACGCCGTCCAAGCCGCGGCGCTCGGCGTTGAGGGGATCGTCGTATCGAACCATGGCGGCCGCCAGCTCGACGGCGTGCTATCGACCGCGCGCGCCTTGCCGCCCATCGCCGATGCCGTCGGCGATCGCGTCACCGTGCTCGCCGATGGCGGCGTGCGTTCCGGTCTCGACGTGGTGAAGCTGCTCGCGCTGGGCGCGCGCGGCGTGCTGCTCGGCCGTGCCTGGGCGTTCGCCCTCGCCGGGGCAGGGGGCGCCGGGGTGGCGCATGTGCTGCGCCTGATCGAGGCGGAGATGCGCGTTGCCATGGCGCTCACCGGCACGACAAACGTCGCTGCGATCGGTCGCGATATTCTCGCGGAAACGAATGAGGCGGACCGCCGATGACACCCAATCCGCTGCTTGGCGTCTTCTTTCATTGGCTGGGCGGTCTGTCCTCGGCGAGCTTCTATGTCCCCTACAAGCGGGTGCGGCGCTGGTCGTGGGAGATCTTCTGGCTCACCGGCGGCATCTTCAGCTGGATCCTCGCGCCCTGGATCTTCGCCGCGCTGCGCACCAACGATCTGCTCGGCGTGCTGTCGGCCGCGCCGCAGGCAACGCTCGCCTGGTGCTATTTCTGGGGCGCGATGTGGGGTTTCGGCGGCCTGACCTTCGGCCTCACCATGCGCTATCTCGGCATGTCGCTGGGCATGGCGGTTGCGCTCGGTCTGACCACCGTGATCGGCACGATGGGACCGCCCATCTTTCACGGCACGCTCGGTGCGCTTGCCGCGACGTCCAGCGGCAAGATGACGTTGGCGGGCATCGCCGTGGCGATTATCGGCATCCTCGTGGTGGCGCAGGCCGGCCGTGCGCGCGAGCGCGAATTGACCGGCGAGCAGGCGCGGTCCGCGATCGCCGAATTCGATTTGCGCAAGGGTCTGCTGGTCGCCGTCTTCTCCGGCATCATGTCGAGCTGCTTCGCCTTCGGTCTCGATGCCGGCGGGCCGATCCGTGCCTTGACCCTGGCCGCGGGCACCGGCGTGCTGAGCCAGGGCCTGCCCGTCCTCTGCGTCGTGCTGGCGGGCGGCTTCACGACGAACTTCCTGTGGTGCGTGGTTCTGATCTGGCGCAACGGTTCCGCCGGCGAATTCATCGGCCGCAGCGGTCCCGCACCGGACGCGGATGGCGCGCGTCCGCCGCTGCTCGCCAATTATCTGCTCTGCGCGCTGGGCGGCACGCTGTGGTACTTCCAATTCTTCTTCTACACGATGGGCGAGAGCCAGATGGGCCGCTTCGGCTTCTCGAGCTGGACGCTGCACATGGCGAGCATCATCCTGTTCAGCACGCTGTGGGGCTTTGCCTTGCGCGAATGGAACGGCACCAGCGGTCGCACGCGGGGCCTGGCCTGGGGCGGCATCGCGATCCTGGTGGGATCCACCGTCGTCATCGGCATCGGCAATTATCTCGCTGCACCTGCGTAAGCGCCTTGTACAATTGAAGTCAGTATTGATCATTTCAAATCATGATCGCTATAGTCGAAACCGCTGACCTCTGCGAAGGATGCGTTAAGTGCCCAGTCTCTTGATGCGCCTAAGCACTGCCCTCGCCGCCTTATTGGTCTTCGGTCCGGCGGTCTCGGCGCCGCAGCCCAGCGCCCCGGTCGTCGCCGTCGATACGGGAAGACTCGCCGGGGAAGCCAATGGCGATATCGAAATCTTTCGTGGCATTCCGTATGCCTTGCCGCCGGTCGGCGCGCTGCGCTGGCATCCCCCGGTTCGCGCCGCGCATTGGAGCGGGGTGCGCGACGCGACCGCGTTCGGGCCGTCCTGTCCGCAAGGCGCCTCCGGCGACAAAAGCAACATCCTCACCTATGGCGGCGCGCCGGAGCCGACCAGAGAGGATTGTCTGACGCTCAATGTCTGGGCGCCGGCGCATGTCGCCAAGCGGGCGCCGGTGATGGTGTGGTTCCACGGCGGGGCAGGGCGCATCGGCGCCGGCTCGCTGCCCTATTACGACGGCGCGTCCTTCGCGCGCGACGGCGTCGTGCTGGTGACGCTCAATTATCGTCTCGGCCATCTCGGCAGCTTCGCCTATCCGGGCCTGGCCGAGGAGGCGGCGCGCAAGGGCCTCCATGTCGGCGCCTATGCCATGCTCGATCAGATCGCGGCGCTCGAATGGGTGAAGCGCAACATCGCGGCGTTCGGCGGCGATCCGGACAATGTGACGATTTTCGGCGAATCCTCCGGCGGCATCAGCGTGTTCTCCATGCTGGTGACGCCTGCGACCTGGGGGCTGTTCCACAAGGCCATCGTCGAATCCGGCGGTGGCTGGTTCGGACCGCCCAGCAGCCGCGCCGACGCGGAAAAGCGAGGCCTTGCGATCGCCGCTGCCGCCGGCGCGCCGCCCAGCGCGTCGCTCGACCAACTCCGCGCCATGCCGGCCGCGGCTTTCGCGCATGTTCCTGGCGACACGGCGCTCCAACCCGATCCCGATCTTGTGCCCAGCGGCATCACGCTCGCGATCGCGGCCGGGCGGGTTGCGCCGGTGCCCCTCATGATCGGCATCAACGACGGCGAGGATTCGCTCATCGATCGCGCCGTTGCGAAGGCGACGGGCCAAATCGACGACGACACGCTGTCCAAGTTGCGCGAACTCTACGGCATGCCGCTGGATCGCGAGATGGCGGCGCGGCTGCAATTCCGCGACGCGCTGGCGACGGCGCCGGCGCGCTGGGTCGTCGCGCGGTGGCCGGCGCCCGCCTATCTGTACCGTTTCGAGCACGTGACGGAGTCCTATCGCCCCGCCCGCCCGCGTGCGCATCACGGCGCGGAGATTTTCTATGTGTTCAAGACGCTGGGACACGAGCCCGACGTGACATCGCATCCGACGCCTGCCGATGAACGGCTTGCCGACGAGATGCATGCCCGCTGGGTCGCGTTCGCGCGCTCCGGCGCTCCCAATCCGCAGGGGCAGGCGAATTGGCCCGCCTATTCCGCCGGCGACGACCGCTGGATGGTCTTCGGCCAGCAGCACAGCTCGGTGCAGGCCCATGTGATGGCGAAACAGCTCGACTATTACGACGGAAAATTCGTCCCGCTGATCTGGCTTCTGCGCGTGAAGGACTTCTTCGCGCGCCTGTTCGCCTGGTTCTAGTTGCGTCAATAAAAGAAGGGGAGTCGAACCGTGAGACGTTCAGGGATATTCATCGCGATTGCCGGCCTGCTCGCCGCGAACGCCGGCCTGGCCGCGGATCTGCCGCCCGCGCCGCCGAACTTTCGGACGTTCGTGCCGGACTCGGTGTCGCCGGAGGCACGCGCGATCCTCGAAAAATTCGCGCCGATGGCCGCCGCGGCCATGGCATCAACGCCGCCGCTGCTGACGGACGCCGACATCATCGCGTTCCACGACAAGATGGAGGCCGTGCAGCTTCCCGGCGCGGAAGCGCAAGTCAAAGCGCTCGGCGTGACCTCCGTCTATTCGCAGATGGGCGGTGTCGGCGTCCTGACGACCGAGCCGCCGAACTTCGTCGATGACGGCACGATCCTCATTCGCGTTCACGGCGGCGGCTGGATCCTCGGCACGGCACGCTCGACCGCCGGCGCGGACGCCAAGATGGCGGTGGCGACGGGTCACCGCATCGTCTCCGTCGATTACACGGCGGCGCCGCGCGGCCGCTGGCCCCTGATCACCGATCAGGTGGTCGCGGTATACAAGGCGCTGCTGGCCAAGGGCTATAAGCCCCAGAACATCGGCATCTTCGGAGATTCCGCCGGCGCCAATATCGTGCCGGGCGCGATGTTGAAGGCGCGCGACGAAGGCTTGCCCATGCCGGCCGCGATGTTGCTGCTTTCGCCCTGCGCCGATCTGCATCTGAACGGCGATTCCGAAACCACCCTGCGCTACGCCGATCCGATTCTCGACATCCCGCCGGTGATCGCGGCGCTGAAGGCCTATGCCGGACCGCAGGACTGGAGCAATCCCTACGTCTCCCCGCTCTATGGCGATTTCAGCAAAGGCTTTCCGCCCGTGCTGATCCAGGTCGGCACCAAGGAAATGCTGCTGAGCGATTCCGTGCGCCTCTATCACGCGATCAAGGCTGGCGGCGTGGAGGCCGAGCTCGACGTCTACGAAGGCATGCCGCACGTCTTCCAGGGCTACATGAACGGAACGCCCGAGCAAAAGCAGGCATTCGACGAGATCAGCCGCTTCTGGAAAAGCCACCTCGTCCCCGCGAAACCCTAACCGCCGCGGGCGGCCGTGGTGACCGGAAAGCCACACAAATTATCGATTTTGATCGAAAATGCTTGGAAACTTGACTTTATTGTCGGTTTTGCGAACATGACGCCAAGAACGAACAACATGGCCAGGCCACCGGCCCGGCTGAGGAAACCTAGGGGAGTCATAGACATGCAGGGTCATGCGTTGGGCCGAGCAAGGACGCGTTGGATGCAGGGCGTCGCCCTGGGTGCGGTGACGCTGGCCTGGGCCGTGCCGGCCCTCGCCGAAAGCACGCAGATCGAAACCGTGGTGGTGACCGCCGAACGGCGCTCCACCGACCTGCAGAAGACCGCGCTGTCGGCCACGGTGCTGACCGGCGAGGATCTCAAGGCGCGCGGAATCGACTCGCTCGATCAGCTCCAGTTCTCCACGCCCTCGCTGACCGTCCAGGATTCGGGCTCCAACGTCCTCGTCAACATGCGCGGCATCGGCAAGAACGACGGCGGCATCCAGGTCTCGTCCGGCGTTCTCACCTATCGCGACGGCGTCTCGACCTCGTTCAACGGCTTTCTCGCCGACGAGCCCTATTACGACATCAGCAACGTCCAGGTGCTGCGCGGCCCGCAAGGCACCTTCGCCGGCCAGAACGCGACCGGCGGCGCCATCTTCATCACCGAGGCCGATCCCAATTTCGACGGCGTCAACGGCTTCGCGGAATTCCAATACGGCAGCTACAACGACGTCCGCCTGCAGGGTGCGATCAACATCCCGCTGTCCGACGATCTCGCCATCCGCATCGCCACCGACGACGAGAACCGTGACAGTTTCTTCCACATGTCCGGTCCGTTCACCGGCAATGCCGCCAATTTGCACACCACGAACTGGCGCGTGAGCACGCTGTGGAAGCCGACAGAGGCGTTCACCGCCGAGCTCAAGCTCGACTACAACTACATCGATCATGGCGCGCCGCTGGCGGCCCCTTTCACCGGCTCGACCAAGAACATCTTCGACGTCGGCTCGGACGCGCATCTGATGGGCGTCGATCAGCAGGGACGCGCCGTGCTGCGCATGACCTACCAGCTCGACAGCGGTATCCAGATCCGCTCGATCTCGGGCTATCAGTACGGCCGCATCTCCTATGCGCTCGACATGGACGGAACCGATCAGACCATCTTCTCGACTCCGCCGGTCGCCGGGCCCGAGGCGTTCTTCGCCCAGGCCAAGGACCAGGTCGTCTCGCAAGAGATCAACATCGTGTCGCCCGACACCGGTCCGTTCACCTGGATTTTCGGCGGCGTCTATCAGGACGATCTGCTGAACGTGCCGCAGTTCATCGTCTCGCTGGCACCGGGCGGCGGTCCCACGACCGGCCTCGCGCTCACCGCGCTGCACGACACCGCCATCCGCCAGAGCTGGGGCGTGTTCGGCCAGGGCAGCTATGCGTTGACCGACGCGCTGAAGCTGCAGGTCGGCTTGCGCTATTCGGAAACCAGCTTCAGGCAGCGCATTCAGGAAGGCGAGTTGCTCAACGGAACGGTCGTCGTGGCGCTCCCGCTCAGCAACAAGACACAGCGCGACGCGCGCCTGACCGGCAAGATCGACCTCGATTGGACGATCAACGAGAACAACTTCCTCTACGCCTTTGTCGCCACCGGCCATAAGGGCGGCGGCATCAACGGCGACGGCACGATCTTCGGGCCGGAAAACGTCACCGATTACGAAGTCGGCTGGAAAGGCACGATGCTGGACGGCCATCTTCTGACGCAGCTGGACGGCTTCTACGACGAGTACAAGAACTTCCAGATGTCCTTCTACGATCCGTCGAACTTCGGCGGCGAGGATCAGAACTCTCCGGGCACGACGAAGATCGACGGCATCGAAGGTCAGATCCAGGCGGTATTCGGCGGGCTGTCCGCCAACCTCGGCGCCTCTTACATCAACTCGCAGGTTGGGACCTTCTACGCGGTCGACAGCCGGCTCGCCGTGCCGCCCGGCACGGTCTGCAATTCGGCGACCGGGCCCGCGACAGCCTTCTGCGAGAATGTCACCGGCCGGCCGTTGCCCAACTCGCCGAAATGGACGGCGCAACTCGGCCTGCAATATGCGTTCGATCTGGGCAACGACCAGACGCTGACCCCGCGCATCGACTACGGCCTGACCGGCGCGCGCTGGGCCACGGTGTTCGAGGACGATCCGGTGGACCGCCTCGCCGCGCAAAACCTGTTCAACGCGCAGCTCACCTACACTCCGGACGACACCTGGCGCGTGACGGCTTACGGCACCAATATCTTCAACCTGCACTACGTCTCGACGCAGCTTCTGGGCAATCTCGGATTCCCCGGTCCGCCGGCACAATATGGCATCCGCGTGTCGAAGAGCTTCTAAGCCTGCCTGCGGGATGTGTCTCCCGTAAGCCAATGAAGGGAACATTCGGGCGCTGGCCTGGGTGTTCCCTTTTTTCTAGAAGAGCCGAAACCGGTCGACGGGAGGAATGAACGATGCGGCGTATGCGGACAGCATTGCACTTCGGCGCCGCGGTGGCGGCGCTAACGGCCGGTTGGGTCGCATTCTCCGCGAGCGGGGCCGGCGCCGGTCACGCTGCGCCTTCCGATCCGCTCGTCCAGGGGTTCGAGGCGCCGCCGCAATCGGCCAGGCCGCGCGTCTGGTGGCACTGGATGAACGGCAACATCTCCAAGGATGGCATTCGCAAGGATCTGGAATGGATGAAGCGTGTAGGCATCGGCGGCATCAATGCCATCGATGCCTCGCTGGCGACGCCGCAGGTCGTCGACAGGCGCCTCATCTACATGACGCCGGAATGGCGCGATGCGTTCCGCTACGCAGCCGGCCTGGCCGACAAGATGGGCCTGGAGATGTCGATCGATTCCTCGCCCGGCTGGAGCGAGACGGGCGCGCCCTGGGTCACGCCGCAGGACGCGATGAAGAAAGCGGTCTGGAGCGCCACGTCGATCGAAGGTGGCCATGCCTTCCATGGCCTGCTGCCGCAGCCGCCCGCGACCACGGGTCCGATCCAGAACGCGCCCATGCAGTGGGGTCTGCTCGATCCCAAGCCCAAAAGCGCCTCGCTGTCGTTCTATCGCGACACGGTGGTGGTGGCCTATCGCGAGCCGACGGTTCCGGCGCCGGTCGCGGCGGCGACGTCCGATGCCGGGGCGCTGGACGCCGCCGCACTCACCGACGGCGATCTGACCGATGGTCCGATCCTCACGCCGGCCGAAGGCAGCAAACAGGTTCAGATCCGCATCGCCTATGCCAAGCCGACGCCGGTGCAGGCGATCACCCTGTCGATCTCCGCCGATGGTGCGTTCGGCGCCGCCGTCACGTTGGAATCCAGCGACGACGGCAAGATATGGCAGCACGTCGCTGACATCGCCGCCACGAAAGTGCCGCTCCACACCGTGTCTTTTGCGCCCATCACGGCGCGCTATTTCCGCGCGACCTTGTCGCCGGCGCCATCGCCGATCCCTCCGGGAATCTTCTCCAACTTCGCTCCCGGCGCGGCGGCCCGCAGTCTGCTGGCGATGGTCTCGCCGTCGCCGGCGGCGCTGCGCTATCACGTCCATGAACTCGTCCTGCACGGCGACGCGCGGGTCAATGAGGCCGAGATCAAGGCCGATTACGGCATCGTGCCGGATTACTACGCTCTCGCAGCGCCGCCCGCCGCACCCGATACGGCGATCGCGCCCACCGACGTCGTGGTGCTCACCGACCGTATGAAGCCCGACGGCACGCTCGATTGGACGCCGCCGCCGGGACGCTGGACCGTGCTGCGCATGGGCTATTCGCTGCTCGGCACCGAGAACCATCCGGCGCCCGCCGAAGCGACCGGCCTGGAAGTCGACAAGCTCAACCGCGAGCATGTGCAAGCCTATATGCAGGGCTATTTCGATCTCTATAAGCAGGTGACCGGCCCCGGGCTTTTCGGCTCCCATGGCGTGACCGCGCTGACCGTCGACAGCACCGAAGTCGGCATGCAGAACTGGACCGAGACCATCCTCGCCGATTTCAAGGCGCTTCGCGGCTACGATGCGACGCCCTGGCTGCCCGTCCTCACCGGTGTGGTGATCCAGAGTCCCGAGGCGAGCGACAAATTCCTCTGGGACTATCGCCGCACGATCAATCAGCTCGTCGCCAAGAACCACTATGGCGAGATCGCCACGCTCGCAAAGGCGCAAGGCCTCGCCAATTACACCGAAGCGCTCGAGGATCATCGCCCGACCTTCGGCGACGATATGGAAATGCGCCAATACGCCTCCGTGCCGATGGCGGCGATGTGGACCTATGGCAAGCGACGCGAATCCTTCCCGACTTACGTCGCCGACATCCGCGGCGCCGCGTCGGTGTCGCATATCTACGGCCAGAATCTCGTCGCGGCGGAATCGCTGACCTCGGCGGTGCAGCCTTGGGCCTATGCGCCGCGCCAGCTCAAGCCGATCGCCGATCTCGAATTCGCGCTGGGCGTCAATCGCATCGTGGTGCACACCTCGGTGCATCAGCCGGTCGACAGGCCGCC
Source organism: Rhizomicrobium sp. (assembly GCA_037200045.1). Lineage (NCBI taxonomy): Bacteria > Pseudomonadati > Pseudomonadota > Alphaproteobacteria > Micropepsales > Micropepsaceae > Rhizomicrobium > Rhizomicrobium sp. Next base: position 56,212 of record JBBCHM010000001.1, read on the forward strand.
GGGCCTGTCGCTCTTCGTCTTCGGCCAGTTCTTCAATCGTCTGGAGAGTTGGGCGGATTATGCGCAGCCCTGGGTCACCTATCTCTCGCGCTGCTCCTACCTGCTGCAGCAGGGACACTACGCGGCCGATATTGCTTATTTCTATGGCGAGGAAGCGCCCATCACCGGCCTGTTCGGCGAAAAGGACATCGGCGTGCCGGCCGGCTACGGCTTCGACTTCGTCAATTCGAGCGTCCTGCTCGATCAGACGTCGGTCGATGGCCATGAACTGGCGACCCGCTCCGGCATGCATTACCGCGTACTTTATCTGGGCGGCTCCAGCCGCTACATGACCCTTCCGGTGCTGAAGCGCATACGCGACCTGGTCTCGCAAGGTGTCGTGCTGGTCGGCGACGGACCGCTCGGCTCTCCGAGCCTGTCGGACGATCCGGCGCAGATGAAGGCCGTGGCCGACGATCTCTTCGGCGGCACGCCCGATCACGCCTATGGCAAGGGCCGGGTGATGTCCGGCATGCCGCTCGATGCCGCCCTCGCGGCGCTGAACGTCGCGCCCGACTTCCAGTACAGCAAGCCCGAAGCCGACGCGGAGCTGCTCGAGATCCATCGCAAGCTCGACCGCGGCGATCTCTATTTCGTCACCAACCGCCTCGACCGCGCCGAGCACGTGACCGCGACCTTCCGCGTCGCCGGTTTTGCGCCGGAGTTCTGGAACGCGGTGACCGGCAAGGTGACGCCCGCGCCTTATCGCATCGTCGACGGCCGCACCGAGATTCCGCTATCGCTCGGCGGCTATGGCTCGACCTTCGTCGTGTTCCGCCATCCCACCGCGGTGCGCGCGCGTCCGGACTTCGCGCTTGCGCAGACCGACATCGCAGACCTGGCGGGCCCCTGGTCCATCGCCTTCCAGCCGGATCGCGGCGCGCCGGCGACGATCACGCAGGCCGCCTTGGGTTCCTGGAGCGACAGCACCGATCCCGGCGTGCGGTATTTCTCCGGCACCGCCGTGTACGCCAAGCACTTCACGCTCCCGGCGAACGCGAAGGGCCGGATGACGCTCGACCTCGGCGATCTTCACGAGGTGGCGGAGGTGAGCCTGAACGGCCATCTCCTCGGCATCCTCTGGAATCCGCCCTTCACCCTGGACATCACGGGCGCCGCGCGCGGCGGCGAAAATGTGTTGCAGGTGAAAATCGCCAATCTCTGGGTCAACCGGCTGATCGGCGATATGCAGCCGGGCGTCACGAAGAAATACACCTTCACGACCATCCCGACCTATGAGCCCGACGCGCCTTTGCGCAGTTCGGGTCTGCTCGGTCCGGTCCGCATCCTGAAAAGCGTACCGTGACGCGAAGAGAGGGCGAAACCTGGGTTTCGCCCTCCCGTGATCGTGTCGGTCAGTGGTGCGTCCGGCCGGCCCCCGGCCCTTGGCACACATAGTTCGCGGCCTGATCGGCCGAGCCGGTTCCCGTCCAATGCGCCACGCTGGGATAGGCGCAGACCGGGCGCGTCGATGTCGGATCGCCGGCCGGCAGCCCGGCCAGCACGGCGAGCGGATTGGAATAATGGGCCGCGAGGATCTGCGCCGGCGCCACGCCCTGTTCGCGCCATTGCTCCAGCGCCGCGACGCAGTCGAGGCTGTTGGGTCCTGGTCCATCCCCGCAATGCATCATGCCTGGCGCGACGAACAGGCGGGCGAAGCCGGCTGTCGTCGCCGCGCCCATCTTCTTCTGGATGCTGCGATAATAGGCGATCGTCCCATAGGCGGTGACGGCGGCGTCGTCCCAGCCCTGGAACAGGATGAGCTTGCCGCCATGCGCCGCGAACGCCCGCAGATCGTCGCTATTGGAGTTGATGATGGGTCCGATCGTCGCGTCGGCCAGCACGACATCCTTGTGGAAGTCGAAGCTGCGATAGTCCCAATTGGGATCGCCCTTCACGATGGCGCCGAAGAACTGATTGGCGAACTGCGCCTGCGAGGAATCGGCCGCGGTGATCCACTGCGTCCAGTTCTTCGCCAGGCCCTCGCCGCCGACGGGAAAGCCCGGATAGATAGGCTTATGCGTCACGGGATCGATCGGGCCGCCGTAAATCTTCAGCAAGGCGTCGAGCTCGGCCTGGGTCAGGCAATCCGCGCCGTCGCCGGCCTTGCACAGAAGCTTGCGCGGATCGAAGCGGCAGGTCGAGGGATCGTTGATGATGCCGTCCGTGACGCCGTCCCTTGCGTCGCATTTCGCCATCACGGCGCTCTGCACCAGCGACAGCTTGGCGTCCGAAATCCGGCTTATCGCCGTTTCGCTCAGGGCGCGCTCGTTCCACAGGAAGTTGGTCATCAGATGGGTCCAGGAATTCGCCGGCGCGCCTGCGATGATACCGTCGTAATCGTCCGGATAGCGGATCGCCTCCATCATCGCCTCGTGGCCGCCATTCGAGCAGCCGCGGAAATAGGAATATTTCGGCGGCTTGCCGTAATAGGCGGCGATCAGCGCCTTGGCGAACACGGCGGTGACGTGATCGGCGCGATAGGCGAAGTCCTTCACCTTCTCGGGATGGCCGATCGCCCAGCTCGCATCGATCTTGGGAAAGGGCGTCTCGTGACCCAGATCGTCGCCCGCCGTCGCATAGCCGCGCTCCAGCGCCTTGCGCATGTCGAGCATCGGCGCGGCGACCGTGCCGCCGAAGCCGCCATTGCCGGCGCCGAGGAATTTCTGGTTCCAACCGGCCGCTTCGGGCAGCCAGACCTCGGCCATGATCGACGAATCCGGCGTCGGCGTCAGCGTGACCGCGACGCGGCAGAACTTCGCCGGCGCCGGCAGGCTGATGGGCAGGCCGGGCAGCGCGATCGCCGTGTTCGCCTCGACCATGGCCGCCGACGTGATCTTGCCGTCGACCACGGGAAATTGCGCCAGGTCTTCGCACGCCGCCTGTGCGGCGCCGGCGGCGAACAGCATGCTGAGGCCGGCCGCGATGGCGAGTGCGGGCCGGCGAAGCGCCGGCATGAATGTCCTTGAACGCAAGTTGAACCTCCCTCGATGTGTTTGACCTGAAGCGATGCGCTCAGGCCGTCTTGGCCTCGCTGAGCGCGAGTTCTTCGATCATCGCCTCGCGGATGACGAATTTCTGGATCTTGCCGGTGACCGTCATCGGGAATTCGTCGACGAAGCGGATGTAGCGCGGCACCTTGTAGTGTGCGATCTGGCCCCGGCAGAAGGCGAGGATCTCCTCGGCGTCGGCCTTTTCGCCGCTGCGCAGGCGGATCCAGGCGCAGAGCTCCTCGCCGTATTTCGCGTCCGGCACGCCCACCACCTGCACGTCCTCGATCTTGGGATGGCGGAACAGGAATTCCTCGATCTCGCGCGGATATATGTTCTCGCCGCCGCGGATCACCATGTCCTTGAGCCGTCCCACGATGTTGCAATAGCCGTCGGCATCGATGATCGCGATATCGCCGCTGTGCATCCAGCCGCCCGCATCGACCGCCTCCGCGGTCCGCTCCGGATCGTCCCAATAGCCGAGCATCACCGAATAGCCGCGGGTGCACAGTTCGCCGCGCGCGCCGCGCGGCGTGATGGCGCCGTTGCCGTCGACGATCTTGACCTCCAGATGCGGCAGCACGCGGCCGACGGTCGAGACGCGCCGCTCCAGCGGGTCGTTGGGAGCGCTCTGGAAGCTCACCGGGCTCGTCTCCGTCATGCCATAGGCGATGGTGATCTCGCGCATATGCATCTTGTCGATCACCCGGCGCATGATTTCGACCGGGCAGGGCGCGCCCGCCATGATGCCGGTGCGCAGGCTGGATAGATCGAACTCGGCAAAGCGCGGATGTTCGAGCTCGGCGATGAACATGGTCGGCACGCCGTGCAGTGCGGTGCAGCGTTCTGCCGCGACCGTCTCCAGCACCGACAGCGGATCGAACCCGGCGGCGGGAAAGACCATCGTCGCGCCGTGCGTGATGCAGGCGAGATTGGCGAGCACCATGCCGAAGCAATGATAGAGCGGCACCGGAATGCAGAGCCGATCCCCCGGTCCGAGATTCATCCGCAGGCCGGTGAAGTAGCCGTTGTTCAGGATATTGCGATGCGACAGCGTCGCGCCCTTGGGCAGGCCGGTGGTGCCGCTGGTGAACTGGATGTTGATCGGATCGCCGGTCGTGAGGCCGACGCCCTGCGGCATCTGTTCGTCGGCGGGCGCCAGGGTGGCGATCTCGTCGAAGGCGAACCAGCCTGGCCGCTTCGCGCCGCCGATGCGGATCACGCGCTTCAAGGCCGGCAATCTCGCGGCCGCCAATTGCCCGGAGGGGGATGTTGCGATCTCGGGCGCCAGGGTCTCGATCATCGCCGTATAGTCGCTTGTCTTGAAGCGGTCGGCGCAGATCAGGGCGGCGACACCGACCTTATTCAGCGTGTATTCGACCTCGGACAGCCGATAGGCCGGGTTGATCGTCACCAGGATGATCCCGGCCTTGGCGGTCGCGAATTGGGTGAGAACCCATTCGGCGCAATTGGGCGCCCAGATGCCGACCCGGTCGCCGGCCGACAGGCCCAGCTTGCGGAAGCTGGCGGCGAGGCGATCGACGCGCCGGCCGAATTCGGCATAGGACCAGCGGATGTTCTGATGCCGCGAGACCAGCGCCTCGCGCTCGGGCCAGCGCGCGATGGTGGCCGTCAGCGCCTCGCCGATCGTATAATCCAGCAGCGGCGGCGCATCGGCGCCGCGAACCAGGCTTTCCATCCCTCACCTATTATACAAAGCGTGCTGCCGCTTCTTTCGACCATAATAGACCATTAAATGTCATTTTCAATCATATTATATCTTGACCAATCGCCCCCGGCGGCCAAAAAGGCGTCGGCCACAGGATGACGATATGCGCACGCTCGACCACGACCTTGGCGACACCGCCAACATGATCCGCGATACGGTGCGTCCGTTCGCGGACGACCGAATCGCACCCATCGCCGAGGAGATCGACCGCAGCAACACCTTCCCGCGCCATCTGTGGCCCGAGATGGGGGCGCTCGGCCTGCACGGCATCACGGTGGAGGAGGAGTTCGGCGGCCTCGGCCTCGGCTATCTCGAGCACGTCATCGCGATGGAGGAGGTCAGCCGCGGCTCGGCCTCGGTGGGGCTGTCCTACGGCGCGCATTCGAACCTTTGCGTCAACCAGATCCGCCGCAACGGCACGAAGGAGCAGAAGCGGCGCTATCTGCCGGGGCTGATCTCGGGCGAGCAGGTCGGCGCGCTGGCGATGAGCGAGGCCGGCGCCGGCTCGGACGTCGTGTCGATGAAGCTCAAGGCCGAGCGCAAGGGCGACCGCTTCGTCCTCAACGGCACCAAGATGTGGATCACCAACGGCCCGCATGCCGACACGCTGGTGGTCTATGCCAAGACCGATCCCGCCGCGGGCCCGCGCGGCATGACGGCCTTCCTGATCGAGAAGACCTTCAAGGGCTTCTCGCATGCGCCCAAGCTCGACAAGCTCGGCATGCGCGGCAGCGACACCGCCGAGCTCGTGTTCGCGGATTGCGAGGTGCCGGAGGAGAACATCCTGGGCGGCCTCGGCAAGGGCGTGAACGTCTTGATGAGCGGGCTCGATTACGAGCGCGCCGTGCTCGCCGCGGGCAGCCTCGGCATCATGCAGGCCTGCATGGATGCGGTGGTGCCGTATGTCCACGACCGCAAGCAGTTCGGCGAGTCGATCGGGACTTTCCAGATCATGCAGGCCAAGCTCGCCGACATGTATGTCGCGCTCTCCGCGACGCGCTCTTACGTCTACGCCGTGGCGCGGGCCTGCGACCGCGGCCAGACCACGCGCAAGGACGCCGCCGGCGCGATCCTCTATGCCGCCGAGAAGGGCACCTGGATGGCGCTGCAGGCGATCCAGTGCCTGGGCGGCAACGGCTATATCAACGACTATCCGACGGGGCGGCTCCTGCGCGACGCCAAGCTCTATGAGATCGGCGCCGGCACCAGCGAAATCCGCCGCTGGCTCATCGGCCGGGAATTGTTCGAGGAGAGCGGGAATTGATGACGGCACTCAAATCCTCCCTCGCCCCCAGCTCCCCCGCCTTCAAAACCAACGCCGCGGCCATGGCGGCGCTGGTCGAGGAACTGCGCGCGCGTCAGGCGATCGCCGCCCTCGGCGGCGACGAGCGCTCGCGCAAGCGCCATACCGAACGGGGCAAGCTGCTTCCCCGCGAGCGGGTCGAGCGGCTGGTGGACCCGGGTTCGCCCTTCCTCGAACTGTCGCCGCTCGCCGCCTATGGCATGTACGAAGGCGATATCCATGGCGCCGGGATCATCACCGGCATCGGCCGTGTCGCGGGCCGCGAATGCGTCATCGTCTGCAACGACGCGACCATCAAGGGCGGCACCTATTATCCGCTCACCGTGAAGAAGCATTTGCGGGCGCAGGAGATCGCGGTGCAGAACCGTCTGCCCTGCATCTATCTGGTCGATAGCGGCGGCGCCAATCTGCCCAACCAGGCGGAGATCTTCCCCGACCGCGATTATTTCGGCCGCATCTTCTTCAACCAGGCCACCATGTCGGCCGCCGGCATTCCGCAGATCGCCTCCGTCATGGGCTCCTGCACCGCCGGCGGTGCCTATGTCCCGGCGATGAGCGACGAGACCATCATCGTCAAAGGGCAGGGCACCATCTTCCTCGCCGGCCCGCCCTTGGTGAAGGCCGCCACCGGCGAGATCGTCACGGCGGAAGACCTCGGCGGCGCGGATGTGCATGCCCGCCAGTCCGGCGTCGCCGACCACTATGCCAATGACGACACCCACGCCCTGGCCATCGTCCGCCATATCGTCGCTGGCCTGAACACGGCCAAGCAGCCGAACATCCCGCTCAAGACGCCGAGGCCGCCCGCCTACGACATCGCCGAGCTCGACGGCATCGTGCCGCCCAGCCTCGCCACGCAATACGACGCCCGCGAGATCATCGCGCGGCTGGTCGACGGCTCTGAGTTCGACGAGTTCAAGAAGCTCTACGGCACCACCATCGTCACCGGCTTCGCCCATCTCGAAGGCATCCCGGTCGGCATCGTCGCCAACAACGGCATCCTGTTCAGCGAGAGCGCGCTGAAGGCGGCGCACTTCATCGAGCTGTGCTGCCAGCGCAGGATCCCGCTTCTGTTCCTGCAGAACATCTCCGGTTTCATGGTGGGCAAAAAATACGAGGCCGGCGGCATCGCCAAGGACGGGGCCAAGATGGTGACCGCGGTCGCCAACGCCCAAGTGCCCAAGATCACGCTGATCGTCGGCGGCTCCTACGGCGCCGGCAATTACGGCATGTGCGGCCGCGCCTTCAGCCCGCGCTTCCTGTTCTCCTGGCCCAACAGCCGCATCTCCGTGATGGGCGGCGAGCAGGCGGCGGCCGTCCTCGCCACCGTCCACCGCGACGCCGACACATGGACGCCGGAAGAGGCGGAGGCCTTCAAACGGCCGATCCGCGAGCGCTTCGAGGCCGAAGGCAATCCCTACCACGCCACCGCCCGCCTCTGGGACGACGGCATCATCGCGCCCGCCGACACGCGCCGCGTGCTCGCACTCGCCTTCAGCGCCTGCCTCAACGCCCCCATCGCCGAAACAAAGTTCGGCGTCTTCCGGATGTGATGATGTTCCGCTCCCTCCTGATCGCCAATCGCGGCGAGATCGCCGTTCGCGTCATCCGCACCGCCCGCCGGCTGGGCCTGCGCACCGTCGCGGTCTATTCCGACGCCGATGCCGGCGCCGCCCATGTCGCACTGGCAGACGTGGCCCTGCGCCTCGGCCCGCCGCCGCCGCGCGAATCCTATCTCAACATCGCCGCGGTGCTCGCCGCCGCGAAGCAGAGCGGCGCCGAGGCCATCCATCCCGGCTACGGCTTCCTGTCGGAGAATGCGGAGTTCGCCGAGGCCTGCGCGGCGGCCGGCATCGTCTTCGTCGGCCCGCCGCCGGCGGCGATCCGCGCCATGGGCCTCAAAGACCGCGCCAAGGCGCTGATGGCCAAGGCCGGCGTGCCGGTGGTGCCGGGCTATCTCGGAGACGATCAGTCTGCGGATCGTCTCCAGGCCGAGGCCGACCGGATCGGCTATCCCGTGCTGATCAAGGCGGTCGCCGGCGGCGGCGGCAAGGGCATGCGCAAGGTCGAGCAGGCGGCGGAGTTCGCGGGCGCGCTGGAAGGGGCCCAGCGCGAGGCAAGCGGCGCCTTCGGCAACGATGCCGTGCTGATCGAGAAGTATGTCTCGCGCCCGCGCCATATCGAGGTCCAGGTCTTCGCCGACGCCCATGGCAACGCCGTCCATCTCTTCGAGCGCGACTGCTCGCTGCAAAGGCGCCACCAGAAGGTGATCGAGGAGGCGCCCGCACCGGGGATGTCGCCGGAGATGCGCGCCGCGATCGGCGCCGTAGCGGTCAAGGCGGCGAAGGCGGTGGCCTATGTCGGCGCCGGCACGATCGAGTTCATCGCCGATGCCTCGGACGGGCTCCGCCCCGACCGCATCTGGTTCATGGAGATGAACACCAGGCTGCAGGTCGAGCATCCGGTGACCGAGGCGATCACCGGCACCGACCTCGTCGAATGGCAATTGCGCGTCGCGTGTGGCGAAACGCTGCCCAGGACGCAGGATCAACTCGCCATCGACGGCCATGCGGTGGAAGTCCGCCTCTATGCGGAAGATCCCCAATCCGGCTTTCTGCCGTCGATCGGCACCCTCGAAAGGCTGCGCTTCCCGAGCGAGGTCCGCATCGATACCGGCGTTCGGCAGGGCGATACGGTCACGCCGTTCTACGATCCGATGATCGCCAAGGTGATCGCGCACGACGCGACCCGCAGCGGCACCATCGCCAAGCTGGCGCGGGCGCTCGAACAGGTCCGCATCGCCGGCCTCAAGACCAATAACGGCTTCCTGATCCGCACACTCCACCATCCGGAGTTCATCGCGGGCGAGGTCGATACCGGCTTCATCGCGCGCCATCTCGCGCAATTGCTGCCGCCTGCAGCCCCGCCGCCGCACATCCTGGCCGCGGCCACGCACTTTATCGTGCACGAGAAACCCCTACCGGGCGGCGACCCCTGGAACGCGCGCGACGGATTCCGCCTCGGCGCCTCGCGTCCGGCCGCGGTCGAGTTTTTGGTCGATGGCCGGCGCATCCTCGCCGAAGCACGGCCCGCGCCGGGCGTGGAGATCTTGCGCCTCGCCTCGGGGGCTCTCGCGGCGATGGAGAACGGCCTCACCTATATCGTGGCGCTCTACGATCCCTTCGAAGCGGCGGACGCCTCCGGCGCTCCCACCGATCGCGTCGTGACGCCGATGCCGGGCAAGATCGTCCAGCTCTTCGTGCGCGAGGGCGACCAGGTCGCCAAGGGCCAGCCGCTCGCCATCCTCGAAGCCATGAAGATGGAGCACACCCTGTCCGCACCCGCCGCCGCCACAGTCGAGGCTATCGCGGTGGCGCTCGGCGACCAGGTCGGCGAAGGCACCATCGTCGTGCGCTTCGCGGCGCCGGAACAAGTGTAGCGCTGCTGTCGTGGCCCGCTAAAACCTTCCTTTTGAAGTAGCGGCTTGGACGGTTGCGGCTTCGGACCGCCCGCCTCCGCGAAGGCCGCGTGCTGGAGGTTGCCCAAGGCGCGCGCCTGGCGCTTCGGCACAATCTCGGCCTCGGCGGCGCATGCGTCGTGACGCTCTACCCAGAGCAACCGAACGCGGGGCAACGCGGTCGGACGGGTCTCGCTCGTCAGGATGCCGCGCCTTTCTAGAGCTTCACCATCATTTTTCCCGTGTTCACGCCGTTCAGCAGCGCGATCAGCGCGGCGCTCGCATTCTCGATGCCATCCATGATCGTTTCCCGATACTCCACCTTCTCCGCCTTGATCCAGGCGGTCATCTCTTCCAGGAATTTCGGATGAAGGTCGTCGAAGTCGGTGGTGACGAAGCCGCGGATGTTGATCCGATTGTAGATGATGGAAGACAGATTGCGCACCCCGATCGGATCGTCGTTATAGGTCGAGATCATGCCGCACACGGCGACGCGGCCGAGGCTGTTCATGCACGCCAATGCGGCTTCGAGGTGCTCGCCGCCGACATTGTCGAAATAGACGTCGATGCCTTTGGGGGCCGCTTCCCGCAGGGCCTCCGCGATCGGTCGGCGCTTGTAATTGATCACGCCGTTCAGTCCGAGAGATTTGAGCCAGTTCGCCTTGTTGTCGCTGCCGGTGCTGCCGATCACCGTGGCGCCCTTCAGTCTGGCAACCTGCACCGCGATGGAGCCGACCGCGCCGGCCGCGGTCGAGACGAAAACCGTCTCGCCGGCCTGCATTTTCGCGATGGCCAGAAGCCCGCCATAGGCGACGAAACCGGTCCCGCCCAGGACGTGCAGATAGACGGTCAGCGGCAGCGCGGGATCGGGCGAAAGCTTGCCGAGATACCGCCCGTCGGCGACGAAATGCTCGCGGTAGCCGAAGGCGGAGCGCACGATGTCGCCCTCGCGGAAATCGGCGTGGCGCGATTGCGTCACCCGCCCGAGCGCAAATCCCATCACCGTCGTGTTCAGCGCGTGGCCGTGGGAGAGGCGCGGCCGCGTCGCCGGATCGATGCTGAGATAGACATTCTCGACCGCGACCTCGCCGTCCCGCGGTTCCGGCAGAACGGTCTCGACAAGCTTGAAGCCGTCCTCTTCCAGCGCACCCTTCGGCGTTCGCACCAGATGGAGTTCTCTCGTTGCCGTCATGGAATTCCTCCTCAAGGGAGGCCTGCCGTCAGGGGCAGGCCGACATAGTTCTCCGCCAGGGTCGTCCGGGCGGCTTCGGATTCCAGGATATAGGCCAGTTCGGCCCGCTGCATGCGCTGCCCGAACCCGTCCGTGCCGGGAAAGTCATGAGTCAAGGACGTGAACCACCAGCTGAACCGTTCCGCCTTCCAGACGCGCGCCGGCGCGCGGCGGGAATAGCCGTCGAGCGCCGCAGCGCGTCCGGCATAGAATTCGATCAACGCCTCGCCCAGAAAAATGGAATCCGTGACGGCGAGATTGAGGCCTTTCGCCCCGGTCGGCGGCACGATATGCGCGGCGTCGCCGAGCAGAAACAGCCGGCCATGCCGCATCGGCCCGATCATGACGCTGCGAAGCGGCGCGATCCATTCTGGGCGTTGATCGCGACACGAAGGTCAGCTTCATGCGCGTCGGCGCCATCAATGCCGTCATTCGCGGTGCCACGATCGTTGCTGAAATCGCGGCGGCGGAGGCGCGGGACACCGGCGGCCTGGCGGCGGGCAGGATGGATTTCGAGGAATGTGTGGCGTGCGCCGTCCTTTATTTCGAGACGATGGACGTGCTTGCCGCGATGTATGGCGACCGTGTCGATCCGGAGCTCGAGATCAGCCCGACCGGCGACGTGCGTTACGACCACGCGTTCGAACGGCGGGCGCTGGTGCCCAAGGGCGAACGGCGTTACGTGCGGGAACGCGACGATACGGCCGAAGACTATGCCATGCGCTTTGCGAAACAGGAAAGCGCGGGACAGACGAGCGCCGACTTCACTCACGCCTTTTGAGCGCATAGACGAACTGATTCTCGCAATAGGCGCCCGTCACTGATGTGATCTTGACCAGCAACAGCGGGATTGCGCGTGAACCCTTTGAGATGTCCGGCTTGCGTGTGATGGCGCCGATTATCGAGATCGAGGGCACCCTTGATGCCCAGGCCCTTCATCGCCGCGCCAATGCCGGCGAGCGTCGCAGTGTAATCGTTACCTCGTGCCACGACGGCGAAGCCGGGTTTCTTGAACAGGACGAAGCGCACATTCTTGGCGAGCGAAAGCGGCGCGGGCTGCACGATGCACGTCGAATGGAGCGGAAAGATGATAAAGCCGGGCGAGACCGACGCATTGGAACGCCGTTCGAGAACCTCCAGTCCGTAGTGTCGTCGCGGACCGCTCCGAGTACCAGCATGTCCAGAAGCGATACGCCGAAAATACGTCCTTGCGCCAAAGGTGACGCGCCAGTGCGGCGCGCAAATTTATCAGGTGGTGTTCGATGCCCCGTTTATCCTTGGGATCGAGCGATGTCTCGTCGACCGCAAAATCCTCGATCGACTCGAACCCCTTCAACATATTGTGTTTGTTCTCGAGGTATGTCTGGGCCGCCAGCGCCACATTGGACGCATGCCGGTCCGATTTCAGGTTCGTTTTGGCCATGCGATTGGACCGCGTGAAAGCGCCGGAGTCGGCGTATCCGCCCGGTCTGAACTCAATGGCTTCGAGTGCGAGTCATCCGCCGATTCTCGCCGTGAACAAATGCCGATTTCCCGCCTCGGATTTTTCCACGGATTTCGGTGCCGAAGTCTGCTTTTGTACGCCGTTCGGTGCCGAATAGAACAAACGGCCGATTTCAAAAGTCCGCGGGAACCCTGGAAATAATGGTGGGCGCGGCAGGGATTGAACCTGCGACCTATCCCGTGTGAAGGGAAGTAATAGCTATTATAGCTCAACGTGTTAACTCAAATTAACGGCCTTTTCCACGATTTTTCCACGGCCTGATGGATCGGGACGAACGCCATCCCGTGCGTGCTCGCTATCAATCGTAGGATGGCGCGGTTTTGATAAGATCAGCAGAGGATGGGGTTTCTGCTCGCATCGAGACGGTGCTGAAGATCGCGGCCGCTCGCGCCCGGTACGCGCACGTCGAGGATCAGGCCCCCCGGCGGATCCGTCGTGCCGGAGGTTCATCAGTTCCTCGGCGAGGCGAAGCCGAGCGGTTAGAGCCCCGCCGACAGGATGAGCTCCGAAGGGATTGACGATGATAACGAGCGGCGAAGTTATTTGCGTCAACTCGGATCGCCTGCCGTCCGCGGTTCGCTCTCGGTAGAGCCGCTGATGCGGGTGACGACACCGACGCGGTCGGTCAGGCGTAGTCGATTCGACGACCTGCAAGCTGGATGATTTTCGGCCGCAGATCGGAAAGTATAGTAATGGCGCGGACCTCCTCGCCGCGGAGCCGCCACGTCAGGGCGCTCATGAGTTGGAGCACCAAGGCGAAAGGCTCGTCGCCGTTCGTCGGAGCCTGGAGCCGCCACCAATCGCCCGCCTCTGCATACATCTTGTTGCGCAGGAAGAGCATGCCTTTGCGTAGGATGGATTGTTCTTCGACGCTCAGCCAGCCGATCTTGAGCAAGCGGTTGAGCTTGCCGCTTTCGTCGACCATATCGTTCGGGTCGAGAGAGAGTAACGCCTCGATCTGTTCCGGACTTGCGAAGGCCACAGCCTTGCTTTGGCCGAGTTGGGCCATATCGGGGAGCGCCGGCAGCGACAAGCCGGCGCTGGCATCGAGCTCGAGCGCGATCCTGTGACCGGCATCCGACTGCGCAAGTCGCCGGTCCATGATGAGCGAGTCGATATCCTGCACAAGCCGCGATTCAGCTGCATGCGCAAGCCTTCCGCGTTGGCGGTCGTGATCGTCACTGCTCATGCGTCTTCTCTCGAAAGCGAGCGACCACTTCCAGGTACGTTTCCGCGCTCAGGTCGCTGAGGCCGGATATGCTGTCGTGCACATCGGCGGCATCTCCGGAGCGCCAAGTCGGCTGACCTAGATTCGGCAAGCGGCCCATAAGGGCGCTGCGGAACGCCTTGGACCGGATGGTGGGCATCTTGCCGCCGTCCTGTTTGGCGGTGAGCTTCTTATCTTCGTCGGGCATGGTGCCGTCCTCCTAAATCATCGCAAGACTGCTGCTCAACTCGACAATGGCCGTGTGTTCGAGCGTCTTGATGGCGTCCATTGTCTGTTCGAGCGTCCGCAAATTGCCGCTGTATTCCTCTTTGAGATTGGCCAGGCGCTCGAAGCGCGCCATCTCGCCCCGCCGCAGAACGTCTTCCAGCAATCCGCTCAAATAACGCGCACGGTCGCGCAGGGCCGCGACTGTCGGCTCTTCGTGCTCATAGTCGGGCCTCGCACGCAGATCGATGAGCAGCGGTTCGAACTCCTGAAAGCGCCCGAGTTCGTTGACCAGCGCCCGCCGCGTCTCGGCGGCCAGCGTGGGGTCGCGCAGGAAGCGGGCGGACGCGGAACGAAACACGCCGAGCAGATCGCGTCGCCTTTCCTCCACGGCTTGATCCTGCATCAGGATCGCGCGTGCATGATGGCTGACCAAGCCCATGACGACCGCGGCCTCTATCCATTGGCGCGCGCGCGCGCGCATGTCGCGCTGCGTCCAATAGCAAAGGCCGCCCAAGGCCGCGAGCAGGTCTCGGTTGCGGGGATCGAGTTGAAGGCCGCGCAGCAGCGGATCGGCCATGCGTTCGAACGCCGTTTGAGACACTCTGCCAGGCTTTTCCGCCATAGCGCGGCCGAGCGCGAGGATGAAGAGTATGCCGCGATAGACATTGCGGGGAAATGCCAGGTCCGCATCCTCGACCGGAGAGAACACATCCTCGGCCGTATCGTAGTCGACCGGCGGCAAGCCTGAGGGCATATAGCGCTCGGCGAATTGTTCCGCTTCCGCAACGGCCGCCGCGGTATTGCCTTCGACCAGGGCCGCGCGCGTCGACAGGCCAATGCGCATCACCTCCAGCGCGGCTGACTGTTTTTCATCGAACCCCGGGAGCCGCGCGATATTGCTCAGGATGTCCAACGCCGCTCCGGCGGCTTTTCGCCTGACAGCCTTCGATAGGTCGCTCATGGCGATGTTCAGGCGCACCGGCAACACGGCATCTCTGAGAGAACCGAGCGCGATCACGCGGTCGAAGCAGATCTGCGCGGCTTCGACGTCGCCCCGCCCAAGGAGCCCCTCGGCCTTGTACAGCAGACAAACGCTTTCATTGTGGCTGAAGGGCAGCGACAAGCTCGCGAGCGCTTGCCTGCTTTTGTCGAAGCACTCGAGCGCTTCGTCGTACTTTCCTGCAAATCCGAGCGCCAGACCGAGCGTATACTGCGCCATCGCGTTCTTGGGCGCGGCAGAAACCACTTCGGTGAGATCGGCAACGACGCCATCCAGAAGCTTCTGGCGATAGTCGGCCGTCTCCCCTTCCGCCGGATAACTGTAAACCTGTAGCGCAGCATAGCTGCGCAGATAGAAGAATTCGAGCTGGTCGCTCTTTTCCAATTTCAGTTCCCGGATGTCCGCGGCCTTCACCAGGGCCGCGCGATAATCGGCGTCCCATACTTTTTGTGCCAGTTCGCCCAATCTGAGCTTTTGGGCCGCCCGGCCCGCGTCCCGGAACGGGCCGGGAAGCGAGATGACTCCGATCGACACCAGAAGTAGCGTCACATCGATGGCCAGGAGGAGGAACAGCGCGGTCAGCACGATGGCCTGGCGCTCGGGTGAAACCTCGACGAAGATTGCTTGAGACCCGTTGACCGGCTCGGGCAGTCGAGATGCGGCCTGAAGCCGTTCCTGATTGAGCTGAGCTTCCACTTCCGCGCGTTGCCGCTCGAGCTCGGCTTTGCGCGCATTCAGCCGCGCGATATTTTCCTCCGCCGGTGCGTTCCACCCGAATAGAGTGCCGACGGGCAGGCCTTTCGGCGTGGCGCCGGCGAAGAATATGACCAGTGTCGCGATGGCGAAGACCGCAATTGTCCCGAGCCTGCGCCCGGTCGCGCCTTCTTCCTCCGTGCCGCGTCTGAAGACGGCCACGGCAAAGACACCCGCTGCAGCCCATGCGATCCAAGCCAGGTAGATCATGGCGACGCCCTTTCAGATCCGATCACGCGAAAAGCCAGGCATCGTCCGGCCAAGGTACGGGGCGATCGATTTCGTCGTTGTCCGGAACGGCCAACCGGGACCTGGCGGCGCCCATTTCGACGACGATGGAATCCAGCCCGGCGCTTTCCGCCAAGCCGCGTAGCCCGCCAACCTGCGCTGCCATCGCTTCGGCCAGGGCTAGCGAGCGCGTGCGCGGCCACAGATCCATCGCCTGCTTGAGGCGGGTCCAGCCGTCTGCAACGTAATCGATGGAATGGCCCGCTCGAACGATGCCGACATGGGCGGCGACGTCGAGCATCAACGCAAAGCACTGTGCATAGCTGCCGCGATCGCCGCCGCGGTCGCCGGGAAGCGACTGGATCGCGCGCATGCACTCCCTGCAGTCCTTGGCGGTAAGCGTCCATTCGCCGCGTTCCAGATGGAGGCGCGCCAGCAAGAGCGCGCGGACCGCGCTGTTCCACGTGACGGCGCAAGGCGCGGCGAGGAATTGGCGCGCCGCGGCCGGCGCGTTCAGCCAACGCCCCATCGCATACGCGACGAACAGGCGCTCATTCTCCGGCAGAGCATGCGCGCCACGGTGGACAAGCTCCTCGATCATGGTGGCAAGCGCTTCAAGCCCTTCGGGTCCTTGTGCGAGCAGCGCATGCACGCGACCGGCCAGCGTCTCGGGCGGCCTCGGCGTTCCGGCCGTCGGCTTCGGCAGAGGCTCGGTCAAATCCTGTTCGGGCTGGCGTCCCCCCCGCAGCCTTTCGATGGTGCGCCATGGAACCTCCTCGGGCGGCGCGCTCTTCGCCATGGATTCCAGGATGGCAAGCGCGCGATCGGGACATCCTTCCATCTCCCAGCCGCCGGCCAGAAGCGGGGGGGATAGCTCGGCTTCCAAGCGCTGGAGAGCGGCGAGAGCCTGATTGGTCGTCCAGGAACGTCCATAAGGAGGGCTCACGCAACTGAGAACGAAATCGCCCAGGCGCTGTGCTGCTGCGGAGAGGCTGCGAGGTACGGCGGCAGCGGTCATGCTGCGGACTGCGCCGGTGCGGACCGACCGGTAGGACAGCTGGCGAAGCAGCAGCTTCATCGGCGCCAATCCAGCAGTGCTGTCGTCCGCGACCAGCGCGTGATGCAGCAGCGCTCCGGCCATATAGACGATATCGGTGCCGGAACGGCGCGCCAGTTGTTCGCCGCCCAGCCACGCGATCGCCTCGGGCGAGCCGGTTGCGAGGTCCTTGAACTGCACCGCCTCGAAGGGCAACGGCAGGAAGACCCAGCTCTCGCGTCCGCTATTGTCGGTCTCCAAAAAACATTGGGGAGGCGACAGTAGATAGGCGTGGGGGGCCAGTTGCTGAAGTTCGCTGGCGGCGCGGAAAAGGCCGAGCGCGGCCTTGATCGCCTGCGATAGATGAAGCGCGGGCTCGCGCCGCCATTCGGGCGCTAGCAGCGAGAGCGCCGTCCGCACGCCTTCGGCGGCGGGCCAGTTGAGCGTGTAGCCGAGCTCGCTGCGTTCGACAGTGGCCGGGCCGAAAACCGGCGGGCGCGCCAATTTCGTTATGGCATTGACCGCGCCGCCGATCGCCTCATCGTTGCGCAGGCTGGTCCGCAACAGGGCGGTGACGGCGCCGGACGGTGCCACGGACAGCTGTCCGGTGGGGGTCACCCATTGTGCGGGGACGTTTGCGGTCATCGCCCCGTCTCAGGCGGCGCTGTGCCGGTCGAGGATCGAGCGGATTCGAACGATCGCCTGGCCTTGTTGCTGGAGGTTCTTGGAGTGCTGCGCGAGTACCAGCTCGGCAAGGGCGGTGGTGAGATCGCCTTGCGCGGCGGCCGGAAGGCGGTTGAGCGCGGCTTGCGCTTGGGTGACGAGCTCGGCGACGCGGTCATCGCCGTCCTCCTTTCCGGCGGAAGTGTTCGGAAGGGTCATGACGTTGTTTTTTTCGATCATGTCGGCAAGATCGATCCGGCGTTTTTCGACGAGGGCATCCTGTCCGCGTTGCAGCTTGATGTCCTTGACCGCACCGGTTTCGGTGTGCACGACTTGGCCGTTGAAGATGCCGTTGGCATCCAGTGCGAATGTCACCTCGAAATGGTGGGTGCCGACGGGCGCCGGCGAAAGATCGGGGATCACGACCTCGCCGATCTGATAATTGAGACTCGCCTTTGGGTTGTCGCCCTGGAACACCGGAATCCAGATGCTGGTCTGGTTGTCCTCCGCCGTCGTGTAACCCTTCCTGTGGACGCGGGCGGGTATGTACTTGTCCTTTTCGATCAGCGCATCGTATTTGTCGTCTTTGAGGCCGATGCCCAAAGTATGGCTGACGACGTCTTTGATGTCGGTTGGGACCACATTGCCCGGCAGCTCGGCCGTCTCTTCGATGACGAGAGGCTTGTCCTCGTCGAACACCGGACCTTGACTGGGCTTGTAGTCCATAGCCAGACGCGCCGCCCCGATCGAAACGATCTCATCCGGATTGAGATCGGACTTGATCGGCTTCTTGTAGGTCTCGCTCAGCATGTCGCGCACGAAGGGTATCTTGCTCGAGCCGCCGACCAGCACGAAGGCGTCTACATCGTCCCAAGTGACCCCAGCCTTCTTTCCGGCGCTTTCCATCGCGACATCGACTTCGCGACGGGTCTTTTCGAGCAATGGCTGTATGCGGCGCTTGAGCTCTGCCGGACTGATGTAATAGCAGACTCTGTCGATGTCGTCCGCCGGATCGTCGAGTTCGAATGCCTGCTCGGTCATCGAGTTGCACAACGCAATCTTGACGCGCTCCGCTTCCAGCCGGACGCGCCCGCCAAGCTTGTCGTCGCCGCTGAAATTGCGGCTGTACTCGGCCTTCATCTGACCGAGGAACCAGTCGATCAGGATTTGGTCTATGTCGCCGCCGCCGAGATGGGAGTCGCCACCCGTGCCCAGGATGTCGAACTGCCGCCCATTGCGCACTTTGACGACGGAAACGTCAAACGTTCCTCCACCGAAATCGTAGACCACGAAGGTCAAGTCGTCGTCCTCGTCCAGGCCATAGGCCACCGCGGCAGCCGTCGGTTCATTGACCAGCAGACGCGGATTGAGACGCGCCAGACGGGCGGCCTCTTCCGTTGCCTTTTTCTGCGGCTCCTTGAAATAGGCCGGGACGGTGATCACGGCGTCGTGGATGGGCTCGCCGATGAACCGTTCGGCATAACCTTTTAGCTCTTTGAGGATCGCGGCCGAGACGAACTCGGGCTCGAACTCGCGGCCGGCGGCGGACTTCATCCTTTTCGCGCCGGTGGTTTCATCGCGCTCGCCCATCAGGCGCTTGGCTTCGATGATGACGCCGCCCGGATCTCTCTCGAGCTTGCGCCGCGCCGCGTCGCCGACGGAGATCTGACCGTTCTTGGCGATATAGACGACCGACGGCGTGGTCCTCTGGTTCTGCGGGCTCGGTATGACGACCACGTCGTTCTTGGTCGTCGAGAAAACCGAAACGACCGAAAAGGTCGTGCCCAGATCGATGCCGATGACTTTGTGATATTCCGCCACGATCATTCCCCTTTCGTCACATTGTCCAGGTCGCGCAGGGATATCCGGCTGTCCTCTGGCGCCGATGCCGCGGCCGTGCCCTGCGCAAGCGCATTCAATATTTCGAGAATGGCGGGATCGGCGCCCGACGGCGCCCAGAGCCTGCGGCAGCGCGGTGTCGGCAGCATTGCGTCCGGGCCCGCCGTCTCCAAGAGCCATTCCGACACCAGCCCGGCGCGGCTGTGGCGCCGCATCGTCTGCTCGACCGAGCCCGGCTGCACGGTCAGCAAGACATTCTGCGGATGTGCCGCGTCATAGGCCGCTCGACGGCGGTCGTCACCGATGAGTTCGCCGATCTGGTCGAGCTCCCGGATCAGCCTCTCGTCCGGATCGTCGGCGACGCGGCCGCCTTTGGCTTTGAGCCGCTTGTTGGCTTCGCCGCGCCGCTGGTCGATCAGGGCGTTGATTTCTTCGGTCTGCGCCGTCGGAGAGACGCCGAGCTGCGCATACGGATTGTCCTGGCTGATCGCCAGGAACAGATGCGGCCGCGGCCGGGACTGCACGCGGGAAGAGACGACGGGATCGTTAGCCATCGCGGTCCACCTCCCCTTCCAATCGTTCGAAAAGCTCCGCCATGTAGCTGGGGATGCTGGACCGGGTCATGTACGGATCGAGCAGGCCCAGCGCGGCTTGAAACTGGCCGATTGCACCCTTGGCGTCGCCCTGCTTGCGGCGCTCATAGGCTTTCATCGCCGTGGCGAAGGCGCGACGGAAGTTCAGTTCCGCACCTTCCGTTTCGTCGGGAGGCTCCAGATTCGCCAGCAGGTTCAGCGCGTCGTCCGCGTTGCCGTCGCGCAGCAGACGGCTTGCGAGAGCGATGTGCTGGCGGAAGGCGAGGCGGGGATAGCTGTCGACGAATTCTCGCAGTTCAGCGGTGCGGACTTCGCCGAATTGCGCTATGGCGAGATCGGCCTCGTCGAAGCGGTTGAGAGCCAGAAGCGCGAGAACGTACAGGCGGCGGATGCGCGGCTGTGTTCGAAGGTCTTCGTCCAGTCCTTCGATGAAAGTTTTGGCATCGTCGAACCGCCGTTCTCCCAGCAGCGTGCCGGCGTGTTCCAGGGCCGCGACCACGGCTTGTTGGTGCTGCTGCGCTTGCGCACGTTCGATGACCACCTGAGCGCGGTCTGCGCTCTCGGGCACGATCTCGCGCGCCAGCGCGGCGATCGCCAGAGCGGTCGCGGTCTCGTCCGGCTGGCGCAGCGCTTCGACGAGGTCGCTGCGCCAGGAGGCGGCAAAGTGACCGATATCGTCGATGCCGGCGGGTTTCTCTCTGCTGCCCCGGCGCGCGGAAACGCTGCAGAAGGTTCGGGCAAGGTCGATCAGCCAGGTCTGGGGGTGGTTCAGCCGCCCGATCACGCGGCAAGCCTCGGCGACCGCCTCATCCAGCCTGTCGTCTTTGATCGCCGTGTCGATCGTGCTCCGCGCGACCGAAAGATAGGCCTCATCGATATCTTCGGTGAGGCGCCGCAGAACCGGGCGATAGATGGTGCCGGCGGAAAGGGCGTAGGCTGCGCGAAAGCTCTCGAGCGCCTCCTGCGGCAAACCGGCTTCCAGCCGGCAGCGGCCATAAAGAAAGTGCAATCCGCAATCGAACGGAATCTCTTCCGATGAAAGCTCCTGCAACGCTCGCCGTCCGGCCTCAAATGCGCCCAGCGCATGGAGTTTTACCGCCCGGGGCGACCGCGTGGCCAATGTCCTCAGGCCGCGTGCTTCGAGCGCCAGTTCGCGTGCGCTGATCTGCGCGGTACGGGTCAGGCAGCGGGCGACGCAGCGGTCCGACCATTCGATGGCGTCGTCGAAACGATCCGCCAGCACCAATTGCCGGACGAGATCGGCATACAATCTCCAGGACGAGGGTGCGTCGGCGATCTCCGCCTGCAGCGCCTCGATCTTCTGCGGATCGCCGGCGCTGGTCGTTTCGATGTCCGTGGCCGCGAAGGCTTGTCCGGCCTCACCTTTGCGGCGATGCTCGGCAAGCGTCTCGTCCAGTTTCTCGATGCTGTCGCGCAGCCACTCGTTTTGGCTGTCGTCGAGCTGACGGAAGCGGCCGATGGCGCGGCGGGCCTCGTCGAAATATCCGCCAAGCGTGAACATTTCCGCGGCGCGGAACTCGTTTTTCGAATCGGACGGAGAGGCTGCGCGAGCGCGGCTTATGTAGGAGAGAGCGGCCTGTGCGCGCTCTTTCTGGTCGCGGGCCGCGCCCTCATAGGCGGCCAGCGACATGGCTCGGAGCAATGTGGCCTCGGCATCTGCGACCGCCGCGCGAAGGCCTTCCATGCTTGCCTCGCTCGCCAATCCCTTGGGGAGCGTTAGCCGACGCGCCGATCCCGCCAGCTGGCTCAGTGCATAGGGGGGCGAAGGCTGCCCTTGTATGCGATTGAGCAAGTCCGGATCGGCGAAGCAGAACTCATGCGCCAGCCATTCGCGCAGGTCCTCCGCCAAGCTCATCTGGCTGTAGTCGGGCGACCAGCGCCAGCAGATCAGGCAGGCTTCGGCGAGCGCGATAAGATGCTGGCGCAACAGGGCGCGCGCTTCGTCCCCGGCGAAGGCATCCGGCACGTCCGGCGATCCGGTGTCTTGTGCTCCGCGCTCGGTCATGGCGGCATAGTGAGTCGACGCAAGCGCCGCCGCGTCGCTCCACTGCTTCGCAAACAGCTGGGAAAGCTCGGCCCCTTCCTCCATCACGAGGACGGAAAGGGATTGACCGAGCGCGGTCAGCGCCGCCGCCCGGGCCGACGCCTGATCGCGGTCGGCGGGATCAAGAAGAACCGGACCTGCGCCGACGGCCAGCGCGAAATGCGAAAACAGCAGCTCGGCGCGCTTGTGATGGAACCATTGCGGCAAGACATCCGGATCGCCTTTGACGATGTCCTGATTGAAAATCAGATGACGATAGCCCTCCTCATCTTCCTTCTCGCTGAACAGCCCACGCGCGAACGTTCCGGCATGGAACGATTGTTCGGCAAACACGCGATGCGTCTTGATGATTTGGCCGACGAGCGGACCGGTCACGCCCAGCAGGAGGAGGCGATATTGCTGCCGGTTCAACATCTGCCAGGCGTCGTGATAAGCCTCCTGCTCGCGCATCAGCGTGAAAAGCGCGGCTTGGTTTTGCTGATACACGAGATCGTAGGGCGAGCCGCTCAAGCTGCGTTCCGTGAAGCGCAGCGCCCGCGGATAGTCTCCTTGTGAGGCCGCTTCGGCTGCCAGCCTCGTGTGAAAGCCGAGCGCCAACTGGCGCAGCGCGCCGCGATCGGGGAAGCGCGCGCAAAGCGCGCTCAACCAGCGGGCCACGCGCAGCTCGCTCGATGCGTTTGCGCTCGCGTCCGCGGCCAGCCTGTCGGCCATGATCTGCAGCAGGATAGCCTCGGCGCGCGATCCCGCGGCCTCGCCTGCCAGCGCTGCGGCAAGCTGATCGGAGCCGGCTGCCGTCCAATCCAGGACTTTGTCGAGGATGGCGTTCAATTCGGGACGGGGTCCGATACGCTTGCGGTGACGCATCGCGAGCGCCGGACCGTCCTTGGGATGGAGCAGGACCAGTTTAACGAGCAGATCCGCCCAGCAGGGTAGGAACTGATCCGCGTCCGGTAAACCTCGCAGATAGCGTTCGACCCTGGCGGCATTGGGAGCCAGGACGATCTGGGCTTCCGCGCGAAGGAAACGCGCCAAGCCGAAATCGGGATGGGCGGTTTCGATCGCGCTGGCAATCGCGCGGGCTTGATCGGCGCGTCCGGCGCGCATCGAGAACAGGGCGCGCAGATAGTCGATCAAAGGCGCGGACACGCCCTGCTCCTGCAGGTCGCGCAGGAGCGCGATGCCATCCGCGAAGCGGCCGAAGCGGGCATGGAACAACGCCGTGCGAACCTGGTGCAGGGGTTCGAAGGGTTCCGCCCTGTGCGCATCTGCGAGGAGCGTCCGGCCTGCCTCCCAACTTTCCATGTGCAGTGCCGCCAGGCTGCGCAAGCCTGGAGCGGCGGCCATCGCGTCCTGTCCGAGGCGCGTTGCAGTTGCCGCGAGGCCGAAGATCCCAGCTTGGCTCATGGCGGCACCATCCGCATGCTGAGGTCGCCGGCCGCGCCGGTCGTCAACACCGCAAGGGCGCGGGCGCCATGAAGCGGCGCGGCCATCATGACGCCGCCCTCGACGGCGCAGCGCGGGGCAGCGTCGATTTTTTCGATCACATAAAGGCGTCCCTCGCGTGTCCAGGCGGCGGCAAGCGCGGAACCGGCGGCTCGGCAGCAGCCCATGACCCATGCCTGAGGCGGCAGCGGCGCCGGCTGAAGCCGATCGAGCTCGGCACTCGCAAGAAACATCTTTCCGGCATCGGTCATGATCGCGAAAGGCCAACGCCCCGCACCGAGAAACAGGACCTCGCGGACTCCGTCCTCGATTTGAAGCGGCGCGACGCGAACGCGGTCGGTGGCCGCCTCGACGAAGCCCAGCCTGGTGGCGGAAAACAGACCGACACGTTGTATATCCACCGCCGGGAAGAAGCCGAACGGACGCCCCAGATCGGTCGCGTCCGCCCAGCGCGTCTCTCCCGTCCGGCTGCCGTCGAGTGCCACGCGTCCCAGCTGACCCTGCGCGCCCAAGGTGTAAAGGACGTCCTCGCCGGCCGCGGCGAGCGCGACGACCGCTTCGCGTTGCCGGCAAAAAATCTCGGCTTTCGCGTTGGCGATGTGCATCACGGCGCCGGAGACCGTGCCGGCATAGAGTCGGTCTGCGACATTGCACAGCGACAGGGCCGGCGCGGCGAGACGCCAATAGTCCCAGCAGTCGCGCTGTAGACAGGCCAACATGGAATCGCAGGTGCCGACGACGAGCTTGCCGGCCGTGTCTTCGATCCAGGCGAGCGCGTTTGCCAGTCGTGGCAGCGGAGCGAGCAGCCCCGTTTCGGTCATGCCGATCCATTCCCCGCGGTCGGTCACCACGAAAAGGTCGGCGCCAGACGACACCAGTTCGACAGGCTGGCCCTCGCCGGCGATGGACAACGACGCCGTCCGCTCGGTCGTCCGCGCCGGGCGGACGCGCGGCGCTTCCTTGCGAGCGCGGTCGGGCTGCGCGCCCCATTCGGCGATGGCCCGGCCCTTCGCCGCCCAGTCGCGTCGCGGACCGGGCGTCTCGCGTTCGATGCCGCAGAATATCTGCCAGAAGCGTGCATCGGCGTCATCGTCGTCCGGCTGCCAGTCGATGCGGAGCAATGGCGAGAGATACGGCCCCAATGCGCCGTAATCGACTTTCTCGCGTCCCAGCACGACCAGACGCACGTCTTCGCCCGCATTGCTGCGATCGCCGAACAGCTTCAGCTCGTGCCGCGTCCAGGGCCGGCGCGTCCATCTTTCCGTGACGACGAAAACCGCAGCCTCGGACTGCCGCGCCGCCGTCAATATCTGCTCGCCATAATCGCCGCCGGCAATCTGCTCTTCGTCCAGCCAGACCGAGAAGCCTGCCGTGGTCAGCCGTCCGGCGAGATTGCGCACGAAGGCTGCATTCTCCTCCGGCGTATGGGAGTAGCTGATGAAGACCTGCTTGCCGGCCCGCGCGGCAGGTGCAATCTGTTGATTGGGCGTCGGTTCGGCCACGCGTCAGCTCTTCTTGATCTTGGAGAAGGCGTTCACCGCGAAATCCGGCGTGATTTCGAATCTGTCGCGGAGCAATTCCTTGGCAGCCATCGACTCGCCATATTCGCCGCATCGGCGATGCCCCTTGGGCGTGACTATGCTGGCTACAAGCAGGCACAAGCCGGTGTATAACGCTCGGACAAGGTAGCCGATGCCGTTGACGATAGCCTGAATGATAGCGCCTGCGGGTATGGGGATCATATCTGCCTTCCACGGGTCGACGCCGCTTGCACGTTACCAGCCCTGCTCATTGTATCAGCGCTCTCGCGTTCTCTTCGATCACGGTGCGGTTCAGCTCGACGCCTGGGCTGATCTGCTCTTTCGTTTCGATCAAGTATTGCCGTTGCAGGCATTCGGCATCGTATTGGGCGAGAAATCCATTATAGAAGTCGACGTTGAGATTGTATGTGTTGACGTCGCTTAGCCTCATGTCGTCCATTCGTTGGGACATAGCGTGATTGACTATTTGTGCGACGAGGCAATAACGCAGCTCTGTTTCATCCAACTCGCCAGTGCCGGCCGTGGGGCGCCCAGTGGGGAAATTCGCGATGCCGGCCGTAACGCTGTGCACCGCACCCTCCAATGTCATGCCAGTCGCCCGCGGCTCCGTGGGAGGCATGCTTGCCCACGCATAAAGGCCTGCGACTATGGCGAGCCCCAGCACCAACATGAACGCTAAGGCGATCTGCCGCACATATTGGTGCAATTTGGCGCAGCGCGCGCAACGCAATACGAGCCGGTCGGTTATCGTATAGTGGTTCGTGGTCTGACCGAATTTGTGCGTTTGTCTTTCGAATCTCTTGCCGTGCAACACGACGCTGCGATCGTAGTCCGGCTCGTTCTCCTGACAAAAATAACAGACATGCTCGCGCTGCTGGTTCTGTTGCGTGCGCAGCGATGCGATCCTTTCGCGCAGCGATTGGGCGAAGGAGTTGGCGCTGATCTGTTGCAGCATCGCGTCGGTCTGTGCGTCCGGCTTGTCCCATCGCCGCAGTTGGAGAAACGCACGCTCCGCGGCATTGTCCAGCAGATCGACAAGGCCGAGGACATTCGTGCGGTCGGTTGCCTGCCAGCGCCGACGGATGACGGCCAGCCGGCGCAGATACCGCTGGAGCGGCTCGATCTTGTCGGTGCCGGCATCGTTCAACAGATGATCCAGCGAGGTCAGTTCATTCTGCATCACTTGCCGTACCGGCCGCATTGCGGGCGTCAGCTCGCGCAGGTCGAGCCCGCCTGCCGCGACCGCGGCGATCATCGCTCTCGCGAGGCCGTATTGGTTGCGAAGCAATAGCGCACGGATCTCTTGTGCCGAAACGTCGACCAGATGCGCACGGATGCTCGCGACCAAGGTCTCCGCGTCGTTCTGCTGTACGAAATCGTCGTCGATCGCTGCGATCCGCACGGCGATGTGGCTGACCAGCGCCGGCGATGACTGCAAGTCGCCCCAAGCTTCGAGCCCCGCCTGCCAATGCGCACGGATCGCTTCCACGTCCGGCGAGCGATCGTCTGCAATCGTGCGATGGACGTCCAGTCTGACGGCGGCCGTTTCCGGAGTCCGGCCGCTGCCTGCCGAGAGCGGCGTTGTGGCGGGCGTTGTGTCGGCCGGCCAGCAGCCGTTGAGGCGGCAGGCCGCCGCCAATAGATTTAGATTGGCCGCGTTGATCCGCGTAGCAATATTCACCGGTGCGGGAATGTCGGCGCTATCGTCTTTCGGCGGGGGCGGGATGGCGGCGAGATAATCGCACAGCAAGCTGTCGCTGCGCTCCGCCAGGATGCGCGCCAACAGCGCGCCATGAGGATCGCCTGCCGGGTCGAACCAGAGAAATTCGTTCTTAAGCCGCAGCAAAGGCTCTTCGATGGTTTGGGCGGCGCGCTGCATTTCCACCGGATCCGGCTGGGGCAGCCACGGCAGCAAGTCCGGCGTGTCGAGCGCCATGTCGGCGCGGGACAAGATCACCGCCTGTTCGGCCTCGAAAGCGGCTTGGGTTGTGGTCGTGCCTGCCGCGATGCGTAGAACGCGCAAGGGATTGAGCGCGAAGGTCTGCAGCGCAGGCGAGATGCTCGCTGAGCGGGCTTCCGTCGTGGTCGCCGGGGCGTCGGGATCACGCCACATGGGACATAACGGCGGCTGGTATGGCGACAGTCTCGGGCAAGAGGCGGAGCAGGGCGAAGCAAGCATCGATAAGGCCGGACAGGTCGTTGCGGATTATGGCCTGCTTCCCCGCCTCTATGGGCTCGATGCCTTCCGCAGCCCGAGGACTCTGCTGGACTTTGAGCAACAGGTCTTCGAATAGATCGCGCCAGAAGTAGGGCTCGCGTTGGAGCACGCGCCATTCCACCGCCTCTGCGGCCTTCAGGCGCGCCGCGGCTATGTCGAGATCGGAACGGTTGACCGCGTCGAAGAATTCGCTGGTGATCGCCTCCAGTTCGCGTGCGATCTCCTTGTCGCCGTCGCGCAGCAGCTGGGTCGAGCGGGCGTGGGAATCCCGGAACCGTTGGGCCAGTTCGCTCACGCGATCGCCCGACGCTATCGCATCGATCATCAAAGCCATTTTACGCAATAGGTCGCCGGCCTGCAGGCGCTCATCGGCGCCCCCGTCCTTCAGCAGGTCGTCGATCAATTGGACGTTCTCGTCGACGTCGTTCTGCGGTCCTTCGAGGCCAGTCACGAGACGCTCGAGCTCCGATAGCCGCTTCTTCTGGTCCTCGAGCGCGTCTTGGAGTTTTTCGCCGCTTTGTGTCGCCAGACCGAATGTGACGATGTCGGAGAATGTCATATCGAGCGCCGGGATGTAGGCCTCGGCGCGGGTGGTGGAATATTCGTCGACGCCGAGCGTTACCAGTACTTCCGAACCGGCCGGCAGATCGCGCGACAGCTCGACGGCGGCGATGCGTATTTCGCCGATCACCGTGTTACGGTCGCCCTGCTCGCTCTCGCCTTGGACCAGGGGAACGTGCACCGCTACCCCGGATTGACCGCGAACCAGGCGAAAGGTCGTGGCGTGGGTCTGGGACATGCGTGCCGGCAGCACGCTGCCCTTGCGCAGATACCAGCGAACGAATCCATCCGCGAGCATGACGCCCACCGATTGAGACAGTACCGGCTTGGCGATCGTCGTGCCATGCACCATCACAAAGGAGGCTTGTGTCAATGGCTGGCGTTTGCCGTCGCATTGGGCGACCAGCTCGAAAGCGCTGAGCCGGTTCTCGGCAAGGTCGAGCTGCAGAGCGAAGCTGCCATTGTCGCGAACCGGGGACCACGCTCTGGGTTCCGATTCACCGTCTTTCACGACACCGACCAGCCACGCGCCGGGGCCACGTGGCCCGGTCAGTTTGCCTGCGATCATCGGCCGCGGATTGTTCGTCATCGCTTCATAGGCGATTTCCGCCGATAGAGCTTCGCTCGAGACGCTGCGCGATACGTTGACTTTCTGAGTGGCGGCATAGATCGCGGCGCCGATCACGACGGCCTGGGTGGGATCGACATAATGTCGCGTCTCGATCCCGAGTTGCGCGGCCAGAAAGGTTTTTAGATAGGGCGTCTGGGTCGGCCCGCCGACCAGCACCAGTCGGTTCATCTGTGCCGCCTGCAGGCGGTTGCGTGCGAGTATTGCTTGGCAAATCTGGACCGTGCGCCCGAGAATCGGCTCGATCAGGCGCTCGAGCTCCGAGCGTTCGATCGAAACGGCGAAAGCCGCATGTCCCGGCGCCTCCACGTGCAGATCGGCGCTCTCGGCATCCGACAGCGCAATGCGCGTCCGCTCGGCTTCCAGTCGGAGGCGGCCGAAAGTCTCTGCATAGACCGGGTCGTTTCGCTCAAATGCTCCGATGCGGCCATCCGCGCGGATTAAGCCGACCACGTGACGGGCTACCACGCGGTCGAGGTCTTTGCCGCCCAGATGATTGTCGCCGTCATGGTCGATGACTTGGAGCCGCCCGCCGCGCGAGCGTACGAGCGATACGTCGAACGTTCCGCCGCCCAGATCGTATACCAACCAGTAGCCGTCGCGCAGCTCCGCCGATCCGACGCTGGCGATGGCCGCCGCTATGGGCTCCTGCAGCAAGGGCGCCTGCGCGATGCCGGCCAAGGCGGCGGCGCGGCGCGTCGCCTCGCATTGCGGCAGCTGAAACATTGCGGGAATTGTGATGACCGCCGCATCGATGGGAGAACCGAAACTTGCTTCGGCGCGCCTCACCAGCGATTTGAGTATCTCCGCTGACAGCGCTTCCGGCGAGTAGCTGCGGCCGTTGCTGAAAGGCACCTGTTCGCCCGTGCCCATCAGGCGCTTGAACTCCTGCGCGACGTTGGTGGTATCGTCGGCGCGGCGCGCCCGCGCTTCGCGGCCCACCATCACCTGTCCATCGGCACCGATATGCACGATAGAGGGCAGCAACACATCGCCGTCTGCTCCGATGACCTCGGTATGGACGCCCATCTGCCGAGCGATGGCGGAATTCGTCGTGCCCAGGTCGATGCCGAAGTCGATGGTTCGCAAATCGTCGCCTTTCTTCACGCGGCCAGTTGAAATTCCATCACCAGCTTGCCGTCACGCTCCGCGCGAGCCTCTTTGGGTACCGCCGCTGACGAAGGAGAGGTGTCCAGCATTCGGGGCGCCACGATGCAGCCGCCCTCGGCCAAGGAAAAAAACAGGGCTGCGTCGCCCTGTTCGGAGTCAACAAATAGGGTGAAGGCGTTTATTCTGACCTCCGCGCCCGGGTGGGACAGCTCCGCCTCGAGCGCGCGCAGATGTTCCCCCCAGCCGTTGGCGAAGCCCGCGTAACGTCCGATCGCGCGCGCATTCTCGAACCGCTCGGGAACGACGACGAAATAGGCATAGCCCTCCTCTGTGCGCGCCAGCACCGAGCTTGCGTCGTCCGTCGCCAGAGCCTTGGCGATCTGCTGGTCGATATCCTTGATCGCAATCTGATTCTTGCGCAGGCGCCCGAGGCAGGTGCCGGCCGAGTGGCCAACAGGCGTGCCCTCCGCCTCGATCCAGCTGCTGGCAAGGTTCAATATGCCGGAAGCGCCTATCCGGTCGGGAAGAAAAGTGGAGGCGGAGGTGGCAGACGCCGCCTGGGGAAACAAAGTCGGTTTAAGCCTGCGCCAGCTCCAGACCGACCAAGCTGCGGTGGCCCCCGCAACCAGCAACGTCAGGCCTAAGACAAGCGCGCCACTGCCCGACATAATTGGCCCTCCGATGACTTTGTAACCCTATAGTTGTAAGGGAGGCAAACCTTTTTGGCGACTTGCGGTTACTGTGCCTGCGAGATCAACAGATTGATCCGCCAGATTCTTTCATTGCAGTGCTCGACTCCGATATATTCCCGATGAAATCTCTTTCGTCCCGGACGCGAACATTCTATGCGCATTGTACCGTGACTATCGCGATAGGGCGGCTCGCCAATGCAAATGCATGCCACATCTCTGCTGATCGGCGTATCCGGCAAGCGTGAGCTGGGAAGCAACACGTCCGGTGTCTGCCGGTCCACGGTCGCTATTTTCGGCCACCTTGATCGGGAATTTCCGCACACGCCGAAGGTGCTGCTGAGCAGTCTGGCTGTCGGCGCCGACCGAATTGCCGCGCAGGAGGCGCTCAAACGCAACGGATGGAGCGTGGTGGCTGTTTTGCCTTTGGCGGCTGAACTTTACTGTGAAGACTTTGATGAAGCCGCGGCAATCGAGTTCCGCACACTGCTCGCACATGAGCGTGTCCGAACTTACGTCCTGCCACCGCTTCTGGATCCAGCCTCGGGCGTGCCGTTTGCGCGGGAATCGCTCCATCGCAAGGCCGGCATCTCCAATCCGTCCCGGTCGCAGCACTACGAACAGTCGGGCCTCTTCATCGCGAGAGCATCGATGCTCATGCTCGCCGTGATGGATGCATCCGAAATGCCCGGCCGCGTCGGGGGGACCGCGCGCATAGCCCGCTACCGCGTAACTGGCTCGATGGACGAGGTGGCCTGCGACGTCACGGAGCGCAGCGCGGTCCTCACACCGCCATCGCCGCTCGACATGGCGCATCCGAGGCCGCTGCTACTTATCGATCTCGCTGCAATGCCCACAACGCCGCCAGCGACGCCGTTTGCGATCTTCGACGGCGCCGGCAAACATCGCTTGGACGATCGACTCCAATCCCGGCGATGCTTTCAGCTCCCCCGCGCTCTGGAGCTCTTCAATCGTCAGTCCGCCAGTGGGCGGGCGGACGCAAATGCCCCGCAAGACTCGGCTCAAGCCCTGCGAAGCAGCCGCACGAGTGTAACGCGGCTGCAGGCTCGCGCCGTAACCCGCGTGCGCCAGTCGGTCTCGATACTCGCTGCCCTTTTCGCCGCGGCCGTCACGTCATGGGAGGTGTACGTGGAGCGCGCTCATATACATGACGGATATTTGGGCATAGGTTTTTACGTCGGCTTGGTCTGTGCGGCTATCGGGCTTTACCTGATTGCCCGCCACATGCTGTGGCAGCCGATTGCTGACGATTATCGCGCCGTCGCCGAAGCGTTGCGCGTTCAAATCGCGTGGTGGGAGGCTGGCTTAGCGGGACCCGATCACCGCGTCGATGCGCACTACCTGGCTCGCGGACAAGGTTCGCTCGGACTGGTTCGGCAGGCCATCGCCGCCATGATCGATGCGGCAACATTGCTGTTCGCACCGCCCCGGCGCGTCCCGGACTCCGAAGCTCTTTGGATCGACGCACAGATCGCGTTCTTCTGCGATCGTACAGCGCGGCGAGAAAGGCGACTTCTCATGGTAGAGCTGTCGAGCTGGTTTCTCTTTCTAAGCAGCTTGGGCGCAGCATCGGTCTTGCTCGTTTTGGAGGTCTTACGGATGGGAGGGCCGCTATCGATGGCCGGGCAAAGCGATGGACCGATACTCGCCACCATCTTCATTGGGGCCGCAGTGCCCCTGCTTGTCGTCCTGATCCTTCTCGCCCGATCGCGGCCCGGCGCAATCATGCATCTTACCGGCGTCGGCAAGCCACTTCTCAAGCCCCAAACATGGCTGCTCTCCCTGATCGTCGGAGCGGTCATCGCGACTGGTATCGCGCGCTTGTCCGTCGATCCGGATGTGGCAGAAACCGTCATTGGGGTTATGCTGATCTCCACGGCTGCCATCGGGGGCGCGATCCGCTACTTGGCAGACGCTTTATCTTGGGAAGCGGAATTGCACGGCTACTCGGACGCACTCGATGTCTTCAGGACAGCGAGGTCGGCGCTTGCCGACAATGCGGTGAGCGGGCGCGCCGAACGGGAAAAGGAGCAGCGTCGACGGGCGATCTTGACGGCTCTTGGCCGTAAGGCGCTTGCGGAGAACGAGAGTTGGCTGCGCGCCCATCGCGAGCGACCGCTGCAGCCGGTAGTGGGAGCTTAGCGCCATTTGGCTCCGCTATGGCCCACCTAGCCGCCGGAGGGCGGTATTGCTAAGCGCCTATTGCACCCACGGCGCGCTGCTGATCGCGCCTAGTCATATGTTAGCTGAAATGCTCAACCCTATCCGCGACTTTCCGCGGCTTGGACGATGGCGACGATACGTCGTCCCCTGCACCCTACTGGGTCCGCGCAATGAGCGCGAAGCGATCGAGTGAAAGGATCGGGGTTCCTTCGGCGACGACCGCCGGTGCCGGACCGCTGGGAAAGGACGCTTCGATCTCGTCCTGAAAGATCAGGGGTATCCGGCATCTTCATACATGTCTCGCGGAACGAGTAGCGAATTGAGCAACGCGGTGATCAAGGCGTCTGGTTGTTCCGGAAATGATGCTCGGGCGATTTTTTCAAACGCGCTTTTCGCCAGATACTCCGTCAAAATCCTTCCCCCATCGGCAGTCATCGCCCAAGCGACTTTTTCCATAAACAACATGGCGCGGGTGATGAAGTCGGCGTCAAACTGCCAATCCTGTGACGATCGGACCGCCTTGCGCTCAATGTCTCGCCGAATTTTGAAGCGAGACCATTCGAGAAGAAGGTTAGTTCGGCCGATTTGGCGCACGCCATGGGCCGCGACGTCATCCAAGATCAATCTTAGAAACAAGGGATGAGCGAAAAGGTCCTTGTAGAACGCTGCCACCGTCCCGTCGTCCAGCAATTGGACAAAACTACTTACTCGACTTGCCTCTTCGAATTTGCCATTGGATTTCAGTGTCTCCATGCTACCAAGAGCAAAATCACGTATCTGAGCTCTTTCCCAAGGCTCAAGTGAGAAGATGCGGATCGGGCGTCTCGAGCCGTGCTTCCTGCTCAAGATCATCAACCCTGATTCCAGGCTTTCAAAAGTTGCGATGAAATGCTCTCGCCTAGTCGTCAGAACGATCGGGCAATGCAAATCCCCTAGACACAACCCGCAATTTGCACACCGGGTCTGTTGTGAAAGGCGCGAGCGAAGTTCAACAGGTGACGGCGATATCCATCGACCTGGAGGCTCGGGTGAACGACTTGTACGGGACCGTTTCGCATCATGATGGTCAAGCGACCATCAGTCGACGAGCCCACGTTCGACCATTGCTTCAATTCGATAAGAACAAGTGAGGCCTGACCGCCGGCGCCCTGTCCATACAAGACGGCATCAATCCGCTCACTATAATAAGGTAGCTGCACCTCGAGCCCCACGAGAACGCTGTCCGAAAGCTCGCAGAGTTCGAGAAGCCCACTCAAACGTGGGAGACTGCCATTCCAGGAGGCCCGCTCTGCCTGGCTGACCGAGCAACCGACAGCGTCGCGATAGGCGGTCTCCAAGATTGCGAACAATCGGTTCGATTTGACTGCGTAGCAGAATTCTCGAACGGGCAGGATCAGTGTCGGTCTCATGCGCTCATCATAGGCCCCATCAAGCGAGCGAATTTCAATCTTCGGAAATGAAGAGCAGTGGCAGCATGGATCGGCTGTGACACCCGGAGCGCAGGAGTGGCGGTGGAATACGGTGTCACGCTCCGTGTTCCTTGAACGTGTCTGCGTAGAGGCTCTCGATGTTTGTCACCTCCTCGTCTGAAAGCGCTTTGAACTCTTTTTGCCTGGCGCGATTGGAGAGGCGACCGTCATTTTGTCGCAAGAACCCAAAGAGATTATCGAGGGTGCGATCGGGCATATCGATCAGCGACTGCACTTTTGCACGGAACTGGTCAAAGCGCTGGAGAAAGCGGCTCTCTTCGGGCAAATCCTGTTCGATCGTGACTTGTACGCAGCGATATAGAAACTCGGCGTGCGGAGTAGCGTCGAAGAAGCGATAAAAATCGGCCGTATCGTTGAGAACGTGAACGTTGCCGTCTGGCGTCGGCTCCCATTGAATGACGGGTAGCAACCGCGCTGAATAGCTTTCCAGTGCGTCCCGATATTCGTTGATGTGCTTTAGAATTGCGGCCGATATCGGAAAAATAACGCCCGGTGGATTGAACCCGCGATGCGCCAGTACATGATGGATCAGGTAGCGATGCAGTCGACCATTGCCGTCTTCAAATGGATGCGTGTAGACGAAGCCAAATGCCAATGCCGCGGCAGCGATAACGGGGTCAAGTTCTTCGACGGCCCCACGATCAAACGCAACCATACCTGCGATCAAGGGCGGTAGATCCTCCGGGCTGGCGCTAATATGGTCGGGTATGGGCACGCGGCTGTCGCGATCATGTTCGCCGACGAAGCCTCCGACTTTGCGCAAGCCCAGATGTACAAAGCGACTGTCGCCGATGACGATTTTCTGCAGCCGCGATAGCTCGTCCACATCAAGGCGGACCTTGCCGGCTAAACCTATGGCGCGGCCCCAGCGCTGGATTCGATCCTGGGGCGGGTGTTCCCCTTCGATGACGTAGCTGGACCTCGAATCCTTCAACAGAAGGAAGGACGCGGTGCGCGCCAGAAGATCGGCTGGAACATCCGCTATGACACTGCGTGCGCGCTCGGCCAAATTGAGGCTGGCAAATTGTTCGAGGGCCGGCGTTCGAAACACGAGTGGGCAAAATTCGGACGTCCCAGGCAGGTTGTCCCGCACGCGATGGCGCGGCGAATTTTTGCCGGTGGCTGCGGGGTACTGTAGGTCTGGATCAACGGCTAGGACGTAGGAGCCTTTCTCCGCGGCCGGCAGATCAAGGGTGCTCCCGAGAAGCCACTCGTAAAGGAACCAGAGGCGTCGAGCATAACTTCCGGTCGGCGTCTTACGGACGATCTCGGCAATATCGTTCGCCGAACAAGCTCTAAACAGCCGCTTGAGGACGGCCAAATCGAGCCCCTCATATTTCAGAGCGAAGGTCAGGTGCCCTTCAAGCGTGGGCTCGGGCGCGTGCCGGGGTGTGAGAATCCGCCAGTCGTCGGCCTGGAGGGTGCGGTGACGCTCGCTGATGGCGGATAGGGTTCGTGGGATAGGCACCGGTAGCCCGTAGGTGTCGATGAGCGCGGCATAGCCGACAGGGGTCGCCTGCTCCGGCAGGCGGCGATCATGAAAAACCGTAACCGGGCCTGAAAATTGATGTAATTTCTCGCTTGCCATGAAAAACAATTACCTGTGAAAAAGACGGAGTGCAAGTGAAAAATCGGTAGAATTTGATTGCCGGCATGAAATATTATGACTAAGGACTCAGGGCTGGCGAGTTCCAGCCGAGAGGCGCCACTGCAACCAGTGGTAATGCGCAAGGGCTGCCAATCTCAGCAATCCAGAAAAAAGAAGAGCAGCCGTGGCGACCGACACTGAAACCCCAAAGGACGACATCGCCACCGTCGGCCACGCGGTCGGTGAAATCGACGTCAATATCGGCCCGCGCTTTTTGAATCTGTTTAGCGAGCATCTCTATTCGTCACCGAACAAGGCTTTCGAAGAACTGGTCTCAAACTCCTGGGATGCCGGCGCCGAAGCCGTCTATATCGGCATTCCCGACGATTTGACCGCCTCCACTGCCGCGATCTGGGTTCTGGATGACGGCCAGTCCATGAACATCGACGGGTTTCGTGCGCTCTGGTCCGTGGCGACCTCCAACAAACGCGAGGCCCCGACACTCCACGGCCGAAAGCAAATCGGCAAGTTCGGTGTCGGCAAACTTGCGACCTACATCCTCGCCAACCAGCTCACGCATATCTGCAAGGCCGCCGACGGCAAAATCCGCGCGATCACGATGGATTTCCGCGTTATCGACAAGGCGGCGGCGTCCTCAGCGCTTCACATCGAAAAAATGCCGCTCACGGTGCGCGAACTCAGCCATGCCGACCTCAAACAGCTTTTGACCAAGAGCGTTGCCGGCCGCGCGGCCCTCGAACTGATCGAGGCGGGCATCCCGAAGCTCAACTCAGCCACCGACTATGACAATGAGTTTGGCACCCCCGATATCGCCCCCGCGAAATCGAAGGGAACCTGGACCCTCGCAATTCTGTCGGCCCTGAAGGACGACGGCCAGAATCTCCAGCAAGGATGGATCAAGCGCATCCTGCGCTCCGCTTTGCCGCTGGGAACGACGATCAGCGTCAAATTCAATGACGACGTTCTTTATTCCTCGAAATCCTCGGCTCCGATCCAGCAAGAATGGGTCCTGGGACCGGGGCTCGACATCGATGCCCTCGAAATCGGAGACAACGTCGTCCCCGTGGTGGCGAAGGCCACGCCTTATCCGCATTTGGAAATCGAAGGTCTCGGCACGGTGTCGGGCCGCGCGCGCATCTTCAAATCGCGCATCTCCGGTGGTAAGAGCGACCGGGTCGATGCTTCCAACGGCTTCTTCGTCAATGTCCGCGGCCGGGTCATCAAACCGGAAGACCCGTATTTCGGGATCGACAACCTCAACCACTCGGCATGGGCGAAATTTCGCGCCACCATACGGGCCGACGGCCTCGACGACCGCATTTCGGTGAACCGCGAGAGCATCGCCGACAGCGTCGAGCTGCAAATCGTGCGTGCCATCCTAAAGAAGCTGTTCAACAAGGCTCGCGGCGTCCATGACGCAGCCGGAGAAGCCGGCTGGCCGGATGCCGGCGCAGTTCTCGCGGAAAAATGGGGCACGGTGCCTTTTGAACCGCTAGTGCGGGTCGTCGGTGAA
Organism: Rhizomicrobium sp.; assembly: GCA_037200045.1. Classification (NCBI taxonomy): domain Bacteria; kingdom Pseudomonadati; phylum Pseudomonadota; class Alphaproteobacteria; order Micropepsales; family Micropepsaceae; genus Rhizomicrobium; species Rhizomicrobium sp. The sequence goes on from JBBCHM010000001.1 coordinate 93,063, forward strand.
CGTCTCTACGGAACGCTACCGGGGTTCGTCGACACGACTCACGTTAGCGATTTTGCCCAAACCCAACGCGAATGGGAAGCCAGCCCGCCGAAAGACGCGATCCGTGAAGTCGTCCTGAAGGACGGCGCAAGGGAAGACCGCCTCGTCACCTACGACCTCGCCACCCGCAGCGTGATCGTCAACAAGAGCCATCCGTTTGCGCGTGAACACGGCACCACGCACGAACAGCTCAGGCTCTTGCGCGACACGGCCTTTGTCGAATTGCTCACCGAAGCATTCATGGCCGACATCGGCATTTCCGATGACCGCATCAAGGAGATTTCCGATTACCGCGAGCGCACATACCGCCTGGTGGCCCAGGTCGGGCGACGTTCCGCAGCGCAGATCGCGTCCATGCTGGTCGAGGCAACTAATCACGAGAAGGGATTCGAACGTATCATCGGCGACGCACTGGAACATATCGGCTTCGCCGTCGAACGGCTTGGCCAGTCGGGGCAGCCCGAAGGCATCGCAACCGCAAACATCACGGCGGCCTCAAGCGGCAGCGGTGATGTGCGACAGGCGTACAGCATGACTTATGACGCGAAGTCGTCGGCAAGGGGCAAAGCATCGACGCACAATGTCGGCTTTTCGACTTTGGCACGGCACCGCATCGATGCGGGCGCGAACTACGCCTTGGTCGTTGCCCCGGATTTCGCAGAAGGCGCTCTGCAAAAGGAGGCCGCCGCGAGCGGGGTCACACCGATCCGTGCCAAAGACTTGGCCGCCCTGGTTATGCTTACCGTTGGATACGGTCCCCTCGACCTCGGCGCGTTCAAGTCGATCTTTGCGCTGCACGATCCGGATGCGGTAGCCGATTGGGTGCTGCAGCTCCAAAAGTCTTTGGCAAGCAAGCTTCAACTGCAGCTCGACACCTTGATCCAGGCGCTGGACCAAATCACCAAGGAGAACCCCGACCGGCCGGACGCTCTGAACTGCACGCTGATCGCCGAGGAATGCCGCAAGATTCTCAAGAACAAAACATTTCCCGCCAAAAACGATGTCGCCAATGTCATCCGCGGTCTCGCGGTCACCATTCCGAACATCATCAGCATCGCGGATAGCGGCTTCGAGGTCACGCTCAGTGCGCCGGCCCAGAAGATACGCGAAGCGCTCGCTCATCAGCTCAACACGGTTCCAGCCGACATGAAGTTCGGCATCGCGCAAGGAGTTTAGGCGTGCGGCATTACAATGTTCATCCATTTCCCGCGCGCATGGCCCCGGAACTTGCCCTGCGAAAAACAAAAAATCTCGAACGCAACTCGATTGTGCTCGATCCGATGGCCGGCTCGGGGACCGTGCTCAAAGCGGCGGCACAGAACGGTCATCGCTGCATCGGGTTCGACATCGATCCGCTTGCGGTCCTGATGACGACCGTGGCGACTGCGCGGCTCGATACGGTGCGGCTCGACCGCCTCGCGCAGACATTGATCGCCCGGGCATCCCGATTGCGCCTTCGTGATATCGACTTGCCGTGGTTCGACCGCGAGACAGAGGACTTCGCGCAATATTGGTTCGCAAGAGACCAACGCCATGCGCTTACGAAAATTGCCCACACATTCCACCACAGTCCGGCTTTGTCCGATGGCTCGGTTGAGGCCAGCGCGCTGCGCGTCGCGTTGAGCCGGCTCATCATAACCAAGGAGTCTGGCGCATCGCTGGCACGGGACGTTTCCCATAGCCGCCCGCACCGCGTGGCTGACGAAAACGACTACGACGTGTTCGAGCAGTTCGAGAAATCGATCGACCGGATCAAACAGCGCTTTGAGGAGAGCAGCTACGGCGTCCGCCCCCGGATCCGGCTCGGGGATGCGCGGCGGCTCACCTGGATACGCAATCAGACGGTCGATATGGTGATGACATCACCACCCTATCTCAACGCCATCGACTATATGCGCGGGCACCGACTGTCGCTGATATGGCTAGGCTACGGCATAGATGACCTACGTCGCATCCGCTCAGACAGCATCGGCGCCGAACGGGGACCGGATGATAGCGAGACCTCCGATGCCGTTCGAAGCGTTCGCGAGTCGCTGGGTGCAATCCACAAACTTCCGGCCCGCCACCAGCAGATGGTGGATCGCTACGCATTCGATCTGACCTTGATGCTGCGGCAAGTGGGCCGTGTTCTCAAAAAAGATGGTCGTGCCGTTTTTGTGGTCGGAAATTCCTGCCTAAAAGACGTCTTCATTTCCAATTCCCATGGGGTCCATATTGCGGCGCGCCTCGCGGGGCTGCGATTGGTCGCAGAGACCGAACGGAAGCTGCCTACGTCCAGCCGCTATCTGCCCATGCCATCTGACAAATCTTCCGCCCTGGGTCGGCGGATGCGCACCGAAACCATATTGACCTTCAAACCCTCTCAGCGGCGATCGCGCCAATGACCGACGCGTTCGACCTGACGAAGATCAAAGAAAAGGCAAAATTACCCAACCGCTATGCCAAACAGCTGGCGCGCCTGCACTCGGCGGGCACGGCCACGGGTTGCATTGAACAGGCGGTGGACGGCGCCATTGCCAATCTTGCGAAGGCCAAGAAGGCGTCCCTGGTCATCTACGGCGAGCCGCAAAGCGGCAAGACAGAAATGATGATCTGCTTGACGGCCAAGCTACTCGATCAGAGCCATCGCGTCATCGTTCATCTTCTCAATGACAATGTGGATCTGCTGTCCCAAAACCTGCGCCGCTTCAAAAGTTCCGGTCTTGCGCCATCGCCGAAGACGTCACCTGAAGTCGTCGGCTCCGATATCGACCTGTCGAAGCAGGAGCTCATCGTGTTCTGCAAAAAGAATGCGCGGGATTTGGAAAAGTTTATTGCCCGCATCGACGGGTTGAAGGGGGTCGTCGTGATCGACGATGAGGCGGACTATGCAACACCGAATTCGAAGATCAACAAGAAGCAGAAGAGCCCTATCAACAAACTGATCGAGCAGTTGATCGGCGACGATGGCTTCTACGTCGGCGTCACCGCCACGCCGGCGCGGTTAGACCTCAACCACACGCTGGGCAACGAAGCCGAATATTGGGTGCAATTTCCTGCTCATGAAGCTTACACCGGGCAGGACGTGTTCTTCCCGATGGAAGGTCCGCTTAAGTACAATCGCGTCTTGCTCGACCATGGCAACGACCCCAAGGCGGCGCGCGAGGCTCTATTGCGCTTCCTGGTACGTTCGGCATTCCTCAACAGCTATGCCAATACGCCGGAAAAGAATTACAGCTTTCTGGTCCACACCAGCGGCAAGAAAAACGACCATGAGGCCGACCGCATCGCGATCGAGGCGGCGATGGCAGTTCTTACCGATGTCGACCACGCCGAATTCTCAGACCTCATCCGCCGCATCTTCGAACTCGCCGGTGAACTCTATCCGCAGGCCGATCCGAACCGGATCGCGGAGTATGTCGTCGAAAACGCGTCGCGCGTCAGCACCATCGTTCTCAACAGCGAGCGGGATCGCAAGGCGGCCGGCGATAATCCGACGGAGCCCACGTCTCCATTCACCGTTATCATCGGCGGCAATATTGTCTCACGCGGTGTTACATTCCCAAACCTGCTTGGCATGTATTTCACGCGCAACGTCGCGCACAAGCTGCAGCAGGATACCTATATCCAGCGGGCGCGCATGTTTGGCGCCCGCGGCGAGTATCTCGAACACTTCGAACTGACGATTCCAAAAGACCTGTATCTGGATTGGCAACGGTGCTTCATCTTTCATCGCCTGGCACTCTATACCATCAAAGAAAACCTGGGGTCTCCGGTCTGGATCGGTGACGATCGCGTCTCAGTGGCCTCTGCCGCCAGCGTCGATCGCTCCACCGTCACGTTTAACAGAGGCGAACTGTCTTTCCAGATGTTCGACATGACCGCGGAATTGCAGAATCTGATGGCCCAGGCCAAAACCGGTACCAAGGCGTTGTGGGCCTTGCGCGACAAAATCGGCAACGCAGGACTCCCGGAATTTCTGATCAAATATATTGAGCGGACCAGTCCCCACGGCGATGACTCGGTTGTGTTCCACGCGCCATCCGATATCTCCGGGCAGACGAGCGCGGGAACAAATATCGACGCGATCGCGCGCGATAAAGGATTCATGGGTAAATCCCAATTGCAGGAAGACAAGTTTCCGAAGGCCGCCCATCACCTCAAAGTCTTCTTCAACAAGAATGGAAAAGGTCGCGTGTTTTACAAGTTGCGCGGCGTCGAATTCATTCAGCGAACGTGAACGTCCGCACATTTTTAGAATCTGTGCGCGAACAAATTGAACCTTCACAATTCTTGCAAGTCGGTGCCATGCGGATTTGAGTTCAAGTTACGTTTAAGTCGTCGGCTTCGCCTATCTAACTCGGTTGCGGTATTTGTACCGCCAAAGGTGGTCGTGGATCTGAGCTAGATACGCCGCTTTTTCCCGAGCAAACCCACTCGCGATGAGTTTGCCGCGCAACTCGCCTGTCGGAAATTCTTGGCGCCCCTCGGCGATTAGATCATAGAAACGATCCCAATCTCGTGGATGAAGCGATGATTTGTTCGCAAGAAGCGCAAATCGCTCAAACAGCTTTTCCGTTCTAACGGTCGGGACAAACCCCTTGGCACGCTTCTCAATTCTAAGCCTTAGACGCGTGCCACGCGCCTTGTTATACGATGCCAGCAACGGCCAGATGACCGTGCGAGTCGCCTCGCAATAGACTTCTCTGGACGGCGGATCTGGTTGCCACCTCTCAGCGCGCATCTTGACAATGATTCTGCGAGGGACGTCGGCGCGAGAAATGAGCTGGCCGCCTAGTTCGCGATGCGGTGTGGGCTTCAGATAGCGAAAATTGACAACGTGAAAGCCATCCTGGCGCAATGCATCGAAGTGCTCTTCGACATTATACAGGCAAGTCTCGCGACCGAGCCGCGCCATGGCTTGAAGGAAGATTTTGGGCTCCGTGGTGAGGGCAAAATCAATGTCGGGTAGCATGCACGCTCACGCTTGTTGAAAGCGGCTTGAGCCGGAACAAAGCATGATTCGAGCACTTCGGTCTTTCCACGGATTCCCCACGACTTTCGACCGTAAGACAAAGCAGCGCTGGCGGCGAAAATCTTGAACAAAGCTTGGTAGATCGTACAAATTTCGAGCTCTTATCCAATACAGTCCGTCGTTTCCTCATCACCTCAAGTCACTTGATCCTGCGCAATGACTAGCTGAGGTCCGGACGTCTGCAACTTGACATATTACTTCATCCGTCTAGATTTATTCATGGGGACCCGGAGTTACGTCAAAACTTCGAGGTGCGATTTGAGAAATCGCTTCGGGTGGGGCAATGCCGGGATACTCGACAGCGCTTGCGAGCGACGCGGCTCTACTTGGCGCAGTCAAAGCGCTTATTGAGAGAATGAAGGTTCGAGGCCCAGGTATTCCTGGACGCTTCTACACGGCTGCATCATGCCTCGAAGATGATTCCGAGATTGACACGCGGTGTTGGGTTGAAATTGCCACCTACTACAAAGATGTCGGAAGCTCGAAGGCCTTAACAGAGGTGGAACAATATCTCATTGGTATCTTCCGCCGTTTTCAACTTCAAGGCACCAAGGATCCCACGAAGCGAGACGACTACGGACGCGCCATCGCGCGTCATACGCTTTTGAGCACGTTGAGCAAATATGATTGGACTCCCGCATCGGTGGACGATGTGCTGACCAGTCTCACGCTTCTGCCTTTGGATGAGTGCCGTAAGACGCTTCGACTGGTGGAGTTGGGAAGTTATCTAATGTGGAGCACTTTCAGTGATACGGCGCCAGATCCGTTCGATCCTAGAAAACCCCATATCGAGTTGATCGATGACTTGGGTTTGGAGCTTGCTAGCGGCCTCGATTTCTTTCTCTTCTGGTACCAAATTCCTGATCCAATAGAGCTTCACCTTCCATCTTGCGCGGACGCGTATGGAGGCGAGGAACTCTTCTTTCCTTTTCGCCCCGGCGGTCGAACGTTTCCCATCACAAAGCAAGGCAAGCTCAGTGGCCGTCCCGAGCGCGTACACAAATTGATAACTGGCGAAAATCTGAAGGGCCAGGTTGAGGCGATTCCTTAGGGTCATTGGATGAACGACACACTCACGACAGTCGAACTCTTAAGAGTCATCGAGCGCGCCAACTCGCCGGAAGCGGTCGTGCCGACGATTGAAAATCTCTTGGTCGGGCAAATCGTTATTTATGAGCCGCGCCATGGCTCGTTGAGAATTGACGCGATCTTCAAGGCGATGTGGGCAGCTTTGCCGCCGGAGAAGAAATTTGCAGCTCTCGAGGCCGCGACAAACTTTGCTTTCCTATTTCTCAATAGAACCCAGATCGACGTTCGATCCGAGGCGACCACTACAAGAAACATATTCCGGCTCACGAAGCCGATCTTTGCAGATACGCCGAAGGTATTTCGACCAGCTATCGAATTGGCTAGGGCATTGCTCACACAAGACGACCTATCCCATGACGTCGATACGAATTTGGCAGCAGCACAGGTATTGGTGGATACCCGCACCCTCGGCACGGATAAGAACTTCTGGATAGCCCTCCCGACAAAGGCCAAGCAATCCCAATCCAGGTTCATACCGACCGTCGTCGTGGCCTTGCTGGCGAAATGGCCGGACAGTGGATTGGCTTTTCTCTTAACATACTCAATGCAGGTTACGGGTCGCGCGCTCACTGATATCGAGCGATTTGCGACTTTCTATGCTGTTCAGGCTGCCACATCACTCACACAGCAAGGTTATAGCGAAGCCATCAAAGAGTTTTACGAACATCTCTCTGAGGGTATGAAGGCCGCCGTTGAGCGCATGGGATCGGAACGGGGATGGCCGGTCGAAACGCAGAAGTATGTCCCGCCGCCTCAACTGCTTAGCAGCCTGTTCATCCCGACCTCAGATGTTGCGAAATACAGCAGCGAGAATCTCGACTCCTATTTCGTGGATGTTCCAGTCTCCCGCGCCGCATGGGAGGCTGCTTCCGACAAGGGGTCGCCACAACCTCTGATCGATCTGTCAACGGACAGTCCATATCTCAAGTATTTTGCATGGTTTACCGAACGAGCGGTTGAAGACGGTCATTTTGCCGACGCGGCAGAGGCGCAACGGAGACAACTCGAATATGTGCGCGCCATTGCGAAGAGCGACATCGAAAGGTGGGAGGAGCGCGATCCCTTCAATCCGTCGGAAAAACTGCTTGCGGCGATCTCAAAGTATGGCCGGATCAATGACTATGCCGGCGAAGTCACTAAGGCCTTGCGTGAATGCGGCTTCCGGGAGAAGCCCGTATATTTCCTCCATAGCGAGTATCATCAGGACCGATTGCTGATGCATTTGGCCGTTGCGGCACTTCGAGGGTTCCAGTTTCACAATGCGGAAACTGCCTCCCGCAGATGGGATGCGACCACCTTCAAGACCCGCGACAGACAACTCAGCGACGAAACGATCGATGGCCATGTGATGATGACCGCGGATCTCGTTGAGCGACCTTCGCCGCGAGGTATTTACAAGTATGTGGGCTTTCGGGTGTTCGGCCGCGTCGATGTTCTGCGAGAACTATTGACGGACGGGAGCGACAAGGAACTCCATTCTCTCGGGCGGCAGTTGCTAGAGATCGTCGATCGCGGAGGCGACCCTCTAAGAGACATGAGCCTAACTGATCGGGCGAAACTCACCCTGAAGTTAGGAACGGTAGGCTCGAAGGGGACGGTATTCGAATCAGTTCGGCCAGCGGTCGAGAGATTGGCGGCCATTCCACCAAAGAAGGGACGGTCCGCAAACACGACCAATGACGAAAGTCTCATGAAATTCGTCACCGGCGAAGCGGGCGTGTATTGCGGAGGAGCAATCAACGCAAGACTCATGGAAAATTGGTACTTGAAGCAGCAGCGAACCAACTTCGTCGAACTCATTCCTCATAGGGAGCTGGAGACGGGGTTGGGAGATGGACGAAGAAAGATGTTCATCGAGAACGGGCTGCGCTTCGACCACCTCAGCTCGAACAAGACGCAAGCTCGGCGTGCTGAAACGGCCATCACGCGCCTCATGCGTTCATTGGGAGATGCACTGCAAAGGTGGGCCCAAGATGTGTGCAGCGCGCCCCAATTGAATGGGCGTAGTCAGTCCTGTGATGCTGCTCGCCGCCTCCTGAAGCCGGCAAATAACTATCTCGAGGGCCGTTTCGCCTTCGCGACAACTCTTCGCGACCCTGCCGCGCTGCTGAGCTCGTCCGACCAGTTTTATTCAGTGGAGTGAAACGGCGATCCGATGATCAGATTTGAAGGTGTCGGATTCTCCTATGGAACGCGGCCGATCCTCGCGGATTTTTCGCTCACATGTGACGATAAAAAGACAACCGCCGTGCTCGGACCGTCGGGTTGCGGCAAGACCACGATCGTCCGATTGGTGTGTGGTCTCCTGAGACCCACGAGCGGCTCCATAAGCGTCGCCGATAATCGTTCCTCCGAACTTGGCTTGGTGCGTGGCGTGTTATTTCAAGACGATTCTCTAATTCCGTGGCTGACGGTTCTCAAGAATACAACGTTTCCAGGATCAGTACGGAAGGGTAAGAGGCAAGTGGACGCAGGCGTCTTGCTTTCGTCTTTCGGTCTGGGCCACGCGCTGGATTATCTGCCGTCGACATTGTCGTTCGGCATGCGCAAGCGCGTTGAATTTGTTAGAGCGTTGCTCGCTGATGATCGCTTCCTCGTCGGTGATGAGCCCTTTACAGGTCTCGATTCCGCACAGAAGCAAGTGCTGTGGGATGCGTGGCGCTCCCATACGCTTCGCGACCCCCGAATCAGCATACTGGTGAGTCACGACGTCGACGAAGCCATCTATCTATCCGACAAGATCGTCGTGCTTAGTGGATCGTCACCGACCAGTGTGGTGCTCGTGATCGAGAGAGGCCCCGATGGGTTTCCCGCCGGTACACGCGACAAGATAATGTCTGGAATTGCAGCGGCAGACGATCGGGTGCCGACATCATGAGACCTTTCCAACCAGTTTTGACGAAACCGCTTGCGACGAGCGCGCGACCGGTTTCGTTCGTCACGAGGCTGGTTTGGCTGCTCGTTGTAGGCCTTCTTTGGTGGCTCGCGACGCGCGGTCATGCTGTTTCCAACCTCATCCTACCGTCTCCGGAGGAAGTTATTGAAGCGGGGCACAACATAGGGTGGAACCTAGTGGACCATTTGCTAGCGACTTTATTGAGGACGACCGTTGGTGTCGTACTCGGCGGCGCGCTGGGAATGACGCTTGGTCTGCTCGTTCAGTATAGCCCTTGGGCACAGCGGGTGTTCGTTCCTTTTCTGGACGCAGCCCGACCCGTTCCCGTTATTGCGCTGCTGCCGGTGTTCATCCTGCTTTTCGGATTTTCCGAGATTGGACGGGTGCTCCTTATTGTCATAAGCACGGCGGTGTTTGTCTCGATCGCTACGAACGAAGCAATCGCAAAGATACCAGAGCAGTGGGTTCGTTTTGCGCGGATATCTGGCGCGTCCCGGCTCTTCATCTATCGGCACATCATTCTCCCGGGTTGCATTCCCTTCTTAGGAGGCGCATTCCGACTGTCGCTTGCGATCGCTTTTACTCTGACGATCGCCGCCGAATTCATGGGTGCACAGATCGGCCTTGGCTATTTGATCAATACGGCACGAGTCAATCTCGCAATCCCAACGGTGTGGCTAGCCATATTGATCCTCGGCCTGCTCTGTCAGGCATTGGACTTGGTACTGGATTATGTTTTCCGGGATCTAACGAGTTGGTATCGCGGAACAGAGGAATAGGAGAAGAGCATGCGCACTCGCAGCTGGATTCTATTGGCCGTTCTTGGAGTCCTTTTGGTGATAGGCGCCATCCGATTTTGGCCCCAATCCCAATCGGACTCACAACAGACTGTCCGATATGGAATAACGCCATTTCAGGATTCCGCGCTTCCCGTGGTTCCAGCCAAATTGGGTTGGTACAAGGACGATGGCGTCGATGTTCGACTTGTTGATTTAGGCTGGGGCGACGTTCCCTTGGCGCTCGCTAGCGGTTCGATCGATGTGGCGCTCTATAATTTCGATTCCTATCAAGCAGCGCTTCCGAGCTTGAAAGCAGGCGGAAAGGACATCGTGTTCTATGCGCCGCTATATGTGTGGAACGGCGCGGCGATCATGGTGCATCCCGGAGCGATGCAGACTGGCGGCGACCTTTCGCATCTATCAAAGGATGCGAAGTTGGCGCGCGTCAAAATTCTAATGGAGCAACTACGGGGAAAGAGAATTGGTGTTACGGAGGGAACAACCTTCGAACAAACCGTTCTTGATGCCCTTCGCGCCGCAGGCATGGATCCCAAGCACGACGTCCAACTCGTAAACGCGCGTCCCGAGGACAATTTAGCCGCCTTTATTTCCGGTGATCTGGATGCTTTTTCGGGCGGGCTAACCGAGCGGGTTCAAGCTAAGCGTCATGGCGCAGTCGAATTGTTGGTGGGACCTGATGTCAGTCTACCGGTCGTCGATGGCATCGTCGCTCGGAAGGACTTTGTAGATAGTCATCCAGAACTAATGCGGAAGCTCGTCGATTCGTGGTTCCGAACGATCCAATACATTAGCGCGGACATTCCCGGACGCTCCTCGGTTCTCAGAGACTACCTGCGAGGCAAGGCGAGCGTCGATTACACCGCTAACGAATACGCTATCGCTTGGACGTTTCAATATTTTCCAAAAACACGATCCGAGGCTAGCGATGCATTTCTGAAGCCTGGAACATATTATTGGCAGCCCATTTGGGCCGAGACATCAAACTTTCTTGTAAAACAGGGAAAGATAAAATCGTCGGTGCCGGAAGGCGAATTCCAAGGGACCACAACACTGCCTCCACGCTAGAGCGAACTTCGCTTAGTAGGCGTCGGTTTGAGCATCCTTTGGGGATCGCGAGTCTGATTCAAGAAGGTCGGCATGGATGGTGAGATCGGTACCGGTATTGCGCAGGTTGCTGTTCTAATCGGGTTGCGGGTTGCGCGGTGCATTCCTCAGCGGGTTTTCAGCTGCTCGCGCAGAAATCCACCGTCCGTCCGGACTGGGCAGCTCAGCGCGATCATGAGCCGTTCTCGCGTCCGCGCGCTGAACGTCAGCGTAGCGAGGGTTATGCACACGCAATCCGCTAAGTGATTGACGCGTATCGAAACTCGCTCCACTCCATCACTGGCAGTTGCCGATGTACGACCTCGACCTCAGGGAGATCCAAGTCCCGCTGGATGATCCTCTAGAAGAGCGCGGGGCGAACACGCCAATGTGGTGAGGCTAAACGCCGAACAGCAAACGGATGGGTTCGTTCGCCTTCTTCACCGTCAGCGGCAACAGGAAAACGATTTTGGCGAGGCAGAGCGCGTAAGCTCGGCGCGCCAAAAGCAGGTCCGGCGTGCCGTCGAAGCCGCCCAGATGCACAGCCTTGCCGCGTTTATCGAACAGCGATTGCACCGCCGTTTGGTATTTGGCGGCGGCGCTGTTGCCTTTCAGGCACGCACCCACCCGTGCGATGATCTTTGCGGTCACGCCCGGCGTGTAGAAATCCGACAGCAAGGTTTCAAACGCCACGGCGAGCGCGATGACCGCTTCACTGTCCCGCGCCGTCGCGCTGAAGGAACGCCGGTACCAGTCGAGCGATAACACCAGTTTGCGATAGATATTGGCATTGGCTGTCTTCTTGTCGCGCGGCAACATTACATGTTCGCGGTAGCCTTGTTCGATCGCCGTGATGGCTGCCGCCACTTTGGTAAGCCGAGTGGTGTTCTTCGCAAGCTTGAGCGCCTCCGTATCGATCGTGATCGGAACGTCCGACAGCTGTGCAAGATCGACCGCGTTGAGATTCATGGGCACGCGCCGCACGTCGATCTCGACGTGCGCGTTTGGCTTTGCGGGCTTGAACGCTTCGCCGAGCAGATAGTGATGAATATCCAAGGTCTGCCAATTGTTGATGCGCCGCGTGGTTGGCAGATCCTTGGTCTTTGCGCCGACTGCATTGAACGATGCCAGCATCATCAGCATGGCATTAATCAGACGCAGTTTGAGCGCATAGACGAACTGATTCTCGTAATAGGCGCCCGTCACTGATGTGATCTTGACCAGCAACAGCGGATTGCGCGTGAACCATTTGAGATGTCCGGCTTGCATGTGATGGCGCCAATCATCGAGATCGAGGGCTCCCTTGATGCCCAAGCCCTTCATCGCCGCACCAATGCCGGCAAGCGTCGCGGTATAATCGTTGCCTTGTGCCACGACGGCGAAGCCGGGCTTCTTGAACAGGACGAAGCGCACATTCGTGGCGAGCGAAAGCGGCGCAGGCTGCACGATGCCCGTGGAATGGAGCGGAAAGATGATAAAACCGGGCGAGACCGACGCATTGGAAAGCCGTTTGAGAACCTCCAGTCCGTAGTCCGCCGTGTTGTCGCGGACCGCTCCGAATACCAGCATGTCCAGAAGCGATACGCCGACAAAAACTTCCTTGCGCCAAAGGTGACGCGCCAGTGCGGCGCGCAAATTTATCAGGTGGTGTTCGATGCCCCGTTTATCCTTGGGATCGAGCGATGTCTCGTCGACCGCAAAATCCTCGATCGACTCGAACCCCTCCAACATATTGTGTTTGTTCTTGAGGTACGTCTGGGCCGCCAGCGCCATATGGGACGCATGCCAGTCTGATTTCAGGTTCGTTTTGGCCATGCGATTGGACTGCGCGAAAGTGCCGGAGTCGGCGTATCCGCCCGGTCTGAACTCAATGGCTTCCAGTGCGAGTCATCCGCCGATTCTCACCGTGAACAAATGCCGATTTCCCGCCTCGGATTTTTCCACGGATTTTCCACGGATTTCGGTGCCGAAGTCTGCTTTTGTACGCCGTTTGGTGCCGAGTAGAACAAATCTCGGTTTTCGAAAAGCCGCGGGAATTCAGGAAAAATTGGTGGGCGCGACAGGGATTGAACCTGTGACCCCTCCCGTGTGAAGGGAGTGCTCTCCCGCTGAGCTACGCGCCCGCCGGACGGCGGATGCGCGGTATAGGATTTGCCCCTGCGGCCCGTCAAGGCGGACGCGAATTTCGGGCACGCGCCGCGAGGATGTTTCCGAAACCGAACCAACCTAATAAGGCGGCTTCGCCTTCGCCCGCTGGGCCTTCGCGGCCTCCGTCCACCAGGCGAGATCGTCGGCGAAGCGCGTGAACGCCTTGTGCTGCACCGCGCCGGCATCGCCCACCGGCTTGCCCTCCGCGTCGATCACCTGGGTCAGCGTGCCGACGGTCAGGGTGCTCGAGATCACCACCATTCCCATCTCCGCCAGGATGCCGTGCCAGGTCGAGTTCACCCGCGCCCCGCCGAGCCGCCCCGGCGAATAGCTCGCGATCGCCGCCGGCCGCCAGAACCATTCCTCCAGGAAATGGTCGGTCAGGTTCTTGAGCCCCGGCTGGACGCCCCAATTGTACTCGCCGGTCACGAAGACGAAGGCGTCCGCCTTCCTGATCTTGCTCGCCAGCGCCTCCATCGCCGCCGGCGCCTGGCCTTTGGGATGTTCCTTGTACATCCGGTCCAGGATGGGCAGCCCAACCGCCTTGGCGTCGATCAGCTCGGCGTCCTCGCCGCGCGCCGCGAGGCCGTCGACGACGAATTTCGCGAGCCTTATGCCGATCCGGTCGATCCGGTAGGAGCCGTAGAAGACGAGAATGGACGGCATGAGGCTGCATCCTGCGTGGCGGATTGGATCGTACTGCCAATCCGCCTTCGTTGCGATTCCTCGCGACGGAAGCGCTGCCGCAAGCCCGCGCGCGGTGTCTCAATGGCTGAACAGGGATGACGAGCTGGCAAAATTGTACTTCAACTGGGTCAGCGCGAAGCCGCTCGTAGATCCACCATTGCTCTTCCTGTCCTCGCCTATTCCGAAGTCCAGAAATGTCTTGTCGGCGATCTCGAATTCGGCGCCGAGCGTAAAGGTCATTTCGTCGTTTCTCGGATGTCCAGCGCTTGGGTGATTGGAGACATAGACGAATTCCAGCGAAGCGAGCGTGTTCTTGAAGGTGAACGACGTGTCGGCCGCCGCCGCGCCATCGGCATCGGGCTCGTCCTTCATCGTGAAGAGGCGGCTGCGGAATTGCGTGCCGATCTGCCAGGAGTTCTGGCTGTAGAAGCTGCCCTTGTGTGCCGGGTCCGCGACAATCTGGCCTTGAACATATTGCGCGCCGAAAAGCAGTTGGGCGTTCTTGTACAGCCAGCCATGTCCCAGCCAATTGGCCATGCCGGTGGGCTGCTGCCCGAAATCGTCGAACCCCCAGGCGATCGTCGTGTTGAACGCATAGGACTACGCCTTCAGCAGGTTCAGCGCGCCCGTTGGCGTCGTCACGGCATAGGCGGCGGATACGTTCCAAGCCGACCGGTTCCACAGGCGGATCGCGCCCTTTTTGAAGCATTTCTTGAGAAGCGGCGTCTGCGACTGGTCGATATCGGCTATCGCCTTGGAGAGCTTCGCCACGCCCTCCGCGGTCGCGGTGTTGATGGTGCGCTCGGCCTGCGTCGTCCTGGTGTTGATCTCGTTATCGATCGCTTGAACGCAGCCATTGTCTGTTGCGGGATCGAGCTGGGACACGTCGCCATCGAGCATCGGATCGGTCCTGTCGATCAGCGATGTCGATATGCCGAAGCCGAGGCTGACGGGCGCGGCGCCGCCACCCGTGCCCTTGGCCGTGGCGAAGGAGAGTGTCGTGCGGCCGAGAATCCGCATGACGGGATCGTCGCGATATTCGGTGGGCGTGATCCAGCCGAAGACCGGCCATGGCGCCAGTTCCGCTCCTGTCCCGGCTTTGAGGTTTCCGCTCCCGTCCAGCCCGTTGAGGAGCGAAATGCCGAGCTGCGACGGCGAACCGGCATGTATTACGCCCTGCGTGCTGCCGCCGATGATCGATGCCGCCGCGCTTTCCGGCGTATTGAGATTGGTGCCGGCGATCGGAGCGTCGGCCAAGGCCGGCCGCACGGCAATGCACAACGCGGCGCATCCGAGGAGCAGAGCGCCGGCTCTCATGCAAACACCAGAGTCAGGACCGAATCGGCGTGATCGGCCTGGGCCGCCAAGTCGCCGCTGTCGTCGCTGCCGCCGATCGCCGCCAGATTCTGCATCGCGGTGAACGTCACGCTCCAATGCTGGTTGGCCGCCATGGCGGTGATTGCGACGTCGCAGAGCGCCTGAGAGCCGGGAAGCGTTGCCGCCGCCCCGGGAAGCGGCGCGTCGATGTCGGAACGCGGATCGGTCGACAGCAGGATTTGCGGGGCGCCTGCCTGCGGCTTGAACACGACCGACGTGGAGGTGTTGATTTGCGTGCCGGCGATGCGGACGTGCACGGTCACCGGTCCGCCGTCCGGATCGACCTTGACAATGACAGCTGGAACAACGGTCATGTCGCCTCCTTCCGGCGCAGAACGTTGCGCGCGGTCTCCTTGTCGAGAATTTGGGCAGATGCCGGATTATTGACGGAAGATTTGTATTCGAGCCCCAGATTGAAGCATTCGCCTTTACGTTGTTCAGTTCAATTGCAATATTGCCTTGTCCACAACTATGTCGGCGCGGCCGGCCGATTGTCAGCCGATCAGCCCGCGCGCCAGCGCAGGTATCCGCCTGAAATCTCCCGTCACCGCGTCGCCGCCCAGCCTGTGCGCCGGCTCGGGCGTATAGCCATAGGACACGAGGATGACCGGCGCCTTGGCGGCCCGCGCCGTCGCCACGTCGGTCACGCTGTCGCCGATCATGATGCCGCCCGCCGCGCCCAACTCGCGCACCACGTCATGGAAGATGCGCGCGTCCGGCTTGACGTAGCTCATCCGCCCCGCGCCATAGATCACCGAAAAGAACCGGTCGAGCTTCAGCGCCTTCAGCAGCAGGTCGGCCATCTCCTGCGGCTTGTTGGTGAGCACGCCGAGATGGCGGTCCTCGCCCAGCAGGGTCTCCAGCGTCTCCTCGACCCCCGGAAAGGCCACGCTCTCGTCCGCGATATGCGCCCGGTAGTGCACCAGGAAACGGTCGACCAGTTCCGCCAGCCGCGCGTCCTCCACCGGTGCCCCGGTCGCCGCCATCGCCTGGCTGATCAGCGAGCGCGCCCCGAAGCCGACCATGTGCCGAAGCGTCGCCGGATCGACCTCGCGCCGCCCCTCCGAGCGCAGCACGGCGTTGGTGGCGCCGAGCAGGTCGGGGGCGGTGTCGACCAGGGTTCCGTCGAGGTCGAAGATCAGGGCGGTTTGCATCGTTTACGATTCTGGCGGAAGAGTCCGGGCAATATAGCGTCGCAAATCGTCACTTTGTCCTTTTTCTGAGGGCCGCTAAGGGAATCCGCCATGGCGAGAGCAGCCGTCATTCTGGCAGCGGGGCAGGGCACGCGGATGAAATCCGCCAAGCCCAAGGTGCTGCACGCCGTCGCCGGCCTTCCCATCCTCGGCCATGTCATGGCCGCGATCCGCGCCGCCGGCGTGGAGCGCATCGTCGTCGTCAGCGCGCCGAACATGGATAGCCTGCGCGGCTATGTCTCCAGTCTTGGCGGGGAGAACGCGATCCAGGACAAGCCGCTCGGAACCGGCCACGCCGCGCTGGCGGCGGCCAGCGTGCTCGGCCGGTTCGACGGCGCGCTCCTGGTCAACAATGGCGACATGCCGCTGGCGCGGCCGGCGATGATGGAGGAAACGCTAGCCTCGGCGGAGAAGACGGGTCTCTCGCTCGTCGCCTTCCGCTCCAAGGATCCGGCGCAATATGGCCGTGTCATCCGCAACGCCGACGGCACGCTCGACCGCATCGTGGAATTCAAGGACGCGACGGCGGCCGAGCGCGCCATCGATCTGTGCTGCGCCGGCACTTATGCGGCGGCCGACGCGCGGAAATTCTTCGCCTGGGCGGGGCGGCTCTCCAACGACAACGCCCAGAAGGAATATTACATCCCAGAAGTCCCGCTGATCGCGAAAGCCGACGGCGTCGCCTGCGCCATCACGCTGGCCGACGAGATCGACGTCATGGGCGTCAACTCCCGCGCCGAGCTGGCCGACGCCGAACGCGCCATGCAGAACCGCCTGCGGTCCCGCGCGCTGGCCGCCGGCGTCGGCATGACGGCGCCGGAAACGGTGTTCCTCTCCCACGACACGGTGCTGGAGGCGGACGTGCATATCGGTCCATACGTCGTGTTCGGCCCCGGCGTGCGGATCGAGAGCGGGGCGGAGATCAAATCGCATTCCCATCTCGAAGGCGCCCATGTCGGACGCGACGCGCTGATCGGTCCCTATGCGCGCCTGCGCCCCGGCGCGCGGATCGAGGACGACGTCCATATCGGCAATTTCGTCGAGGTGAAGAACGCGACGATTGAAAAAGGCGCCAAGGCGAACCACCTGACCTATCTCGGCGACGCGCGGGTCGGCGCGGGCGCGAACATCGGCGCCGGCACCATCACCTGCAACTATGACGGCTTCGACAAGCACCACACCGACATCGGCGCGGGCGCCTTCATCGGCTCCAATTCCGCGCTGGTGGCGCCGGTCTCGATCGCCGACGGCACCTATATCGGCGCCGGCTCGGTGATCACCAAGTCGACGGCGAAGGACAGTCTGGCGGTGACCCGCGCCGAGCAGAAGGAAATCCCGGGCTGGGCGGAGAAGTTCCGCACAAGGAAGAAGGCCGAGAAGGCCGCCAAGAAGAAATAGCGTTCAGAAGCGGTTCAGGATCGTTCGTCTAGGAACGGTTTCTGCGAAAGGATTTGAGTATGTGCGGCATTGTCGGAATCGCGGGCACGCGCGACGTGGCGCCGGTCATCCTGGATGCCCTTAAGCGCCTGGAATATCGCGGCTACGATTCCGCCGGCATCGCCACGCTGGTCCATGGCCATATCGAGCGCCGCCGCTCGCCTGGTAAGCTCGACCGCCTCGGCGAGGTCCTGCACGCCCACCCGCTGTCCGGCCACACCGGCATCGGCCACACCCGCTGGGCGACGCATGGCGCGCCGAACGAAACCAACGCCCATCCCCATGCCAGCCGGCGCGTGGCCATCGTCCACAACGGCATCATCGAGAATTTCCGCGAGCTGCGCGACGAGCTGATCGCCAAGGGCCACGTCTTCGAATCGCAGACCGACTCCGAAGTCGCGGTGCATCTCGTCACCGATTTCCTCGACATGGGCCTGACGCCATCCGAAGCGGCGCAGGCCGCGGTGCGCCGGCTGACCGGCGCCTATTCGCTGGCGATGATCTTCTCCGGCCATGAGCGCCTCCTGATCGGCGCCCGCAAGGGCGCGCCGCTCGCCGTCGGCTATGGCGAGCACGAGGCCTATCTCGGCTCCGACGCCTTCGCGCTGGCGCCCTTCACCAACAAGGTCTCCTATCTCGAAGACGACGACGTCGTGGTGGTCGACGGCGCCCAGGTCTCTATCTTCGACCGCGAGGGCCGCCCCGCCAACCGCGAGGTGAAGGTCACCAGCGCCTCCGCCGCCATCGTCGACAAGGGCGGCAAGCGTCATTTCATGGCGAAGGAAATCCACGAACAGCCCGAGGTCGTCGGCCACACGCTGGCGCATTATCTCGATCCGGCCGGCCCCGTGGTGCAGCGCCAGGGTGTCGGCCTGCGCGGCGCGCTGTCCAAGGCCTCGCGCCTCACCATCACCGCCTGCGGCACCGCCTTCTATGCCGGCCTGGTCGGCAAATACTGGTTCGAGAAGCTGGCGCGCCTGCCGGTCGACGCTGACGTCGCGTCGGAGCTGCGCTACCGCGATCCGGTCTATCCGAAGGACGGCGCGGCGCTGTTCGTTTCGCAATCGGGCGAGACCGCCGACACGCTCGCCGCGCTGCGCGAGGCCAAAGTCCACGGCCAGACCACCATCGCCATCGTCAACGTCGCCGAAAGCTCCATCGCGCGCGAGGCCGACATCGTGCTGCCGACCTTCGCGGGGCCGGAGATCGGCGTCGCCTCGACCAAGGCCTTCACCTGCCAGCTCGCGGCGCTCGCCTCCTTCGCCATCGCCGCCGGCGTGGCGCGCGGCACGCTGAGCGAGGCCGACGAGAAGCGCCTCTGCGCCGCGCTGCTGGCCGCGCCGCGCCACATCGCGGAATTCCTCAAGCAGGAGCCGAGGATCGAAGTGCTCGGCCAGGAGATCGCCAAGGCCACCGACGTCCTCTACATGGGCCGCGGCCCGAGCTTCCCGCTGGCGCTCGAAGGCGCGCTGAAGCTGAAGGAGATTTCCTACATCCACGCCGAAGGCTATGCCGCCGGCGAGATGAAGCACGGCCCCATCGCGCTGATCGACGAGACGGTGCCGGTCATCGTCATCGCGCCGCACGACGCGCTGTTCGAGAAGACCGTGTCCAACATGCAGGAAGTGATGGCGCGCGGCGGCAAGGTGCTTTTGATCTCCGACGCGCAGGGCATCGCGCGCGCCGGCGACGCGGTATGGGCGACGATCCAGGTGCCGGAGGCCGATCCCTTCCTGGCGCCGCTGCTCTACGCGATTCCGATCCAGCTTCTGGCCTATCACGCCGCCGTGGCCAAGGGCACCGACGTCGACCAGCCCCGCAACCTGGCGAAGAGCGTCACGGTCGAATAGGCCAGCCGAATTTCGCGATGGGTACGCGTTGCGCCCTGCCGAGCGCCAGGTCCGCGAGCACCTCGCCGATCGCCGGCGCGAATTTGAAGCCGTGGCCCGAAAGCCCCGCGCCGATCACGATCCGGCGGTCGCGTGGATGGCGCGCCAGGATGAAGCGCTCATCTTTGGCCATCGGATACATGCAGACCTCGGAGCGCAGCCGCTTGCCCAGCCCCGGCATCAGGCGCCGCGCCAGCGGCGCAATCGCATCGATATCGGTTTTCGTCACGCGGCGATCCAGCGCGTCCGGCGTCGCGATGACCTGCACGCTGACATGCTCGGCGACCTTCACCTCGCCTTTGGCGTTGGCCGGAAAGCCGTAGATCATCTGCCCGTCCTCCGTGCCGATGGCGAACGGCGCAAAGCCGCGCCGGCGCGTGAACCGCCGCTCCGGATCGGCGAACCAGTGCAGCACCCGCCGCTCGACGAAGGTGGCGGGCTTCAGCTCCGGCAGCAATTCGCCGATCCACGCCCCCGTGGCGACGACCACGCGATCCGCCACGATGTCGCCGCGCGTCGTGCGGACGACGACCCGCTTGCCCGACCGGTCGATGGTTTCGCACGCGCGGTTCTTGAAGACGGTGGCGCCACGCCGCCGCGCTTCCTTCAGGAACGTCGCGATGGCGCGCTCGGGATAGACGAAGCCGCCGCCGCTCTCGCGAACCCGCCGCCAGTCGTCCGGCAGGTCGAACCATGCCTCCAGCCCGCGCGCCGGCGTCAGTCGCACCTGTTTGGCGTCCGCCGCGTCCAGCGTGCCGCGGATGAAGGGATTGCCGTCCGGCCCGGCATAGACGACGCCGGTCTGCTCGAACAGCTTGACCCCGCCCCGCCGCTCCGCCGCCTTCCACAGCGTGACGGCGCGCTTGACCAGCGGTACATAGAACGGCCCCTCGGCGTAAGCGGTGCGCAGCAGCCGCGTCTCGCCATGCGAACTGCCCAGCGCATGCGGCGGATCGAACCGGTCGATCCCGACGGCGCGCACGCCGGCCCGCGCCAGCGCATTCAGCGCCGCGCTTCCGGCGGCGCCCAGGCCGATGACGGCGATGTCGTAGTCCCTATGACGCTGCATTTTCCGGTTTCGTGGACAGACAACCCATCCAAACGCTATATTCCGCCTATGTCTACGCACAGCATCGCCGAGGCCAAGGACAAGCTCTCCGAGTTGATCGACCGCGCCCGCAAGGGCGAGGACGTCGTCATCACGCAGGACGGCGAGGTCGTGGCACAGATCAAGCCCGTGGCTTCGTCGGCGGTGTCCATTGCCGAGCGCCGGATCACGGCGGAAGACGTGGCGTGGCTCGACAGCCATCGGGTCGGCGGCAAGATGCCGAAGGAAGACGCCGGCACGTTCGTTTCGCGCATGCGCGACGAGGAATGGGCGCGTTGAGCGTCTACCTCGACACCAGTGTCATTGTGCCGCTTTTTCTGCCAGATCCGTTCATCGCGCGCGTGCGGTCCTTTTTGTCCACCGGGCCGTCCGGCTTGATCGTGGGCGTTTTGCCTCGGCCGAATTTGCCTCCGTTGTCGGCATTCGGCTACGCGTGAAGCTGTCGACCGAGGCTGAATCGCGAAGCGCATTCGCCAATTTCGATGATTGGGTGCGGCGGAAGACGACCGTGGTCGAGATGGACCACTCCAACTTGATTGACGCAGCCGCGATGCTGCGCCGCCTCGATCTAACCTTGCGGACGCCGGACGCCATTCACCTCGCCATCGCCCAGCGCCTCGGCGCCGAGCTCGCGACCTTCGACCAGCGCATGGCCGATTGCGCCCCGCACCCTGGGAATCCCCGTCGCCGCCCTGTGACGAACGCGCCGGCCTTCGCTAGACTGTCTCCATGACCGCCGATCCTTCCGCCCTCAAACGCGCCGCCGCCGCCAAGGCCCTCGAATATGTCCGGCCGGGCATGAAGCTCGGCCTCGGCACCGGCTCCACCGCCGAGATATTCCTCGAACTTCTCGCGCCCCGCATACGCGGCGGGCTCGATGTGATCGGCGCGCCGACCTCGGAGAAGACCGCCGCCAAGGCCCGCGCCCTCGGCATCCCGCTCGCCGCGCTCGACGATCTTGCGCCGCTCGACCTCACCGTCGACGGCGCCGACGAGGCCGACCGTGAACTGACCCTCATCAAGGGCGGCGGCGGCGCGCTGCTTCGCGAGAAGATCGTCGCCGCCTCGTCGAAGCGCATGGTGGTCATCGCCGACGACAGCAAGCTCGTCGCCCGCCTCGGCAGGTTCCCGCTGCCGGTCGAGGTCCTCGAATTCGGCCACAAGACCACCGCTGCGCGCATCGCCGCCGCGTCCGCCGCGCTCGGCTACGCTGACGTCCCGATCGCGCTGCGCAGCCGCGACGGCGCCGCGGTGCGCAGCGATTCCGGCAACGTGCTCTATGACTGCGCGTTCGGCGCCATCACCTCGGCCGCGAAGCTGGCCCAGGCGCTGGCCGACATCCCCGGCGTGGTCGAGCACGGGCTCTTCGTCGGGCTCGCCACCACGCTGCTCGTCGCCCATCCCGGCGAAGTCGAGGTCATTGAACGCGGAAAATGAGCGGCCACAGCGCGCGCAGCAGCCGCGTCTGGGTATCCGGTCCCCGATCCTTCGCCACTCGCAGCACATAGTGCTTGTCGCCGCAGCCCGGCGTGGCGCAGGAAAGCGTCGGCCCGCCCAGCGCGTCGGCGGCGGCGCGGCGCTCGATCGGCAGCCCCGACAAGACCCACATCATGTCGTCCATCATCTCATAGGAGAGGACGAAATATCCGTGCCCGAACGGATCGCCCGGCGCCGCGCTGGCGTCGACGATATCGACCTTTCCGTCCTTCAGATATTGTAGGTCGCGCTCCGGCACGCGGCCGGCGCGCGGGATGCCGCCATGCACGCCCTCCGACGTCACCAGGATCAGGTCATTATCCGAGGCATAGACCGTCGCGCGCATCACGCAAGGCGCGCCCTTCGCCAGCAGGTGCCCGAAATCGTCATTGTCGTGCTCGGCGCTCACGTCCGGCGCCACCAGCAGGAGCTCGTCGGCCACCGGCACGGCCCGCCGGTTGCACAAGGCCGCCAGCGCCGTCAGCGTCACCCGCGCCCCCATCGAATGCGCCACGACATCGACCTTCAGCCCCGCCGCGTTCAGCGCGCGCAACGCCTCGATCAGTTCCGGCACCGCATAGCCACTGCGCTCGATGTCGGCGGCATAGCGGTCGAACTTACCCTCGCTCGACCACGAGAACGCCGCGACCGCGCAGTGCCATTGCGTGTCCGTCGCGAGCTGCCCAACCCGTAGGATGGCCGTGTTGAAGGTCTGGTTATAGCCGTGCACGAACAGCAGCACCCGGCCGCAGCCGCGCGCCCGCGCCGCCACGGCCTCAGCGAATCCGTCCATGTCGGTCTTGACGTCGCAGGCGATGGGCGGCTGCGCCAGCGTCGCCTTGGGCCAGCGCGGCGTCTGGCCCAAGACGAAGGCGCCGGGGACTTCGAGCTCGGCCACCCCGCAATGGATCGCCGCGTCCCAGTGCAGTCCATAGCCCAGCGCGCTCCCATCCGCCTGCCGGTCGGTCGCGAAGACCACGGCCTGCCGCGTCACCGTGTTCGGCGGCTGGGTCCAGACCGAGCGGATATCGTCATGCCTAAGCGAATCGGACAGCGTGCAGCCGCCGAGCGACACCCCGGCGCAGAACAGGCCCGCGCATAGCCGTATTGCGGCGCGCATCCCTCCCTGTCGCATGCTAATTTGGCCCCCATATCGGGTTCGGATAAACCCGTCCCCGCGACGCCCGCAAGGCAGACCATAAGGCAGGCACATGGCACAATACGACTACGACCTTTTCGTGATCGGCGGCGGCTCTGGCGGCGTGCGCGCCAGCCGCATGGCGGCGCTCGGCGGCGCCCGCGTGGCGCTGGCCGAGGAATGGCGCATGGGGGGCACCTGCGTGATCCGCGGCTGCATCCCCAAGAAGCTGTTCGTCTATGCCGCGCAATTCCACGAGGATTTCGAGGATTCCGCCGCCTATGGCTGGACCATCGGCACGCCGAAATTCGACTGGCCGACGCTGATCGCCAACAAGGACAAGGAGATCGCCCGGCTGGAGGCGATCTACACGCGGAACGTCAAGGCCGCCGGCGTGACCATCTTCCAGGACCGTGCGGTGTTCGAGGACGCGCACACCATCCGCCTCCTCAACGACGACCGCCGCGTCACCGCCGACAAGATCCTGATCGCCACCGGCAACCGCCCGACCCGCGAGCTCGGCACCACGCATATGATCCCCGGCGGCAATCTCTGCATCACGTCGGACGAGGCGTTCCACCTGGAGCAATTGCCCAAGCGCATCCTGATCGCCGGCGGCGGCTATATCGCGCTGGAATTCGCCCACATCTTCCACGGCCTGGGCTCGAAGGTCTCGCTGCTCTATCGCGGCCGGAAGGTGCTGCGCGGCTTCGACGAGGACATCCGCGACGCGCTCGCCGAATCGATGGTGACCAAGGGCCTGCATGTCGCGCTGGGCTGCGAGTTCACCAAGATCGAGCGGCGCAATGGCTGCCTGCACGCCGAGACCAACAAGGGCGACGTGATCGAGTGCGACGAGATCATGCTCGCCATCGGCCGCGCCCCCAACACCGATGCGCTGCATGTCGCGAAGGCAGGCGTCGAGCTCGGCAGGCGCGGCGAGGTCCTGGTCGACCACTATTCGAAGACCAGCGCCGACAACATCTACGCCATCGGCGACGTGACCGACCGCATCCAGTTGACGCCCGTCGCGATCCACGAGGCGATGTGCTTCGTGAAGACCGTGTTCGGCGGCGTCCCGACGCCGGTCGACCACCAGAATATTCCCACCGCCGTCTTCACCACGCCGGAGATCGGCGTCGTCGGCATGACCGAGGTGACGGCGCTGGGCCTCGGCCACAGCATCGATGTCTACAAATCGGTGTTCCGCCCCTTGAAGCACACGCTGAGCGGCCGTGACGCGCGCACGACGTTCAAGCTGATTGTGGATTCGAAGACGGACAAGGTGCTGGGCTGCCACATCTTCGGCGACCACGCCGCCGAGATCATCCAGATCGTCGCCGTCTGCGTGAAGATCGGCGCGACCAAGGCGCAGTTCGATTCGACGATCGCCTTGCATCCGACGGCCGCCGAGGAACTGGTGACGATGCGCACGAAGAGCTACAGCAAGACGCCGGCTGACCTCGATTAAAAATTAAAGGTGTCATGCCCCGCGAATGCGGGGCACCCAGTTGACGCCTGCTCCGGCGGTACAAGTTTCACCTGGGTCCGCCGCATTCGCGGCGGATGACAAGGGGTGAGTTGAACTTTAGCTTCGACCCAAGCAAAGCAAGAGTCAGGTGAGGCGATGTTCTTGCGCAGCATGCTCCACATCGCATTCCTCGCCGCGATCACGGCGGCAAATGCGGCGCCGACCCCCTGCGTCACGCTCGCCGCCCAACTCGTCCCCTCCGCCGGTCCGGTCTTCCTCGCCAGCTACCCCGGCACCACGATCCGCGAACTGAAGGACGCCGCGTTTCTCTACGACAACGCCGCCGCGACCATCGCGCTGATCGGCTGCAACGATATCGCGCATGCCCGCCGCATCGGCGACGCCATCCTGGCGGCGCAGGATGACGACCGTTTCTGGCACGACGGTCGCCTGCGCAACGCCTATCTCGCCGGCGCGCCCGCGAGCCCGGTGAAACTCGCCGGCTGGTGGGACGCCAAGCTCAACAAATGGGTCGAAGACCGCTACCAGGTCGGCAGCGACACGGGAAACCAGGCCTGGGCGATGCTGGCGCTGCTCGCCCTCGACCGCGCGACACATGATCCGCGCTATCGCGCCGGCGCGCGGCGGATCGGCGCGTGGCTGGAGCGCTGGCGCGACGCGCGCGGCCCCGGCGGTTTCATCGGCGGTGTGTTCGGCCATGAGCCCACGCCCGATTTGCTCACCTGGAAATCCACCGAGCACAACACCGATCTCGCCGCCGCCTTCCGCGCCCTGGCGCAAGCGAGCGGCGACGAGCATTGGCTGGCCGACGCGGCCGCCGCCGAGGCGATGGTGCGCGCGAGCTGGCTGGCCGATTGCCGCTGCTTCGCCGCCGGCACCGGCCTGGACGGCGCCACGCCCAACCGGTTCCTCGCGCTCGACGCTCAGGTCTTTCCGCTGCTCGCGCTGGACGACACGGCACGCTATCGCGCCGTTCCCGCCACGCTGCGCAAGCGTCTCGCGCGCGACGGCGGCTACGCCTACAGCGAAGCGCGCGCCGGCCTCTGGACTGAAGGCACTGCCCAGGCCGCGCTGTTGATGAGAGTTCTGCATCGCGACGCCGAAGCGGCGGCTCTCGATCGCGCCATCGCCGCGATGCGCATGCCCGATGGCGCCTACTACGCCGCCGACACCGCGGCGCAAGCGACCGGCTTCATGCTCGACACCGATCCGACACAGCCGCGCGGATATTTCCACATCCCCGCGCTGGCGCCGCTCGCCTGGGCCGCGCTGGCGGAACGCGGGTTCAACCCGTTCCGCTGACGCGCGCCTACTTGAACGCCTTGCAATCGGTCGCGAGGATTCGCTTCAGGTTCTTCAGCAGGTCGTCGGTGCCGCGCGTATCCTGGATGCGGATATTGCTCACGCCCCAGCGGCGCGGCAGCGGCGCGTCCTGGTACAGCTTCATGTCATAATGGATCACGACCGGCTTCGGCCCGCCCTGCGAGAACATCGCGCGCACCGTCGCACGGTCCTTCGCCGGACTGCCCTCGAACGTCACGGCGAGGTTCCTGATCACCGGGTCCTGGGAATCGCTCGGCCAGTCATAGTCGATGACCTCGCCGTCGCCGGAGCGCTGGCAGGTGTCGACACGTCCGATCAGCCGGCCGGTGTCGATGTCCCACGGTACCGTCTCGAAGAAGCTCTTGCGCTCGTTCGCGCCGTTGTCGTAGCCGGCATAGAGATATTGGATCAGCCCCACCACGCTGCGGACATCCTGCGGGCCGACAGCCGAAGCCGCGCCCGCCGGCGCGCCAAGCGACAGAAACACCAGTGCGGCGGCGACAAAGCGCGATCTCATGAAAGTCCTCGCTGGGAAATCGCGGTGACCATAGGGCCATGGTGCCCTAATAGCGAACGGCTCCGTTTTATCTGTGCTCTACGCCCGTTCTTTCGCCACGCCCCGCCCGCGCGCCGCGACTAGGACGGCGGCGACGCCCGCCAGCACGACGGCCGTTATCCGCGGATCGTAGTGGGAACCGAAATTCGGAAACAGGAATATCGAAACGTTGCTCATCGCGTGGAACACGATGGCCGCGAACACGCTCCGCCCGCCATAAGCATAAAGCCACACCATGACGATACGCAGGAACACCGTGACAACGCATTGCCATGCGACCCAGGCCCAATCGTGCCCGGTCTGGAAGAACGGGATGACGTGCCAAGCCGACCATATCGCGCCCAGGATCAATGCGCTCGCGAGCACGCCGTGGCGCTTCTCCAGTTCCTCGAATGCGAAACCCTGCCAGCCGAGTTCCTCGCCGGCCGCGCCGACCAAGAACATCGCGAACATCGCCGGCGCCGTCGCGTAGGCGATATGGGCATCCGGCATCCGGGTGCCGGACAGCAGCATCAACAGGAACGATGTGATCATCGCCAGCGGCATGGTGAGGAACGCCGCCGCGAGCCACACGGCCGACCGGATGCGCCGCGCATCGAAGGTCCGCGCCAAAAGCGAGCCCACCGCGGTCCAGCCGCCGCGCCGATAGAGCACGGCACACGCCGACAGCGCCGGCACGAACGTCATCAGCGCACTGACCGGCAGGGCGATCGGAATGCTCCTGGGCAGGAATCCGTGCCACACGAACCCCGCGAACCAGAACGGCACCGAGACCGCGAACAGGATCGCGACAAACAGCGCGAGGGGACGCCCGACCGCCATGACGAAATCGCCGAGGATGCGCGCCGAACTTACCCCCCCGCCTGGGCGCCCCGTCTTGATTGCCGTCAAAGCGCCCTAGATCTGCACCTTGCGTCCGTCCCAGAACGGCCTGCGCACATCGCCGCGCTTGATCTTGCCCGCCGCGCTGCGCGGCAGCTCCGCCACGAAGTCGATCGAGCGCGGCACCTTGAAGCCCGCCAGACGCGGCCGCACGAAGTCGATGATCTCCTGCTTCAGCGCCTCGCTCGGCGCCACGCCCGGCTTCAGCAGCACGACGCTCTTGACCTCCTCGCCCCATTCGGCGTTCGGCACGCCGATGGTGCATACGTCCTCGACCGCCGGATGCTGGATGATTTCGTTGTCGACTTCCTGCGGATAGATGTTCACGCCGCCCGAGATGATGATCTCCGCCGAGCGGCCCGTCAGGAACAGATAATCGTCTTCGTCGAAATAGCCGATGTCGCCCAGGGTGAAGAACTCGCCGCGATGCGACGCCGCCGTCTTCTTGTCGTCCTTGTAGTAAGTGAACGGGTTGAGCTTCGCCGTCTCGTGATAAATCAGCCCCGCCTGGCCGGCCGGCAGCTCGTTGCCCTCCTCGTCCAGGATCTTCACGCGCATCAGTGCCGGCCGCCTGCCGACGCTGCCTGGCTTCTTCAGCCATTCGTCGGCATGGATATAGAAGCCCGCGCCGCCCTCGCTGCCCGCATAGTACTCGAATAGGATCGGCCCCAGCCAATCCATCATCGCGCGCTTGACCTCGGGCGGGCAGGGCGCCGCGCCGTGCACGATCATCTTGAGCGACGACAGGTCGTAGCGCGCCTTCATCTCCGCCGGCGCCGCCAGCATGCGCTGCATCATGATCGGCACCAGATGGGCGTGCGTCACGCGCCGCGCCTGGATGGTGCGGAACACTTCCTCGGTGTCCCAGCGCTCGCCCATAAAGGCGATCGGCACGCCCGAGGCCTGCGGGATCGCGATGTCGAAGGCGAGCGGGGCCGCGTGATAGCCCGGCCCGGCGCACATCTGAACGTCCGTGTCCGGATCATATCCCGCGTTCGAGCCGGCGAATTGCGGCGGCGTGGCGACGCCGTGCGGCCGGTGCACGCCCTTGGGCCGCCCCGTGGTGCCCGAGGTATAGAGCATCTGGCTGCCCATCACGGGATCGTCCAGATCGGCGCCGTCGATGCCTTCGAGCGCCCCGTCGTAATCCTCGAACCCGTCCGCCAATCCGCCGACCGAGAGTTTCAACCCGATGCCCGGCGCCTTGTGCACCGCCTCGCGGACGGTATCGAACTTGGTCTCCGCGATCAGCGCCTTGGCCTCGCAGTCGTTCAGGATATAGGCGATCTCGTCGGTCTTGAGATGCCAGTTCACCGGCGTCACGCGCAGCCCGGCGCGCCGCGTCGCGTTCAGCGTCTCGATGAACTCCGCGCGGTTGGTGCAGAACAGCGCCACCGCGTCGCCGGGCTTCAGGCCCTCCTCGCGCAGCACCCGCGCCAGCCGGTTCGACTGCGCGTTGATCTTGGCATAGGAGTGCTCGCCGAAGCGGTCCCAGATCGCCACGCGCTCGGGTTTCACCTGGGCCCAGAAGGCGCTGACCATGCCGGCGCCGGCATAGCCCATCAGCCGTTCGAGGAATGCCGGATCGCGCGTGTCCATCGTGCCTCCCGCGCTGCCGTCCCTGCCGGCGGCTCGCGCAAATATCGCTGGCGCAACGCTACTGAAACGCGCCGCCCAAGGCCACGGGTTACGCCACCGCCCCAGATTGTCGCGGTTTAACCATGGCCTGAGCCGCGCCGCATCGTGTAGGCTGGCGCCGGCAGGGGGAGAGCGGCATGAGGGTTATTGCCATCGCGCTGATCGCGTTCGCGACGCTGTCCGGCCCCGCCTTCGCCGCCGATGGCGACGATGCGGCCGCGCCCGCTTTGGTCGACGACGCCACCTTCGATGCCGCCTTCCAATGTCCCGAAACCCTCGCCGGCGCGGACGCCCGCGAGGACGAATTGCAGCGCTATGCCGCCTGGGCCAAGGCAATGCATCCCGACTGGAATTTCCGCAAGCGCCTGGACGTCCGCTACGGCCTCCTGCGCCGCCATGCCTGCGCCCAGACCATGGCCAACATCGCCGCCGCGGCGCGCCCGGCGTTCGGGCCCTAGCCGGCCGACCGTTCACCAGCGTCGCGCCTGCCGCTGGCAAAGCCGGGCGGCTTCTCCTATATCCCCGTGACCCCTTTGGAGGTTTTCCGCGTGGCCCAGCCCTGGTCCCCGCAAAGCTGGCGTTCCAGGCCGATCCGTCAGGTTCCGGACTATCCGGACAAGGCGGCTCTGGCGGCCGTGGAAGCACGCCTGAAGACCCACCCGCCGCTGGTGTTCGCCGGCGAGGCGCGCAATTTAATGTCCAGCCTGGCGGAGGTCTCCCAGGGCCGGGCTTTTCTGCTCCAGGGCGGCGATTGCGCCGAGAGCTTCGCCGAATTCACCGCCAACAACATCCGCGACACGTTCTGCGTTTTCCTCAGCATGGCGACGGTGCTGACCTTCGGCGCCAATTTGCCGGTGGTGAAGATCGGCCGCATCGCCGGGCAATTCGCCAAGCCGCGCTCCGACGATTTCGAGACCCAGAACGGCGTCACGCTGCCCTCCTATCGCGGCGACAACATTAACGGCGGGGAGTTCACCGCCGCCGCCCGCACGCCCGATCCCGAGCGCCTGATGCGCGCCTATTACCAGGCGGCGGCGACCGCCAATCTGGTGCGCGCCTTCGCGACCGGCGGCTATGCCGACCTCGCCCGCGCGCGGCACTGGAATCTCGACCACCACCACGCCGATCTCAGCCGCCGCTACAGCGAAGTGGTCGACAAGATCGACCAGGGCGTCGATTTCATGAAGACGTTCTCGCTGGCCGACGCGGTGAAGCAGCAGACCAGCCGCGTCGATTTCTATTTCAGCCACGAGGCGCTGCTGCTGCCTTACGAGGAAGCGCTGACCCGCCAGGATTCGATCACCGGCGAGCACTACGCCACCTCCGGCCACATGGTCTGGATCGGCGACCGCACGCGCCAGCCCGACGGCGCCCATGTCGAATTCTGCCGCGGCGTGAAAAATCCGATCGGCCTCAAATGCGGCCCCAGCCTCGCCGAGGAAGACCTCATCAAGCTCTGCGCCACGCTGAACCCGGAGAACAAGCCCGGCCGCCTGACGCTGATCGCGCGCTACGGCTCCGACAAGATCGCCGCCCATCTGCCCAAGCTGATCCGCGCGGTGCGCCGCGAGGGGCTGAACGTCGTGTGGTCCTGCGATCCGATGCACGGCAACACGATCAAGCTGCAATCCGGCTACAAGACGCGCCCCGTCGACCGGGTGTTCGAGGAGGTGAAATCCTTCTTCGCCATCCATCGCGCCGAAGGGACCCATGCCGGCGGCATCCATCTGGAGATGACCGGCCAGGACGTTACCGAATGCCTCGGCGGCGCCCAGGCGATCAGGGAGATCGACCTGTTCGACCGCTACCAGACCGCCTGCGACCCGCGCCTCAATGCGAGCCAGGCGCTGGAGCTCGCCTTCCTGCTCGCCGACACGATCCGCGCCGAACGCGTCAAAAGCGACCGCCTGGCGGCCTCGGCGTGAACGGGCAATAGGGCGCGAACCGCATGGGCGTGGCGCGGCTTCTCGCGAAAGGGTGGGTCGTGTTCTGCCTCTTCGCGGCGGCGCATGGCGTCAACCTCGCGCTCAGCCGCGGCGATACCCCGCTCGCCGCCGTGCAGGACGTCGTCGTCTGCGTGCTTCTGTTCGGCGCCATGGGGCTGTTGTTCGTCGGCGGTTTCGGCGCCTCGTCGGGTGGCACCTCGACGCTTCTCGCGCGGCTGAAGCCGCGCCATCTCATGCCGGGCTTCAACGAGACGGTGTTCGTCGCCTTCGTGATCCTGAGCTTCCTGGCGCAGATCTTCCTCAGCTCGCCCGCCAAGGGCGGCCCGGTCGGCGACGCGCTGCAGAACGCGATGTATTTCGTCGTGCCCGGCCAGCATGCGCTGGCCGCGCGCCTCATCGCCTGCACGCTCGGCCACGACCGCATCTACGCGCTGGCCTTGTCCTCGGCCTTCGCCTGGCTGCTCGGCGTGATCTTCGTCGCCTCGGCGGTGTCGCGCATCGGCCTGACGGCGGGGATTCTCCGGCTGGAGCGCACACTGCGCCCCTCCTCCTTCGGCCCGACACTGCTGGCGGCAGTCTATGGCCTCGTCGCCATCGTGAGCTTCCAGCTTCTTTATGTCGGCACGGCCTATGGCTGGCTGGGCTGCGGGATATTCACCGGCATCGCCGGCTCGCTGCTGACCGGCCTGGCGCCGCTGCTGCTCGCCTACCTCGTCGTCGCCGCGCTCGCGACGCTGAAGGCGAGTGGGCCGGAGACCTGATCGGGCCGCGTGAAAAGGCCATCGGGTCAGGCCGAGGTGGGGAACTTTCCCGCCAACCGTTCGTATTCCGCGGCGTCTATGACAACCGCCACCGGCCCGCCATCTTCGACAACCAGTTGCGGCGACTTGCGAGTGGCCATGATGAACTCGTCGAAATGCTCCTTCGCATCCTTGAGCGACCATTCCGTCATGGCGCGAGCCTATCCGAAATCGCCCGCGAAGTCACCGACACGACGAATGGGTCAGCGCTTGTAGACCCAGCCGAGATGCTGCTTGAGGTAGGGTATCGTTGCACCCCACCCGTTCTTGACGGGATCGGGACACCATTCGAGAATATCTTTGGCCTTGTCGGAGTTCGCAAAGATATCGACTGCGGCTTCCATCTCGCTTCGCGGTGGGAGCGATGCATAGGTTCGCGACAGCAAGTCCATGAGAACGGCATAGGCTAGCAGAATGCGTCCAAGGACGGGACGTGTATCGAATGAGAAATCTCTCAGTATGTCCGCCGCAGGTTCGTAGGCGTCGAGAAACTCCGCCTTGCCCCCCGTTACGGCAGCCTGAAATTCGCCGAATGTCATGGGACGCCGCTGCGCTCCTTCAACGATGATCATCGCATCCAGAAATTGCTCGAGGTGGCCGATGACGAGCCCCTGCCGCCAAATCGTGGCGGACGCCGTCAAGCGCGCCGTCGCCCAGTCGGTCCTCGACGGCTCGTATTCGAGGGCCGGTGCAACCTTCGCGATTTCGTAGTCGTCCGTGAGAAGGACGGCCGCGGCCTTGAGCAGGTAGTATTTCGTCCTGATGTCGGCATCGAGCGACAGGTCGAAAAAAGTGGCCGATCTCTGGATGAGCCTGTAAATCACCAAAGGCAGAAAAAGCAAGTAGATCGTTGACGTTGCATAATATCTCGGACCGACACTGCCGCCGCGGCCCTCGCTCAGCCAGCTTTGCGGGGCGGCTCCCAATTTGCCTGCCTTCTGCGTGCGGACGAGACTGACGACACGATAGTAGGCGCCCTCGGTCGCCTCGCCGAGTTGGAACAGCAACGGCTCGAACTCCGCGTAAAGCCGCTTGCGCGCCTCGAACTCGTATTCTATGCGGGCGCTGCTACGGGCAAACTGTTTTGCGAGCTCCGTCTTGAGGCGCTCAAGGTTCCTTGCCGCGAACGGATTGAACGCGGCAACGGCCACCGAAGCCGCCGCACCGCACAAGCTTATCACCGCCGCGATCACTGTGGCCTGTGCGTCTGACATCTTTCCAATCCAGTCGAGCGCCGAGATCGAAGTATTCCGACCCATAAGCACAAGTATTTCACAAGAACTCTGGCGCGAATACTGGAAAATTCACATGCGTGCAGGGGGGCGAAGCTTAGGAATTCAACAGGCGGCGAGCGCCCTCACACCGCCTTGTCCGGTCCGACCCGCACCACCATCTTGCCGATATTCTCGCCCTTGAAGAGTCCGATGAACGCGGCCGGCGCGCTCTCCACGCAGTCGACGATCGTCTCGCGCCATGTCATCTTGCCTTCCGCCACCCATTTCGCCATGTCGCGGTGGAAGTCGGCCAGCAGGTCGTAGTGGCTCGGCACCACGAAGCCCTTGATCGTCAGCCCCAGCCCGATCGCCAGCGCCAGATTGCACGGCCCCGGCGGCAGCTCCGTCGCGTTGTACATGTCGATCATCCCGCACAGCGCGATGCGTCCGCCCGGCCGCATGTTGTAGATCGCCGCTTCCAGATGCGCCCCGCCGACATTCTCGAAATCGACGTCGATGCCTTGCGGAAACGCCGCCGCCAGCGAGGCGTTGAGGTCGCCGCAGGTCTTGTAGACGATCGCCTTGTCGACCCCGAGCGAGACCAGGTAATCCGCCTTCTCCTGCGAGCCGACCGAGCCCACCACGTAACAGCCCTTCGCCTTGGCGATCTGGCACACGACCTGGCCGACCGCGCCCGACGCCGCCGACACGAACACCCGCTCGCCGTCCTTCAGCGCGCCGACGCGCAGCAGCCCCGCATAGGCCGTCAGCCCCGGCATGCCGAGCGCGCCGAGATAGGCCGACAGCGGAGCCGCCGGCGCGAATTTCTGCACCTCCGCGCCGTTCGCGACATACCATTCGCGCCAGCCATACATGCTCTGCACGATGTCGCCGACCTTTACCGCCTCGCTGTTGGAGGCGACGACCTGGCCGATGGCGCTGCCGGTCAGCGCCTCGCCGATCTGGAACGGCGGGACATAGCTCTGCCGGTCCATCATCCGCCCGCGCATATAGGGATCGACCGAGATGTAGCTGTTGCGGACCAGCACCTGGCCCGGCCCCGGCGTCGGCACGGCGGTCTCGACCAGCTCGAAGTTGTCGGTGGTCGGCAGCCCGTGGGGCCGGGACTTCAGACGGATTTCACGGTTCTTTTGGTTGTCCATGGGACGCTCCTTAACCCTTGAAATGGCGGAAATATTGGGAACCGGCAGCCTATCAGCGGCCCTTGGTGTAACAAGACGAAACATTTTATGAGTCGCGCCCGGCCGGCCGGACTGACCTTATGTCACTGTAATTCCGGCGAGATTCCACTTGGTCCCGTACCGTCTGCGTTCCAGAGGGCCGCTCAGGGCCGCCGTGATCGGCGCCGGCGCGTTCGGCCGGCACCACGCCTCCAAATACCGCCATATCGACGGCGTCGAGCTTGTCGCCATCGCCGATCCGCATCCCGAAGTGCGCAAGACCTCGCTGGCGAACCACGGCGTGCCCGCCGTGGCCGACTGGCGCGAGCTGCTCGGCAAGGTCGATCTCGTCAGCGTCTGCACCCCGGCCCAGACCCATGCCGAGATCGTGCGCGCCTTCCTGAACGCCGGCGCCCATGTCCTGGTCGAGAAGCCCATCGCCACCTCCGTGGAGGAGGCCGACGCGCTGATCGCGCTCGCTGCCTCCACCGGCCTGGTGCTGACCGTCGGCCACCAGGAGCGTTTCGTCTTCGCCGGCACCGGCCTGCTCGACCACAAGGAAGTGCCGCTGGAGATCGCCTGCTGGCGCATGGGTCCGTGGACCGGCCGCAGCGCCGACGTTTCCGTCGTGCTCGACCTGATGATCCACGACCTCGACCTGGTGCACCAATTGGTGCCGGCCGAGGTGTTCGATGTCGAGGCCACCAGCCGCGCGCTGCACAGCCGCCTCGCCGACGAGGTGAGCGCCGACGTGACCTTCACCAACGGCACCATCGCCCATCTGGAGACCAGCCGCATCTCCGACGCCCGCCGCCGCGGCATGCGCGCCGAATATGCCGACGGCGTGATCGAGATCGACTTCGTCACCCGCAAGATCAGGAACACCACGCCGCGTCCCTTGAAGGCGCTGGAGCAGGGCGATCCGCTCGGCGAATCCGTGGCGGCTTTCGTCGCCGCGGTGCGCGACGGCGCCGCGACCTTGGTGCGTCCGGAGGAAGCCCGCCGGGCATTGGCCACCGCGCTCGCCATCGACGACGCCGCCGAGCGCGCCGAAGCCCCCCGCCGAGCCCTATGTGGCCGTCGCCGCGGCGCGCTGATTTATAGCTGATGTCATGGCCCGCGAATGCGGGCCACCCAGGTGACGCTTGCGCCGTCATTGTTTTTCCTGGGTAGAGCCCATTTGATCGGCAGCCCGTATGTTTCAACTGGGTGGCCCGCATTCGCGGGCCATGACACTTTTGGATGACGGACGCGCGCCGTTCGCCGTCTTTCGCGCCGCCGCCGCTCGCGCTAAACCTTACCCATGACAGACCGTTTCCGCATCGCGCTCGCCCAGCTCAATCCGGTCATGGGCGACATTCACGGCAACCTGAAGAAGGCCCGCGCCGCCCGCGCCGAGGCCGCCGCCGCCAAGGCCGACGTGATCCTGTTCCCAGAACTCTACATCGTCGGCTATCCGCCGGAGGACCTCGTCCTCAAGCCGGCGCTGCAATCCGACGCGATGGAAGCGATCGGGAAATTCGCCCGCGACACCGCCGATGGCGGCCCTGCAATCCTCGTGGGCTCGCCCTGGGTGGAGAACGACAAGCTTTACAATGCCTGCCTCCTGCTCGATGGCGGCGCCATCGCGGCCAAGACCTTCAAGGTCGATCTGCCGAATTACGGCGTGTTCGATGAGAAGCGCGTCTTCGTTCCCGGCCCGATGCCCGGCCCGTTCAACATCCGCGGCGTGCGCATCGGCGTGCCGATCTGCGAGGACATCTGGACGCCCGACGTCGTCGAATGCCTGTCGGAGACCGGTGCCGAGATTCTGCTGGTGCCCAACGGCTCACCGTTCGAGGCCGGCAAGGAAGACGTGCGCCTGAACCTGATCGCCGCGCGCGTCACCGAAACGAAATTGCCATTGGTCTATCTCAACCAGGTCGGCGGCCAGGACGAGCTGGTGTTCGACGGCGCCTCGCTGGTCTGCAACGCCGACCGCTCCGTCGCCTGGGCGCTGCCCGCCTGGGAAGAGAAGATCGTCGTCACCGAATGGACCCGCGGCCTCACCGGCTGGGTCTGCAAGCCCGGCGAGCGCGCCCCGTCGGAGGAGCGTTCGCGCCAAGTCTATCACGCGATGATGCTGGGCCTGCGCGACTATGTGAACAAGAACCGCTTCCCCGGCGTGGTGCTGGGCATGTCCGGCGGCATCGACAGCGCGCTCAGCGCCGCCGTCGCGGTCGATGCGCTCGGGCCCGACCGCGTGCGCTGCGTGATGCTGCCGAGCAAATACACCTCCGCCGAAAGCCTCACTGACGCCGCCGAATGCTCAGCCCTGCTCGGCGTGCATTACGACACCGTCGCCATCGAGGACGTGGTGAACGCCTTCGGCGCGGCGCTGGCGCCGACCTTCGCCGGCAAGCGCGTCGACACGACGGAGGAGAACATCCAGTCGCGCGCCCGCGGCGTGATCCTGATGGCGATCTCCAACAAGTTCGGGCCCATGGTGCTCACCACCGGCAACAAGAGCGAGATGAGCGTCGGCTACGCCACGCTCTATGGCGACATGTGCGGCGGCTACAATGTGCTGAAGGACGTCTACAAGATGGAGGTCTTCGCGCTCGCCCGCTGGCGCAACCAGGCGAGCCCGCGTGGCTGCCTGGGCCCCACCACGCGCGTCATCCCGGAACGCATCATCACCAAGCCGCCGAGCGCCGAATTGCGCGAGAACCAGAAGGACGAGGATTCGCTGCCGCCCTACGAGATTCTCGACGGCATCCTGGAATGCCTGGTCGAGCGCGAGATGACCTTCGAGGACACCTGCGCCAGGGGCTATCATCCGGCGACCGTGAAGCGGATCGAGCAGCTCCTTTACACGAGCGAA
The DNA here is from genome assembly GCA_037200045.1 of Rhizomicrobium sp. Lineage (NCBI taxonomy): Bacteria > Pseudomonadati > Pseudomonadota > Alphaproteobacteria > Micropepsales > Micropepsaceae > Rhizomicrobium > Rhizomicrobium sp. The sequence continues at coordinate 130,332 of JBBCHM010000001.1, forward strand.
TACAAACGTCGCCAGGCCCCGCCCGGCGTCAAGATCAGCGCGAGGAATTTCGGGAGAGACCGCCGCTATCCGATCACCAATGCGTTTCGGGACGCGCGGGATTGAGCCGGTGGACGCCCCCGCGAAAACCTGCTACCTCACAGCCCGCCGCGCGATTTCCGCGCCAAAGGGACGTGACGTGAGCTTTGCTCGCCACATTATCTGCTCGATTTGCGGCTGACGCCGCGACACTCCCTGTTGCCTATCCACATCGCTAAAGTGCCCCTCACCCGAAAAACGCTACGCGTTTTTCGACCTCTCCCGCAAGCGGGAGAGGTTAGCGCGACCTACCTCTCCCGCTTGCGGGAGAGGTCGAAATCGCGAAGCGATTTCGGGTGAGGGCCCGGCCCCAAATCGCTGTATGAGTAGTGCCATGACCATCCGCCTCCACAACACCCTGACCCGATCCAAGGACGTCTTCGTCCCGCAGGACCCCAAGAACGTGCGGATGTATGTCTGCGGCCCGACGGTCTACGACTTCGCCCATATCGGCAACGCGCGGCCGGCCATCGTGTTCGACGTGCTGTTCCGGCTGCTCCGCCACACTTACGGCGAAGGCCACGTGACCTATGTCCGCAACATCACGGACATCGACGACAAGATCAACGCGCGCGCCGCCGAACGCGCCGCCGCCGACAACCGCAACATCCCTATCCTTCAGGTCCTGCGCGAACTCACCGACGCGACCTACGGCATCTACCGCCAGGATGTCGCCGCGCTCGGCTGCCTGGAGCCCAGCGTCATGCCGCGCGCCACCGAATATGTCGCCCCGATGATCGCGATGGTCGAGGCGCTGATTGCCGCCGGCTATGCCTATGCCGCAGAGGGCCATGTCCTCTTTCGCGTCAAGAACAAGGCCGACTACGGCAAGCTGGCGCGCCGCAGCCTGGACGACATGCTGGCCGGCGCCCGTGTCGATGTCGCTCCGTACAAGGAAGACCCGATGGACTTCGTCTTGTGGAAGCCGTCGGACCCCGCGCAGCCCGGCTGGGACAGCCCCTGGGGCCGCGGCCGCCCGGGCTGGCACCTGGAATGCTCCGCGATGATCGAGGCCACGATGGGCGAGACCATCGACATCCATGGCGGCGGCATCGACCTGGTCTTCCCGCATCACGAGAACGAGATCGCGCAATCCGAAGGCGCGCATCACGGCCATGCGCTCGCCCGTTATTGGCTGCACAACGGCTTCTTGAATGTCGAAGGCGAGAAGATGTCGAAGAGCCTCGGCAATTTCGTCACCATCCACGAGTTGCTCGCGGACTGGCCGGGCGAGGTGCTGCGCTTCAACATGCTGCGCAGCCATTACCGCCAGCCGATGGACTGGACCGTCGCCGGCATGAACGAAAGCTGGAAGACGCTGGAGAAGTGGTACGCCGTCACCGAGCCGCTGGCCGATCCGCCGATCGGCGCCGCCTTCCTCGAAGCGCTCAGCGACGATCTCAACACGCCGCAGGCGATCGCCGAACTGCACAAGGGCAGCGACCACGAGCTGGCCGGCGGCCTCGGCCTGCTCGGCTTCTCCAATGTGCAGCTCAATCTCGCCGCGAAGAAGGCGGTCGACGACGTCGCCATCGCCGACGCCATCGAGGCCCGCAAGGCCGCCCGCGCCCGTAAGGACTTCAAGGAAAGCGACCGCATCCGCGACGAGCTTCTCGCCCAGGGCATCGTCCTCAAAGACGGCCCCACCGGCACGACGTGGGAGGTGAAGCGGTGAGCGCCAGCATCCCCTCACCCGAAAAACGCTGTGCGTTTTTCGACCTCTCCCGCAAGCGGGAGAGGTTATCGGCGTCAACCTCTCCCGCTTGCGGGAGAGGTCGAAATTCGCGGAGCGAATTTCGGGTGAGGGCGCGCGCGATCACAAACTTATCCAACAGCGCCGAAACGGGCTTATCTTCCTTGGCGGCGTCGCGCCGTTGCCGCGGGAAAGCGCCCCTCCGCGCGAGACCTCGAGAACAATTATATTGCCGAAAGTAGCATATGTATTTGGAAAGATTATATATTTTCGACACCACCCTGCGCGATGGGGCGCAGACCCAGGGCGTCGATTTCTCGGTGGAGGACAAGCGCCAGATCGCGCTCGCGCTCGACGGCCTCGGCATCGACTATGTCGAGGGCGGCTGGCCCGGCGCCAACCCGACCGACACGGCGTTCTTTGCGGAGCGTCCGCCGCTTGCGAAGGCCCGCTTCACGGCGTTCGGCATGACCAAGCGCCCCGGCCGCAGCGCCGCCAACGATCCCAGTCTCTCCGCCGTGCTGGATGCGAAGGCCGACGCGGTGTGCCTGGTCGGCAAGACCTGGGACTTCCACGTCGACGTCGCGCTCGATATTCCGCGCACGGACAATATCGACGGCATCGCCGAATCCGTCGCCGCGATCGTCGCGAAGAAGCGCGAGGCGCTGTTCGACGCCGAGCATTTCTTCGACGGCTACAAGGCCAATCCGGAGTACGCGCTCGCCTGCATCCGCGCGGCGCACGACGCCGGCGCGCGCTGGCTCGTGCTGTGCGACACCAACGGCGGCACGCTCCCCGAAGACGTCTACGAGATCGTATCGGAGGTGAAGCTCGAACTGCCCGGCGCGGCGCTCGGCATCCACGCCCACAATGACACCGAGCAGGCGGTCGCCGTCAGCCTCGCGGCGCTGCGCGGCGGCGCGCGCCAGATCCAGGGCACGCTGAACGGCCTGGGCGAACGCTGCGGCAACGCCAATCTCTGTGCCCTGCTGCCGACCCTGCTGCTGAAAGAGCCTTATGCCACGCGGTTCGAAACCGGCGTGACGACGGACCAACTCAAGCAACTCGTTCACGTCTCCCGCCTGCTCGATGAGATCCTCAACCGCGCCCCCAACCGCCACGCCGCCTATGTCGGCCCCTCGGCCTTCGCGCACAAGGGCGGGCTGCATTCCTCCGCCGTGGCGAAAGACCCGCGCACCTATGAGCACGTACCGCCGGAAACGGTCGGCAACCAGCGCAAGATCCTGGTCTCGGACCAGGCCGGCCGCTCCAACCTGCTGGCGCGGCTCTCCGAGGTCGGCATCGATCTCGACGCCAAGGACGAACGCATCTCCCGCCTCTTGGAAGACATCAAGCAGCGCGAATTCCTCGGCTATGCCTATGACGGCGCCGAAGCCTCGTTCGAGCTTCTCGCCCGCCGCGCGCTGGGCGAATTGCCCGACTATTTCGATGTCGACTCGTTCCGCGTCCTGGTCGAGCGCCGCCACAATGCGCGCGGCGAACTCGTCACGGTCTCCGAAGCGGTGGTGAAGCTGACGGTCGGCGGCGAGCCGCTGCTCACCGTCGCCGAAAGCGGCAACGGCCCGATCGACGCGCTGGACCAGGCGCTGCGCAAGGACCTCGGCAAATACTCGTCCCATCTCTCCGACCTGAAGCTGGTGGACTACAAGGTCCGCATCCTCACGAGCGGCACGGAAGCCGTGACCCGCGTGATGGTCGAAAGCGCCGACGGCAAGGGTAATCGCTGGTCCACGGTCGGTGTGTCGGAAAATCTTGTCGATGCCTCTTTCGAGGCGCTGACGGATTCGGTCCGCTACAAGCTCTTCCGCGACGGCGCCGGTGCCTAACGCGGCGCGCGGCCGAGCAGCGCCTCGAGCCGCGCCATGGCTTCGGCCGGCGTCTTCACGACGTGATAGAGGCTTCCGATGCGCGCATGCGCGAAGCCCTCGTCGATGATCTTCGCCAGCATCGGCCACAGCGGCGCGAAGAAGCCTTCCGTGTCGACGATCAGGATCGGCTTGTCGTGCACCTTGAGCTGGGAGATCGACAGCACCTCGAACAGCTCGTCCAGCGTGCCGAGTCCGCCCGGCAGCACGACGAAGGCGTCCGACGCCGCCAACATCTTCTGCTTGCGGATCTGCATGTCCGGCACGATGACGAGTTCCTCGGATTCCGGCTCCAGCGGCACCTCGATCTTCTTCAGGAAGTCCGGCAGGATGCCGACCACTTTCGCGCCCGCGTCATGCGCCGACCGTGCTACGATGCCCATCAGGCCGTTGTTCCCGCCGCCGAACACCACCGACCAGCCGCGCCCGCCGATCCCGCTGCCAAGCTCCCGCGCGGCGGCCGCGTAAGCCGGCTTGACGCCCGGCGAGGAGCCGCAGAAAACGCAGATGGCAGGAGTGTTGTTTTCCATGACGGTTCAAGGGTTGCACGTCCGCGCCGCAGTTCCTAAACAGATTCGGACAGAAAGGTTAGCCGTGCGCGCCGCCATCATACTGGGCATCATCGCATTGATCGCCGTCGTCGCGGGGTTCCTCGCCTTCGGCGGCGGGAACATGGGGCACTGATGACGCACCCCGCGGTCGAGGAGGGCGACGGCGCACCGTCCTTCCGTCCCTTGTGGATGCTGATGCCCTATCTGTGGCCCAAGGGGCAGCCGGAGCTGCGCCTGCGCGTCGTGGTGTCGCTCGTCTTCATGGTGCTGGCGACCGCGGCCACCAGCGTCTCGCCCTTGTTCTTCGGCGACGCGGTCGATTCGCTGACCGGGCCGGCCACGAAAATCGTTCTCGCCATCGCGCTGGCCTGGATCGGCGCCTATGTCGTGTCGCGCATCCTGATGCAGGCGCTGGCCCAGCTGCGCGACGGCATCTTCGCCAAGGTGCAGTATCACGCCATGCGCGAAGTCGCGGTCTCGACCTTCGCCCATGTCCATACGCTGTCGCTGCGGTTCCATCTGGAGCGCAAGACCGGCGGGCTGTCGCGGGTGATCGAGCGCGGCACCAAGGGCATCGACACGCTGCTGTCCTTCGCGCTGTTCAGCATCTTTCCCACTGTCCTACTGCTCGTCTTCTACACCTTCATCCTCTTGGACCGGCTCAATCTGTGGGTCGCCGTCGCCACCTTGGCGATGACGGTCGGCTATGTCTGGTTCACCTTCGCGATCACGCGCTGGCGCATCCAGTTCCGCCGCGACATGAACCAGAGCGACCAGGACGCGAACACCAAGGCCGTCGACAGCCTGCTCAATTACGAGACCGTCAAATATTTCAACAACGAAGGCCACGAGACGCGGCGCTTCGACACGTCGATGGAGAAATACGCGCGGGCCTCGATCCAGGCGCAGATCTCGCTCGCGCTGCTCAACACCGGCCAGGCCGTGATCATGGCGGTGGGGCTCGGCGTCGTGCTGTGGCTGGCCGCCATCGCCATCAAGCAGGGCCTCATCACGGTCGGAACCTTCACCGCCGCGAGCGCGATCCTCATCCAGCTCTATCAGCCGCTGAACCTGCTCGGCACCGTCTATCGCGAGATCACCCAGGCCATGGTCGACATGGAGGCGATGTTCCGCCTCCTGCACCAACCCATCGAAGTGAAGGACAAGCCGGGCGCGCCGGACGTGAAGGTCACGGGCGGCGCGATCGAATTCAAGGACGTGGTCTTTTCCTACGAACCGGCGCGCACCGTCCTCAAGGGCATCAGCTTCACCGTCCCCGCCGGCAAGACGGTCGCGGTGGTCGGCCCGTCGGGCGCCGGCAAGTCGACCATCAGCCGCATCCTCTACCGTTTCTACGACATCAAATCCGGCAGCGTGACGATCGACGGCCAGGACATCCGCGACGTGACGCAGGCCTCGCTCCGCCACGTCATCGGCATCGTTCCGCAGGACACGGTGCTGTTCAACGACACGGTCCGGTACAACATCGCCTATGGCCGCATCGGCGCGAGCGAGGCCGAAATCAAGGAGGCCGCCCGCCTCGCCCAGATCGACAAATTCATCCGCGAATTGCCGCTCGGCTACGACGCCATGGTCGGCGAGCGCGGCCTGAAACTTTCCGGCGGCGAGAAGCAGCGCGTCGCCATCGCCCGCACGATCTTGAAGAACCCGCCGATCCTCCTGCTGGACGAGGCGACCTCGGCCCTCGACACCCATACCGAACGTGAGATCCAGGGCGCGCTCTACGAAGTCTCCCGCAACCGCACCTCGCTCGTCATCGCCCATCGCCTCTCGACGGTGATCGACGCCGACGAGATCCTGGTGCTCGACCATGGCGAGATCGTCGAGCGCGGCCGCCATGACGAACTCGTCGCCCTGGGCGGCCACTACGCCTCGATGTGGAACAAGCAGAAGCAGGCCGCCGAGGCGCGCGAACTTCTCAAGGCCGTGGAGGACGATCCCGAAGTGGCGCCCGGCGTCGCCCGCGCCACGCCGGTTGCCGCGGACTGATCACTCCGCCGGCTGGGCTTCCGGCTCGGCGCCGCCGCCGCGCCAATCGCGCACCGCCTGCGCCGGCGATTTCGCCGCCGCCAGGCGCGCCCGCCGCGCCTTGAGGCGATAGGGCAGGGCGAGCATCGCCGGCACCAGGCCGAGCGTGATCATCTTGGAGAACGCCAGGCCGAACACGATCGCGGTGGAAAGCGCCACCCACATCAGCCCGTTCGGCCCGCCGATCGTCACTTCGCGGGTCGCGAAGTTGATCTCGACCGCGAACATCATCGGCAGCAACCCGCCGATGGCCGTGATCGTCGTCAGGAACACCGGACGCAGGCGCTGCGCGCTGGAGCGGATCACCGCCTCGATCGGGTCCATGCCGGAAATCGCGCAGGCGATGGAAGGTGTCGATCAGGACGATGTTGTGGTTCACCACGATGCCCGCCAGCGCCAGCATGCCGGTGCCCGACATGATGATCGAGAACGGCTGCTGCATGACCACCATGCCGAGCAGCGCGCCGATCATCGCCAGCACGACCGCCACCAGGATGAGGCCGGCGTGATAGAAGCTGTTGAACAGCGCCAAGAGCACCATCGCGATCAGGAACAAAGCGAGGAACGCCGCCTCGAGCAGGAACAGTTGGGATTCATCCTGCTGCTCGCTGCCGCCCTTGAACGCGACATGCACGTCGTGCGGGAAAGGCTGGGTCGCGATCCATTTGCGGATATCGGCGATCTCGGCATTGGCGTTGATGCCCGGCTTGACGTTGGCGCGCACGTGATAGACGCGGCGGCCGTCGACCCGCTCGATCGTGTTGACCTGCTGCGCCGGCTTCAGCGTGACGAAATTGCTGATCGGCACCATGCTGCCGTCGGCGGCGGTGACGCGCAAATCGTCCAGCGCATGGACGCCGCGCGCCTGGCTTGGATAACGCACGCGGATGTCGACCTCGTCCTGGCTGTCATCCGGGCGGTACTTGCCGACCAGGATGCCGTTGGTGACGAGCTGCACCGCGGTGCCGATCGACTGCGCGTTGGCGCCGAAGCGGCTGGCGATCGCGCGGTTGATGTCGAGGTCCCATTCGATGCCGGGCAGCGGGCGGGTGTCTTCCACGTCGCGCAGCTCCGGCATCTTGTCCATATGGCCGCGGATCGCGGCGGCCACCTGGGCGAGTTCGAGATAGTCGTCGGAACCGACATCGATCATGATGTCCTTGCCGGTCGGCGGGCCGTTGCTCGGCTCGCGCACCTCGACATGCACGCCGGGGATGTTGGCCGTCTTCTGGCGGATCTGTTCCTCGATCCATTTGCCCGGATTGCGCTCGCGGTAGTCCTTCATCTCGATGCCGAGCTGGCCGATATTGTCCACCGGCGTGCCGCCATTGCTGTTCAGATTATTGCTCTGGCCGCCCGAGGACGCATAGATCGCGCGGATGCCCGGCACGGTCTGGGCGATGTTCGAGATGCCCATGACGATGTCGCGCTTCTCCGCGGCGGAAAGATTGCCGCGCGCCGAAACGAAGACCTGGGCATAGCCCGGATCCGCGTCGGCGAAGAAGATCGAGCCCTTGTTGAACACGACGAACAGCGTGATCACGGCGATCACGATGCCGAGGGCGCCGAGCACGACGCGGCCCGGATATTTCGTCAGCCGCTCGGAGAGATGCGCGTACCAGCCGGTGATGCCCGGAATGTCGCGCCAATCGCCGGTCTCCGACGCTTCGATGGCGCGCTCATGTTCCGGATCGGGCGGCGGCGCCTTGCCGAAGATGCCGCCCAGCACGGGCAGGAAGATCAGCGCCACGACCATCGACGCCGACAGGATGACGATCAGCGTGATCGGGAAATAGCTCATGAACTTGCCGGCGACGCCCGGCCACAGCAGCATCGGCAGGAAGGCGCCGATCATGGTCGCGGTGGCGCTGACCACCGGCCAGAACATGCGCAGCGCCGCTTCGGCGAAGGCCTGCCGCGGCTTGTGGCCCTCGGTCATCTTGCGTTCGGCGTACTCGACCACGATGATCGCGCCGTCCACCAGGATGCCGACCGCCAGCAGCATGCCGAACATGATCATCATGTTGAGCGTGTAGCCGATGCCGTTCAGCACCATGAAGGCCATCAGGAACGACGTCGGGATGGCAACGCCGACCAAAAGGCCGGAGCGCAGGCCGAGCGCCGCCACCACGATGATCATGACGAGCACGATGGCGAGGATGATGGAATCCGACAGCGATCCCAGCATGTCGCGGATGTCGGTCGAATTGTCGAACAGATAGGTGACGTGCACGCCTTGCGGCCAGTTCTTGGCGGCCCGGTCGACGATCTCGCGCACCGCCAGGTTGTTGGCGATGATGTTGGAACCGATGCGCTTGGAGACGTCGAGCGAGATGGTCGGCTGGCCGTTCACCCCGCGCAAAGGTCGTGGGATCGTAGAAATTGCGCCGCACCTGCGCCACGTTCGACAGCGTGACGGTCGAATTGCCGTTCGAGCGGATCGGGAGGTTGAGCAGGTCCTCGGCATTGGCGATGACGCCGGGCACCTTGACCGCGAAGCTGCCGTGACCGGTGTCGATCAGGCCCGCCGCGATGAGCTTGTTGTTCGTGGAAACCGCGGTGAACAGCTCCTGCTGCGTCAGGCCATAGGCTTCGAGCTTCGCCGGATCGATGACGATCTCCAGCTGCTCCTTGCGCTCGCCGTCGATGTCGACGTCGAGCACGCTCGGCACCAGCTTGATCTCGTCCTTGAGGTCGCGGGCGAGCTTCAGCAGCGTGCGCTCCGGCACGTCGCCCGACAGCGCGACCGAGATGACGGGCTGCAGCGCGATGTTGAATTCGCGTACCACCGGCGGGTCGGCTTCGGCCGGCAGCAGCGAGCGCGTTTCGTCGACCTGGGCGCGGACGTCCTCCAGCGCCTTCTGCTTGTTGAAGTTGACGTCGAACTCCAGGATGATCACCGCCACGCCCGAATAGGCGCGCGCCGTGATGGTCTTGAGGCCCTCGACCGAGCGGAGCCCGGTTTCGAGGGGCTTCACAAGAAGCCGTTCGCTATCCTCCGGGCTGATGCCCGGATAGGTGACCTGAACCAGAAGGACCGGGATCGGGATGTCCGGCTGGGCTTCCTTCGGAATCTTGATGAACGCCACGACGCCGGCGATGATCACGACCAGGATCAGCGCGATGACCACGCGGGTGTTGTTGACCGCCCATTCGACTATCCTGGTCATGACGATTTTCCGCCCTTCTCGGCGACCGCCTGGACATGCTGGCCGTTATTGACGAATTCCTGGCCGACCGTGATGACGTTCACGCGCTCCGGAAGGCCCGCGACCCACATGCCGTCCGGCCCGTCGGACACCACCGACACCGGAATGAACTGCACCGTGCTCGCAATCACCGCGCGCACGCCGACCCGGCCGGAATCGTCCAGCACCAGTATGCCGGGCGAGATGTGCTGCGCCCCGGATCTTCTTGACGGCGATATGGATGTCCACGCTCACGCCGTCGCGCAGTTTCGCGTCCGGGTTGGGAAGCTGGACCTCGATCCGGAAGGCGCGCGTCATCTGATCGGCGCGGTCGGCCACGAAGGTGACGGTGCCGGTCACGGTCTCGCCGGTGACGAGATCGACCGTCGCGCGGTCGCCGAGGCTGATCTGCCCGACTTCCTGCTCCGAGACGGTGCCGACGGCGAGGAACGGCTCGGGCGCGATCACCATCTCGCACTTGTCGCCCGGGCGCATATAGTCGCCGGCATTGACATAGCGGTCGTCGACGATCCCGTCGAACGGCGCCTTGATATGGGTGTTCTCCAGGGCGACGTTCATGGTCGACAGGCCAGCCTGGGCCTGGGCATAGGCGGCCTCGGCCTGGGCGAGTTGGGTCTTGGAGCGGAAGCCTTCCTTGTACAGGTCCTGCGCGACCTGAAGCTCCTTCTGGGTCTGCGCCACCATGGCGGCTGCCTGCGCCACTTTCGCGCCGCGGTCGTTGTTCTTGATCTCGCAGAGCGTGTCGCCCTTCTTCACCCGGTCGCCCTTGTCGAAGCGGATCGCCTGGACCACGCCCTCGACTTCAGCGCGGACGTCGACTTCGTTCTTGGCCTGCGTGCGGCCGCGCACATTGATCGTCGCGTCGCGCTCGGTCGCCACCAGCGTCGCGACGCTCACGCGCGGCACGCCCGAGGTGTTGGCCGCCGCGTCGGCGTCCTTTGGCGTGGCGTGGCTGCCGAGCAGCCCGGTCGCGACCCAGATCGCGACGAGCAGCGCGATGCTGGCCGCCCATTGGTAGCGGGGTTTCAGGCGCAGCCAGAAGCCGGGCATGTACGTGTCGTACAGCCGGCTCACCGTATTTGCGATCTGGCGGAACATGAGAGGCCTGAACTCCGTTATTCGGCCGCTTGGGCCGCTTGTTGTTGTTCCTCGATCTCGGCGCGGTGCGTGGTCAGGAAGTCCAGCACCGCCGTGTAGACCGCGCGGCCGAATCCGGCCACGAATCTCTCGCCGCCCGAATGGGATGCATCGTCATGGCTGTTCAGCTGCGCCAGCTTGCGTTCGACCTGCCCGATATAGGCATCCAGCATTCCGCCGACGCGACTTTGCGGCAACAGATCGGCGAAAAGCATCGCGAACACGAAGGGCGAACGGTGCCGGTCTTCCGGCAGCGGCTTCAGCAGCGAGGCAATGAAGGCGCTGCGTCCCGCCGGCGTGATCGAATAGACCTTGCGGTCGGGACGCTTCTCCTGCGCCTCGGAGCGGACGGAGACATAGCCCTCGTCGGTCAGCCGGTTCAGCGCGGGATAGATCGACCCGAAGCTCGCCTCGACGAAATGCTGATAGCCGTCGTCCTCGAACAGCTTCTTGATCTCGTAGCCGGTGGCGTCGCCACGCGTGAGGATGCCGAGACAGATTGTGCGAACGTCCACGACGCAGGCCCCGCCGATCTATATAGGTCCGATATAGATCGCCGCTATATATGTTCGCAGGTGCAAAATTCAAGCTGACAGCGCAAATTTACCGCGCGGAACGGGATTGCGTGGCGGGCAGGCGTCGCAACTAGCTAACGAAGGCTTGCAAAAAGGTCCTAGATGACCTCGACCCGGTCGACTTCGACACCCTTCTGGCCCTGGCGGGTGGAATAGCGGATACGCTGTTCCGGCTCCAAGGCCTGGACGCCCGAGCGCCGAAGCGCGCTGGCATGGATGTAGACATCGCCGCTGCCGGAATCCGGCATCACAAAGCCGAAACCCTTCTGGTCGTTGAAGAACTTGACCTTGCCCTCGACCATCGGGCCGCTGGGACCCGCGTCGCGCTCGCGATGACCGAAGCCGCCGCCGCCTCCGCCGAACCGGTCGCCGCCGCCGCCGAAACGGTCGCCGCCGCCGAAGCGATCGCCACCGCCGAACCGGTCACCGCCGCCACCGCCAAAGCGATCGCCGCCGCCGCCGCCGAAGCGGCCACCGCCGCCACCCCTGCGTCCGCCGCCACTGTCGCCGCCGAAGTCGCGGCGCGGCCCGCGCGGTCCCCCCGCCGCCGCCACCGCCGGTATCGGCCGTGCTGGTATCCACGCTATGGACCGCGACGACCTGAAGGCCGCGTGGCGAGTCCTGAAGATCGCAGACGATCGTCGCGCCTTGTGGAAGTTCCGAGTGCCCCGCCGCCTGCAGCGCCGATGCGTGACAGAACGCATCGCCGCCGTTCTCAAGAGTAACGAAACCGTAGCCCTTGGTCGCATTGAACCACTTGACCGTGCCTTTTACGGACGCCTGCGCGAGAGAGCGCGAGCCGCCATTATCGTAGTTCGCCATGATGCCGAATGCCGTACCCCGCCGGAATGCCCAGTCGCTCGCCCGCCCACCGGCAACGGCCGGGCTCGTCCCAGCTATCATGCGCAAAACTACGGTGAATCCGCAACAGGGGTAGGGCCGTTGTGTCGATCGCCGGCGCCGGATTCTGCGGCGGGCGAAGGCTTGGCCGCGCGCTCCGGGGCACACCGCCGTGCATCTGGCCTCGCCGCCGACCCACCGAATGGAACCCGCGGCGCACCTCCGCCGGCCAAGTTTATCAAATGATGAAATCAATGAAGCGCCGGGCTCTATTGCTCTTTTTCGGCTTTTCCTTCGCCAATATTTGGCGGCATGGACCCCTGCATGCGCCGGCGCCAGGTGCAGCCGGGGCTGGTCACCGTGACGGACAATCGGCTTGCCCGCGGCACCGCCCACGATCCGGCCATGGCCGCTGGCCTTGGCGAGCGGTGGGCCGGCGCTAAACGAGGAATTCGAGCAGGATGGCGTTGACGCGCTCCGGCGCGTCGTGCGCCACCCAATGCGTCGCCTCGGGCAGGTAGGTCAGCCGCACATCGGAGCAAAGCGCCTTGCTCGCTTCGGCGAGCGCGGGCAGGACGTAGGAATCGTTCTTTCCCCAGATGATTTGCACGGGTGCCGCAATGCTCGCTGCCGGGATGGGCGCGAACCTCCGCAGGCGGATGGCCCGATACCAGTTGATCATCGCCGTCAGCGCGCCGGGCTGGCTCCAGGCCTCGCGATAGCGGGCAATTTCCGCGTTGGAGACCGGTGCTCTCGCCTCGCGCAATGCGCCCACCAGGGCGCGACAGTTGCGCGCCCGCAGGAGCGCTTCGGGAAGCCACGGGATCTGGAAGGCGCGGACATACCAACTCGCACGGCGCTGCACCGGATCCTTGTCCATCGCCTCGCGCCACACCGCCGGATGCGGACAGTTGAGCACCGCGAGCTTGCGGATCCGCTCTGGCGACCGCGTCGTCGTCCACCACGCCGCAACCGCGCCCCAGTCATGTCCGACCAGACGGAACGGCTCGCCCGTGTAATGCGCCGCCAGCGCCACGACATCGGCGGCGAGACGGTCGATGTCGTAGTTCTCGATTCCCCGCGGCTTGTCCGAAAGATTGTAGCCACGCTGGTCGGGCGCCACGACCTGATATCCGGCGTCCGCCAAGGCTCCGATCTGATGGCGCCAGCCGAACCAGAATTCCGGAAAACCGTGCAGCAGGATGACGAGCGGACCGTCCCGTGGCCCCGCCTCGGCGACGTTCAATGTAATGTCGCCGCTTGCCACGCGGCGCGTGAAGCGGATGTCGAACAGATCGGTCATCATGTGCCTCGCTGGCGCTTAGCTTGACATTAAGACCGTCTGCCGCCATATACCCGCCATCGCTTCGCGGTCGCACGCGGCGTGCATGGCACGCTCTCACCGCAAGCTTCATGAAAACTCCCGTTCGCTCCAGATGTGCGTGGAAGACGGCAACAAGCCGTTATCAGCGCGTGCATCCCGCACGTTCATGCGGTTAAGGAACATTTTTTGAACACGACATTCGAATCCCTCGGCCTTTCCGAGCCGCTTCTGCGCGCCCTCGCCACCGAGAACTACGCCCACCCCACCCCGATCCAGACGCGCGCCATCCCCACCCTGCTCGGCGGCCGCGACCTGCTCGGCATCGCCCAGACCGGCACCGGCAAGACCGCCGCGTTCGGCCTGCCGCTGCTGCAGCGCCTGGCGGAGAACCGCAAGCCGCTCACGCCGCGCGGCGCCCGCGCGCTCATCCTCGCGCCGACGCGCGAGCTTGCGATCCAGATCGACCAGAGCCTGAAGACCTATGGCCGTCACCTGAACTTCCGTCAGGCGGTGATCCTCGGCGGCGTCAACCAGAGCCGCCAGATCGCGGCGATGAAGGGCGGCGTCGACATCCTCGTCGCCACGCCCGGTCGCCTGCTCGATCTCATCAAGCAGAACTTCGTCCGTCTCGATGGCGTCGGCATCCTCGTGGTGGACGAGGCCGACCGCATGCTCGACATGGGCTTCATCAAGGACGTCAGGCGCATCGTGGCGATGCTGCCGAAGGACCGCCAGTCCATGCTGTTCTCCGCCACCATGCCGGGCGAAGTCGTCCAGCTGATCGGCGACATGCTGCGCCAGCCCGAGCGCGTCGAAGTCTCGCCGCCGACCATGACCGCGGACCGCATCGAACAGCGCGTGATCCACATCGCGCAGAAGGACAAGCGCGTCCTGCTCAGCCATCTGCTGCGTGACGAGAAGCTGAAGCGCGTCATCGTCTTCACCCGCACCAAGCACGTCGCGAACCGGGTGTCTGAGCATCTGGAGCGCTCCGGCTTTTCCGCCGACGCCATCCACGGCAACAAGTCGCAGAACGCGCGTCAGCGCGCGCTCGAGGGCTTCAAGTCGGGCGATGTCCGCATCCTGGTCGCCACCGACATCGCGGCGCGCGGCGTCGATGTCGACGGCATCACCCATGTGATCAATTTCGAGCTGCCCAACGAGCCGGAGAGTTACGTCCACCGCATCGGCCGCACCGCGCGCGCCGGCGCGCAGGGCATCGCCATCTCGTTCTGCGATCCGGCGGAACGCAGTCACCTGCGCAACATCGAAAAGCTGGTGAAGCGCCAGATCGAGGTCGTCGCGCACGATCTGCCGGCGGAAGCGCTGACGGCGGCGAACGTCAACGAGCTGCCGCGCTCCTTCGGCCATCAGAAGCCGGCGGAGAACAACTATCGCCGCCCCAAGCGCCGCTTCAATCCGCGCGGCAATCGCCGCGCCGCCTAACCGGGCGTCGGATCGACCGTGTAGGGAAAAGCTATGTCCGGCGACCAGTCGCGCCGGACATAGCCCGCCGCCTTCATGCACGCGACATAGGCGCGGTTGAAAATCTCGTGGCGCTCGGCATGGCTGCCGGTGATGCCGCCGACATCGTAGTTGCGCGCGACGTCGGCCTTGGCCGCGCAGTCGGCGCTGTCGAAGGTGAAGTGCGTTTGCGTGGCGTTGCCGGGCGCGAAGGCGTCCGACGTCAGGTCGCCGTAGGATTCGCACCCCGCCAGCAACACGCAGGCGGCGGCGAGAAGCGCCGGTCTAAGCACTGCGCACCGCCTTTTCCACCGCATCGTAGGTGAAGCGCGCGATCGGCTCGATTTCCTTGATCACTTGCCTGAGCTGCACCGCGTTCTCCTGGATGAAGCTGAAGCTGCTTTCGCGATTTTCCTTGAGCCGCGTCAGCCGCGCCTCGATCCTGGCCTGTTCGTCGGGTCGCAGATCGCGTGCGTCCAGTTGCGGTTCGAGCTTGGCGATGGTGTCGCTGGCGTCGAAGATGCCGTCGATCGACATGGAGATGCGCAGGATCAGCGTGTGGACGCGGGCGCGCAGGTCGGCGCGACTGAGGTCGTACAGCGTCTCGCGGTTGCGATTGTAGATGTCGACCTCTCCCATCGCGGAGCGCAGCATGCGTGTCGTGATGGGCCCGTAAGGATCGCCGATCTGCTTGGTGTCTGCGGCATAGCCGATGATGATGTTGAGCGTGGTCAGGACCTCGCCGAAGAACAGGGCGGCGTTGCGCTCGCGCCGGCGCCGTTCGATGTACCATTCCAGCTGCGTCGCCGCGAAGCCGCCAAGCGTCGCCAGCACGGCGCCCAGGAACACCGCCCAGATCGTCGAGAAGTTCGAGATGAAATCCATGTCTTCTGGAGCGAGCGCCACGCCTTCCTCCCGGCAGCCGTCCTCTTATAGGATGGGCGCACGATGAGGCCAAACCGTGCTTGAGATATTCGTCGACGGCGACGCCTGCCCGGTGAAGGCGGAAGTGGAGCGCGTGGCGGAACGCCATGGGCTCGCCGTCGTCATCGTCAGCAATGGTGGCCTGCGCCCCAGCCGCCATCCGCTGGTCCGGCATGTGACCGTGGCGGCCGGCGCCGACGCCGCCGACGACTGGATCGCCGAGCACGCCGGGGAGGGCGATATCGTCGTCACCGCGGACATCCCGCTCGCCGCGCGCGCCTTGAAGAAGGGCGCCCGCGCGCTAGGTCCGGCCGGCAAACCGTTCACCGAAGCCGGCATCGGCATGGCGCTGGGCATGCGCGATCTGCAGCGCCATCTGCGCGAGGCGACCGGCGGCCAGACCTACAATGCGGGCTTTACCAAGGAAGACCGCTCGCGCTTCCTGGGCGCTCTGGAGAATGAGATCCAGGCCGTCCGCCGCGCCTTCCGCAACGCCACGCCGGAAAACGACGCATCCTCGTGACTGCAACTTCCCACCGCGCCGGCCTGCGTGCCGAAGGAACGCCGGTTTGGCTCAGGCGCCCGCGATCGTCGCGCGCAGGGCCGCGAGCCCGTCGGTCAGCGCTGCGGGACCGGGTTGAAGGATCAGCGGCGATTTGATCTCGACGATGCGGTTCTGCGTCACCGCCGGGATGTCTTCCCATCCGGGACGGCCGCGAATCTTCTCGCGCGAGACCTTCTTGCCGCACCACGACGCCACGATCACATCGGGCCTGGCAGCGATCACGTCTTCGGAGGAAACGATCCGATCTTTGGCCGCCTGCCGTCCGCGCAGATGCGCGAAGCAGTCGACGCCTCCGGCGATCTCGATCAGTTCCGACACCCAGCCGATGCTGGTGATCAGCGGGTCGTCCCATTCCTCGAAATAGACGCGCGGCCTCGGCCCGAACGCCGACGCGCGGACGGCGTCCACTTCGCGCGCGAGCCGGACCGCCAGCGCCTCACCCTTTTGCGGCGCGCCAACCAGGGCACCGGTCATGCGAACCATCGCCAGGATGCCGGCGATGTCGCGCTGGTTGAAGAGATGCACCGCGACGCCGGCGCGCGCGAGTTCGGCCAGGATGTCCGCCTGCAGATCGCTGAAGGCGAGCACGAGGTCCGGCCTCAGCTCCACGATCTTGGCGATATTGGCGGTGGTGAACGCGGCGATGCGCGGTTTCTCTTTGCGTACTTGTGGCGGACGCACCGCATAGCCGGTGACGCCCACGATGCGATCCTGTTCGCCGATCAGATAGAGCGTCTCGACGGTCTCTTCCGTGAGGCAGATGATACGGCGTGGCGGGAACGGCATCGGATGGGGCTCGGGCGAATCCAGCGGGACAATACGACGCTCTGTCGCCCGACGCGCTATCGACATTAGGCCCTGAGGGAAAACCTGCTACGCTGATGCAGAGAGCGGTGGGGATCGCATGTTGCGCTTGAGGGAATTGGCGGGCGCCGCCGCCGCGGGCATCGTTGCGATGGGCATCGCCGCTGCCGTGCCTTTCCTGGCGAACGTTCACGTCGCCTTCCGGCCGGACATCGCCGTCCGCAACGTGCAATTGGCCTCGGCCGAAGCCAATACCGCGTTGCGCGTGGTCATGGACGGAACCCTGCCGCCGGCGCCGCGGAAGCAGCCCCCCGCCGTTCCCGATCCGGCCGTGGCGCAGCAGGCCGATGCCGCGGATCGCTTGCGCGGAAAAATCCCGTCCGAACTCTTCGGCTATTTCGACGTCTATCTCTATGTCAGCAAGGCGGCGTCGGGATCGCTGGCGCAGCACATGTACGTCTTCCACCGGGATGCCGCGAACGGCCTCGTCTTCGAACAGAGTTTCCCGGTCTCCACCGGGCGCGAATTGCACGAGCGCTATTTCACCTCGACGCCGGTGGGATTGTTCGAACTCGACCCCAATCGCTTCGAGCGCATGCACTACTCGCACACCTGGCACGGCGCGGCGATGCCGTGGGCGATGTTCCTAAACGCGACGCTGCACGGCCGGCAGACCGGCGTCGCGCTGCACTCGGCATCGGTGCACACCGCCGAGCTCGGCCGCCGTGCCTCGGGCGGTTGCGTCCGCCTGCCGCCCGACAAGGCGGCTGAGTTGTTCAACCGCTTCCAGTCGCAGGAGCGCGGCATGGTGCCGGTCTTCGCCTATGACGCCGCCCACAACCGCACCAGCGGTGACGGCGTCGTGCTGCGCGACGGCCAGGGCCATCCGATCCTGACGCCGGGCTTTCGCGTGCTGGTGTTCATCGAGGATTATGAGGGCGGACCGGCGCTGGTCGCCGTCGTCGCCTGATCAGCCGGCGATGCTTTTCGCCACCGCTTCCGCGATCTTGATGCCGTCGACCCCGGCCGAAAGGATGCCGCCGGCAAAGCCGGCGCCTTCGCCGGCCGGATAGAGTCCCCGCGTATTCGTGCTCTGCAAATCCTCGCCGCGCCGGATGCGGATCGGGGAGGAGGTGCGAGTCTCCACGCCGGTCAATATCGCATCCTCCATGGCGAAGCCGGGGATCTGCCGCCCGAAGGCCGGCAGCGCCTCGCGGATCGCGGCGATGGCATAGTCCGGCAAACAGTCCGAAAGATCGGTCAGGTGCACGCCCGGACGGTAGGACGGCGTCACCGCACCGAGTTCGGTCGACGCGCGCCCGGCCAAGAAATCGCCGACCTTCTGCCCCGGCGCCTGGTAGGTGCCGCCGCCCGCCTCGAAGGCCTTCGCTTCCCAGCGCCGCTGAAGCGCGATCCCGGCCAAGGGATGCTCCGGATAGTCGGTGGGCGTGATGCCGACCACGATTCCGGCATTGGCGTTGCGCTCGTTGCGCGAATACTGGCTCATGCCGTTGGTCGCGACGCGCCCCACCTCGCTCGTGGCCGCCACCACCGTGCCGCCCGGGCACATGCAGAAACTGTAGACCGAACGGCCGTTCGCGGCGTGGTGCACCAGCCGGTACTCGGCCGCGCCCAGCTCCGGAATCGAGCGCCCATAGCGCGCCTTGTCGATCAGCGATTGCGGATGCTCGATGCGAAAGCCGATGGAGAACGGCTTGGCCTCCATGTCGACGCCGCGGTCGTGGAGCATCTGGAACGTGTCGCGGGCGCTGTGACCCACCGCGAGCACGACGTGATCGGCCGCGACCCGCTCGCCGTCCGCCAGCACCACGCCGCGCACCCGGCGCTCGGCGTCGAGCTCGATGTCCGTGACGCGACTGCGAAAGCGATATTCGCCGCCGAGACTTTCGATGGTTTCACGTAGGCTCTCGACCATCGTCACCAGCCGGAAGGTGCCGATATGCGGATGCGCCTCGGTCAGGATTTCCTCCGGCGCGCCGGCCTTGACGAATTCGGTCAGCACCTTGCGGCCGAGATGGCGCGGGTCCTTGATCTGGCTGTAGAGCTTGCCGTCGGAGAACGTTCCGGCGCCGCCCTCGCCGAACTGCACGTTGGATTCCGGATCGAGCACCGCGCGTCGCCACAGCCCCCAGGTGTCCTTGGTACGCTCGCGCACCACTTTGCCGCGTTCCAGGACGATCGGGCGGAACCCCGACTGCGCCAGGATCAGCGCCGCGAACAGTCCGCACGGCCCGGCGCCGATCACAATCGGCCGCTTTTCCAGGTTCGCGGGCGCGTGCGCGACGAAGCGGTATTCCATGTCGGGCGTCGGCGCGACATGCGGCTCGCCTTTCAGCCGTTTGAGGACCGCGGCCTCGTTCTCCACCTCGGCGTCGACGATGTAGACGAACAGGATCGCCGATTTCTTCCGGGCATCGTGCCCGCGCTTGAAAATAGAAAAACGCTTCAGCGCCTGCGCCGGAATGCGCAGCCGCTTGAGGACCGCGCCTTTCAGCGCCTCCGGCCCGTGATCGAGCGGCAGCTTGATTTCCGTCAGTCGCAGCATGGCCGAGAGATAGGCGAGGGCGCCCGCGAAGGGAAGGGCGCTTGCGCTCCAGGGTCCGGACACCGATACAGGCACGATGGACAAATGCCCGACGATAGCCGTGATCGGGGCCGGGCCCGCTGGGCTGATGGCGGCCGAGGTGCTGGGCACGGCGGGCGCCACGGTCACGATCTATGACCGCATGCCGTCGGTGGGCCGCAAGCTGCTGATGGCCGGCCGCGGCGGCCTGAACCTCACCCACGCCGAGCCGTTCGAGCAATTCCTTTCGCGCTACGGTTCCGCAACGACGCGCCTGCGCCCGATGCTCGAAGCCTTCCCACCTTCGGCGCTGATCGAATGGGCGAATGGCTTGGGCGCAGAGACCTTCGTCGGCTCCAGCGGCCGTGTGTTTCCCAAGGCGATGAAAGCCTCGCCGCTTCTGCGCGCCTGGCTCGCACACCTTGACCGCCAGGGCGTCCAATTCCGGCTCCGGCATATGTGGCGCGGATGGAAAGACGGTTCGTTGCTCTTCCAGACGACGGAAGGCGAGGTCGCCGTCAGTCCGGACGCGACGGTGCTTGCGCTCGGCGGCGCCAGCTGGCCGCGTCTCGGTTCCACCGGCGATTGGACCGCGATCCTCGCGCACAAGGGCGTCGCCATCGCGCCCCTTAAGCCCGCGAATTGCGGGTTCTCGGTCCGGTGGAGCGATGTCTTCCGCGAACGCTTCGCCGGCCAGCCTCTGAAGAATGCGCGGTTCTCGCATGGCGGCCGTTCGGCGCGGGGCGAGGCCATGCTCACGGCCTATGGGATCGAGGGTGGTGCGATCTACGCGCTGTCCGCCGCGCTGCGCGAAACCATCGATGCCGACGGCACGGCCGCGCTGGACATCGATTTGCGTCCCGATCTTGCGGTCGAGGAACTGGCGCGCAGGCTCGCTAAGCCGCGCGGCAAGGACTCGCTGACCAACCATCTGCGCAAGGCGCTGAACCTGTCGCCCGTGGAGATCAACCTGCTGCGCGAAGGCTCGCCGCTCGGGTCCGATCCCGCGACGTTGGCACACCGCGTCAAGGCCGTGCGGCTGACGCTGACCGGCACGCAAGGTCTCGAACGCGCCATCTCGACCGCGGGCGGCGTCTCTTTCGATGCGGTCGACAAGAACCTGATGCTGAAGGCCGTCCCCGGCGTCTACGTCGCGGGCGAGATGCTGGATTGGGAAGCGCCGACCGGCGGCTATCTGCTCCAGGCCTGTTTCGCGACCGGCGCGTTTGCCGCGCGCGCCATCCTGGCCGGGATCGACGCATGACGCAGCCTGCGGGAACTCGCAGGCGCCGCTGTCCTCACCGTCCGAGCATCAGAGCCCGCCGAGCAGCAGGTATTTGATCTCGAGATACTCCTCGATGCCGTATTTCGAGCCTTCGCGGCCGATGCCGGATTGCTTGACGCCGCCGAACGGCGCGACCTCGGTCGAGATGATGCCTTCGTTGATGCCGACCATGCCGTATTCCAGCGCCTCGGCGACCCGCATGACGCGCCCGATGTCGCGGGCATAGAAATAGGCCGCGAGGCCGAAATCGGTCGCGTTGGCGATGCGGATCGCCTCGGCTTCGTCCGTAAAGCGGAACAGGGTCGCGACGGGCCCGAAAATCTCCTCCTTGGCGATGTCCATTTCGGGCCTCACCTCGGTCACGACGGTCGGTTCGAAGAACGTGCCGCCCAGCGCACTGCGCTTGCCGCCCAGCACGACCTTGGCGCCCGACGCCGTCGCCTGGCCGAGCAGGCGCTCGACCTTCTCGACCGCCTCCGCGTTGATGAGCGGGCCTTGCGTCACGCCGTCGTCGAAGCCGCTGCCGACCGTCAGCGCGGCCGCGCGCGCCTTCAGCCTGGCCGCGAAGGCGTCATAGACCTTGTCCTGCACCAGGATGCGGTTCGCGCAGACACAGGTCTGCCCCATATTGCGGTACTTCGAGACCATGGCGCCCTCGACCGCGGCATCCAGATCGGCATCGTCGAACACGATGAACGGCGCGTTGCCGCCGAGCTCGAGGCTGACCTTCTTGATGGTCGAGGCGCACTGCGCCATCAGCAGCCTTCCGATCTCGGTCGAGCCCGTGAAGCTGAACTTGCGCACCAGGGGATGGGTGGTCAGCACCTTGCCGACCTCCGGCGCCTTGTCGGACGTGACGACGTTGAACACGCCCTTGGGAATGCCGGCGCGATGCGCCAGCTCGGCCAGCGCCGTCGCCGACAGCGGCGTCTCCGCCGCCGGCTTGATGACGAAGGTGCAGCCCGCCGCCAGCGCCGGCGCCGCCTTGCGCGTGATCATCGCATTGGGAAAATTCCACGGCGTGATCGCCGCCACCACGCCGACCGGCTCCTTGAGCACCACGATGCGCTTGCCCGGCGCGAAGCTTGGGATCACGTCGCCATAGACGCGCTTGGCCTCTTCGGCGAACCATTCGATGAACGAGGCGCCATAGCCGATCTCGCCGCGCGATTCGGCCAGCGGCTTTCCCTGTTCCGCCGTCATCAGCCGCGCCAAGTCTTCCCGGTTGGCCAGGATCAGGTCGAACCATTTGCGCAAGAGGCCGGCGCGCTCCTTGGCCGTCTTGGCCTTCCAGTCGGGACCCGCCGCATAGGCGGCCTCGATCGCCTTGCGCGTCTCCTCGGGGCCGTGATCGGCGATCTGCGCGATCGTCTCGCCGCTCGCCTTGTCGGTCACCGCGAAGCGCGTTTCCGATCCGACCCAGGCGCCGTCGATATAGGCATCGGGCCGGAGCAGCGTTTCGTCTTTCAGTTTCAGCATCGGGAAATCCTCGGTTGCATCGGAAACGCCCGGAAGCGCAAAGTGGCGATGTCCGGCACAAATTCAAGCTGGATAGGCACCTTGCGCCGCAGCATGCCGCCGCGGTCTCCCGCACCTGGACGCGCCCGTCCCAGCCTAGCGGATGGCAGCGGTCTCCGCTTCGGTATAGGCCGGCGCCAGGATGCGGCCGAACAGGAATTTGACGACAAACAGCACCACGGCCGCGCCCAGGATCAGGGCGACGTGCAGCGCCCAGAACGACGTCGCGTTCATCGTCGTCAGCAGGCCGCCGACCCAGCCGACGAAGAAGTTTCCGGCGAACAGATGGAGGAAATAGAGGCCGATGATGGTGCTGGTCATGCCCTTGGGCGCCGCGCGCGAATAGAGCGCGAGCCCCACCGGCAGCACATTGGCGAAACCGAGATCGTTCAGGAGTTCGAACCCGATCGCCCAGGCCAGGCTGATCTTGCCGCCATGCGCGGCGATGATCGACGCCGCCAGAACGAGCAGCAGCGGCGCCGTCGCGCTGATCGTGACGCCGATCGCGATTTTCGTCAGCTCATCGGGCTCGGGCCAGCGCGCCGCCCACCAGCGCCAGAACGCAACGGAGACCGCGATGGTCGTGGCGCTGATGATCGAGCCGTAGCCGAGAAGGTCGGTGATCGGCATGTGCATGCCGAACAGCGTGAGCTGGAAGTTCGCCTCGCCCCACACCAGATAGGCATTGAAGACCTCCTGATTGCCGACGACGGAGACCGCCAGCACCGGCAGCAGGCCGATCAGGAGCACGATCTTGGTCCAATCGTCGCGCGTGAGCGGCGGCCGCGCCGGCCCACCGCCGCGCGCTGTCCTGGGTGCTTCGGGCGGCAGCGTGCGGCGGCCGAGCAGGTAGGTGGCAAGCCCGATCAGCATGCCGACGCCGGCCGCGCCGAAGCCGTAATGCGAGCCGAAGCTGTCCGCGAGACGGCCGCATACGAAGGGCGACGCGATCACGGCGATCTGCACGAAGAACAGGAAGACTTGAAAGGCATCGGCGCGGCGCGGATCGCCTTCCTTGTAGAGGGCGCCGACCTGGCTCGAGATATTGCCCTTGAAACAGCCGACGCCGAGCAGGAGGCAGAGCAGCGCCAGCAGGAAGGTCGCGTCGAACGCCATCAGGAAATGGCCCACCGCCATCAGGATCGCGCCGGCGGTCACCGCGTTGGTGCGGCCGATGAAGCGGTCGGCGAGGAAGCCGCCGCCGATCGGCGTGAGATACACGAACGCCGTGTAGAAGCCGTAGATGTGCGAAGCGAGGGCCTGTCCCGCCGCCGGTCCGTAGATCAGTGCGATGAACGACTGGAACGGCCCAAAGCCCAGAACGTGGCTCATATGCTGCGGCGTCAACAGACTGTGCGTCATGTAGAGCACCAGCAGCGCCGTCATGCCGTAATAGGAAAACCGTTCCCACAATTCGGTGAAGGCGAGCCAGCCGAGGCCGGCCGGATGGCCGAAGAACGCGGCGTCGCCGCGCGCGGGCTTGGTGTCGAAAACGGCTTCGGTCACGGGGCTTTTTCCGGGTGCCACCCCGCCTGATTAGCGCAAGTCGGCGCCGCGCGCGCGGCTTTCGCCGTCTCCAGCGCGATTTTTGCCGGGGTTTTTAATCGGCCGCCGGCCCGCCCAGCAACGCCACGCCCGCCGCCACCAGTACCGCGCCCGCGCCCTTCTGCAGAAGTGCCCGCCGCGACAGGTCCTCGCGTCCCAGATGCGGGAAGAACAGTGTCAACACGATGCCGATGGCGAAGACGAACAGCGTCGAGGTCGACGATACCGCCGAGACCAATGCCACCGGCGCCAGCAGCGACGCCGCCCGCACGCCAAGGCTGCCGCCGAGGTTTATCAGTTCGTTGGCGCCGTTGATCGCCATCACCGCGCCGGGACTGCGGCGGAACAGGGCAGTGAACTGCCGGCGATAGCGGGGAATGGCGATGATGCCGAAACCGAACACGCCCTCGCCGGCATAAATCCAGAAGGTCGTGACCCAGTAGGAATCGCGCACCGCGAACAGCTTGAAGAGAACGGACGACAGCGCCAGCACAAAGGTGCAGGCGAGCATGAGAAGCACGAAGCGCGGCTTCCAGCGCTTCAATCGGAACGACGAATCGAGCGACAGCGACAGCACGCCCGCCACGACCAGCGCGCCGCCGCCGGCCTGGATCCAGTTCAGCGTCTCGCCGAGCAGGACATAGGCGATCAGGAAGGTGAAGAGCGTCGACATCTGGAACAGCGGCGCGACGACGGAGGCCTCCTCCGTCTGGATCGCGCGCAGATAGAGCAGCATCGCGCCCATGTAGAGCACACCGGAGGCCGCCATCACGAGGATGTCGGTCGTCCGGATGGCGAAGATGCCGTTCACGAAGATTGCGATGACCGGCAGCATGATGAGCCCGATCAGCGCGGTGAACACCATCAGGACGGCGGTATCGCTGTTCTTGAAGAACCGCTCGACGAGATATTTGTCGATATGGGTGGAGACCGCCCAGAGGATGGGACCGGAAAAGGCGAGGAGGAGCCACATCGGCGGATTATATCGGCGTCCCTTCGCCAGCGCGCGGCCCGCACAAGCCACCTGCGGCCGTGACGGTTGGCTGGGGGACTAGGAGATTTCGGGTAGGCGCCTGATTGCTGAATAACCCAAACATCTTAGCATGTTAGCTCGGAGGATGGTACACAAGAGTGGTACACACTTTGTAGCGATGCTATGAGCGCGTGCGGACGTTCGCGGGGTCAAGTCGAGCAACAGACCCATTTGTCTCCGACACTGCCAAATCGTTTCCAGCATTCGGTGACGCGGACTCGTGGAGACCGGGTTCGCACTCGGCGGAGACTGGTTCGATCCTCAGATGGTTCAGGAGGCCTAAAACCGAGCCGGAAGGCCAAGAGCCTCTTTTTTTCTTGGCCCAGCTCAGCGGCAGCCTCGACGATATCGGGTGCGACGAAGGCCAGCGAGATTATCATGTGCACGGAGCGCGTGCCGCGGCCTCGCGTTTCGCAATACCGTCTGCATCCTTTGCTCCACCACCGATCAGTTGCTGCTGCCACTTACGCCAAGGGCGATGGCGCAGATGCTTTGCGCGCCTCTCCGCATGCATAGGTCGTGGATTAGGATTGTCACTGTTGGCGGGCAATCCGTGCGTCAACCGCCTCTCTTCCGGGGGAGTCGGGCGGAGGCGTGCAACCTGCCTTTGGAGGGCGGTTTTGCGTGCCGGCTACGTTTGATGCAATGCCGGGGCGGGAACTCGTGGATTGCGAAGTCGACAACCGACAACACCGCGCGCTCGAGATCCTTGTATCGGCGCCCCAGACGGACGTTGCGGGCCATCCCGTAATTCCCGGCCACCAGGAGTCCCGCAAGGGCGATCGCGTAAAGGTCGGATCTGGGATCAACGCCAGCTTCACGGCTCAGCGCCTCGGATAAAAGCTCCTGATATTGGTGTTCGAGCGTGAGCGCATAGGCAAGCACTTTGGGATCGCTGTCGAAGATGCGGTAGCTTTGGGCGAGCCCGTCCCTCGCCACCAAGCGCTTGGCCGAGCGTTCGACATGAGCTCGCCAAAACTCGATCGCGCTCTCACGCCTGTGCGTGTTGAGCAGCCCCTTCTTGAATTCCTCGAAGGCGCGAAGTTGATAGGCCAGCGCGATCTCTTCCTTGGTCTTGAAGTAGCGCAGCACGGTCTGCTTGTGGATATCGGCCAGCTCGGCGATTTGTTCCAGCGTCGTGGCACCGAACCCCCTCTCCAGGAACAGCTTGGCTCCCGCCGCGGCGATGGCGTCCCAAGTTCTCAGTTTCTTGCGGGTGCGAAGTGATGGTTTGTTCGTCATGGACCCATGCTCGTCATCCGCCGGACGGCGCTCGTATTGTCGCGTGGAACAGACCGAGGCGGCAGCAACCCTATACGATTCGATACGGCGGCATCGATATTGAACAACGTAACCGGGATCACCGCACGGGTAAATTCGCTCTTTCGGCCCGCTGAAGCACCAACCTCTTTGCGATGAGCTTCTGTTTGCTGCGCGTCAAGTCGTACGCGACCATGACCGTTAGGCCGATCACTGCAATAACACCAATTGTCGGTCCGTAAACGACCGCCAATTGATTGAGCGTTACCTGTTCTACCCCGCCCGGTTCGACGTGACGGGGGAAGCGGATCCAGTCGATGGCGATTCCGGCGATGGCGCCGCCCAGCCCGATGGAGGATTTGCGGGTCACGGCATTTAGGCCGAAGAAAAAGCCTTCCGTTCGATAGCCGTTCTTCAGCTCGAACTCGTCCGTCAGGTCGGCGATCATCGCCGCCGAGACTGTCAGCGGCATAGCGCCGACGACGCCGGCGAGAAAAATCGCAATGGCGAGGAATGTGGGCAGTCGCGGATCGGTAGGCCCTGGAAAATCGCCCATCAAGCGCAAGCAGGTTGGCCCGACGGTGAACACGAAAAACAGCAGAATGCCGCTCCAGAACACGCGGGGCTTGTCGAATATTCGCCCAAGCCGGCTCGCGATGGGAACGCCGATGATATAGCCCGCAACCCCGGACATCGCGACGAGTTGAATCTGCGTCGTCTTTAGCTGCCAGAAGAACGTGTTCATGTGTAGCGCCAGCGCGCCCTGCACGCCCGTCGTGACGTAGAGGATGAGCAGCGAGACGAACAGGGCACAGAACGAACGCGACTGGAACGCGCGACCAATGTTGCGCGGGATATGTATTAGGCTGAATCGATCCGGCAGCGGTGTTCGCTTGTACATCAGCACGGCCCGGCTGAGCGTGCCGCGTGCCGAAATCAGGATGGCCAGCAGAATGACCCCGGAACAAAACAGCGCAAAGCCCGGATAGGCAGCGGGATTGAGCTGGCCGTTGGCGAACGATGTGGTCTTGTGGAAAAAGAATGCGTAGGCGGCGAACAGCGCGATCAGGCGTCCCAGATAGGAGAAAACGACCCGGAACGCCGCGACGGACAGACGGCCGTCGAAGTCTGCCGTCAGCTCCGCGCCCAGCGCCATATGTGGGATGAAATAATTGGCGAACGCGATGCGGCACAGGATGGCGAAGCCCAGAAGCCAAGCGGTCAAAAGCAGCGTTGAACCGCCGGCGGGTGGGCTGAACAGCAGAAACAACGCAATGGCGAGCGGCAAAGGCGCAGCAAAGATGAAGGGGTGGCGCCTTCCCATTCGGGAGCGCAGGCCGTCAGAGAGCGCGCCGACCAGTGGGTTCGTGATGCCGTCGATCAGAAGAGCGATGAAGACGGCCGCGCCGACAGCAGCGCCCGACAGGCCGATGACCTGAATGTAGAAAAAGAACAGGAACGCGTCGAGCGCGGTGCCCTCGAAGCCCTCGCCGAATTCGCCCAGGCCGTAAAAGATGCGCGTCGCGCGCGGCAATGCGGGCTCCGCGCCGGATGGCGCGACTTCGGTCGGGTTGGAGTCACTATGCGGTAAGTCTGGCGATTGCATCATGGACCGATGTCATCGCGTCCGCGTCGTCAGGACGTTGGCCGATGGTTCTCAGCTTGCCGGCCGCTCTGGTCGCCGCGCCCAGTGCGGCCAGTTCGGCGGCGCGAGCGGGATCGCCTTTTGTGTCGAAACGGCCGAGCGGCACGATCGCCTCATAGTCGCCCAGGACCTTGAACCGGACATCGTCACGCTCGCGAAGCTGGAAGTCGACCTTGCCGCCTGCGATCACGCAGCTCCAGGCAATTTTGCCGTCTTTGTCGGACAGATGCGGCGGTGCGTTGTAGAACACTTCGCAGATCGACATGTGCAGGTTGGGCTTGGTCTTGCTCTCCCACGCCGCGCGCTCGACGATGATGCCGTGGATGGCGGCCAGCCAGCCGGGGCTGGCAAATGAATATTTCACGAAAGCCTCGTTCGCGTTGCGCACTACTGCCCTGCGATTGCCCGCAGGGCTGCAGCGCATCAGCCAAAATGGACGCTGATCAGGACTGCCAGGTTTGGCCCGCGGGCATAGCGGCGCGTGCGCTCATCTTGGGGCCTTCGTCTTTCCAGCCATTGAAGCTGTTGAGTCCCAGCAGCTGCGCCATCCGCGAATCGCGGCCGTAGCGCTTCAGGAGATCTTCGGGCACCGCGTCGCCATAGACTTCCTGCGGCGCCATATACTGGCGGCAGAAATACATCGACAGATTGACCCTGAGGCCCGGCATCTTGCGCGGGAACGAGCCGTGCCACTGGTTGCCGTGCCAGATGATCGCCGTGCCGGCTGGGACTTCCACCGGAATCACATGCGGGTTGCGCTCATTGCCGACCAGCTTGTTCTCCATCGCGGTGGGCTGACGAAAATACCGGTGGCTGCCGGGCACCATCGCCAGGGCCCCGCCCTCTTCGGTGTAATCGGTCAATGCATAATTGCAGTTCGCGACATGCGAATAGGGCGAGAAAGGCGCCGGTACGCCATTGCCGGTGTCGCTATGCAGCAGCAAGCCGACTTCGCCCGGGCCCTTGACGTGACTGGTCAGGCTGCTCAGCCAACAGCTATAGCCGAGCAGATAGCTGATGATCGCCAGGGGCTTGGGATTGAGCAGCGCTTTCTCGAACAGCGGGTCCTTGTAGAGCAGATAGGGCGCCAGCTTGTATTCGTGCAGCTCGGTCTCCTTCTCCAGATCGAGCTTCTTCTTGAAGCTGGTCTCCGCCGAGCGCAGCACGGCTTCGCGCAGCTTGACGGTGAGCTCTGGATCCAGCGCATCGCGGATCACCGTGAAGCCGAAAGCCTCAAGTTCCGCGAGATTCGATTCCAGACCGAGCGCGCGAATGTCGCGATAGATCCTGTTCAGCTCCGGGGTCGACGTCCATTCGCGCGCCGCCGTCCATTCTCCGATTTCCATGATGCGTTTGCCTTTCCTCGTGCGGTTTTCTGTTGTCGAGCCGCGTTCACCGCAAACTCGAAAGTGTTACTCGTTAACAATTCTATGCGATTGCGGCGGCATCTGTAAATCCGCATCCGCGGCCCTTGGCGATTTTCCGCGACGCCTATGGCAACGTTCGATTGTGCGATGCAAGGTTGACTTGATCTTGAGACCGATACTAACCTGTTACGGAGTAACATAATATGTTTCGTTACTAAACCGCAAAAGCGGCGGGTTTCGGCCCGTACAGAACGAGTAGGGGGAGTAAATATGCGCAGGATCGAAACGCCCGCACCTCGTGCGGCGCGGGGGGTATATCCGTTCGGTTTGCTGGCCATGGCGGGGTTGCTGCCTCTTATAGGATCGCCACCGGCGCTGGCCGCCGCCGCGCCGCCTGACACGGTCGTCGGCAAGATAGAAACTGTCGTGGTCACTGCACGTCGCCGCGAGGAAGATATCCAAACGGTACCGTTGTCCGTGACGGCGATCGGCGCGGAAGACCTCAAGACCAAGCACATCGTCTCGCCCAATGACCTGCAATATAACGTGCCGTCGCTGAATGTCGGCGGCGCCTATGGCCACTTCCAGGGCTCCTACGCGATCCGTGGTCTGCGTACCGGCACGACATCGTATTTCTCTGAAGTGGAGGGCGGGCCGACCGATGCCGGCGCGCCGATCTTCGACATGGCCTCCATCCAGATACTAAGAGGGCCGCAGGGCACGCTGTTCGGCCGCACCAATACCGCGGGCGCGATCCTGTTCACGCCACAGCATCCCGAATTCAACAATTGGGGCGGTAGCCTCGAGATCACCCAGGGCGATCTCGGCCGCAGCGAAATCACCGGCGTGCTGAATATCCCGCTGATCGACGATCATCTGGCGATGCGCGTCGCCGTAAATCGGCAGCAGCTCGACGGCTACACAAAAGTCATCGGCACGAATATCGGTCTCGACGGCACCGGCAACGAGTCCGTGCGGATCGGCCTGGAATGGAAGCCGGGCTCGGGCTGGTTCACCAACTACACCGCGGTGAACCAATTGCATGTCGACGAGACGCCGGGCTCGTTCGTCCTATCCGCCTACAATGCGAATTTTGCGTTGTTCAATCTTCCCGCCAATACGTCGACCCCGGCCGGCGCGGCCGCAGGCACGGCGACGTTCGGCGCGGTCTGCGCGACCGCTGTCGCCAGCGGCCTCAGCCCGAGCCTCACGTCTTGCGAAGATCAGCGCCTTGGCATCCTGGCCCAATACAAGCCAATCCTGGCGACGGAATATGCCCGCATCCTGCAAGGCGGCGAGGCCCTTCGCCACACGGGCTCCAGTACCGACATACCCTATAGCGAAAAATATGAAGGGTTCACTTTCGTCAACAAATCGACGGCCGATCTTGGCGATCTTGGCTTCTCGAAGGTCACGCTGACCAATATTTTCGGCTATCAAACCGTGACCGGCGCCAGTCTGTGGGATGTCACCGGCACGCGGGGCGATCTGGAAGCCGCTGTGGCAATCAACTCCGCTGGCGGCAATGTCGCCTTCACGCCGTCCGGCAATGTCGTCAATGCTACCACGCCGATCGCCAAGCCCGGCCCGGCGCTTGCGACCTATACCGAAGAATTTCACATCGACGGTAACTATGGCGACAATCTGCTGACTTGGATTGTCGGTGCCTATTATCGCGGCCAGCCCTATGTTCAGAACTTGGCGGGCATCGCGAACATCACGCGGCTCTATGGCGGAGCGCTGCAGCCGAATCTCGGGTACAACGCCAACTACGCGTTCCAGAATGGCGGCTTTACACGAGCCAGGGGCGAATTCGCACAATTCACACTCGATCTTTCGAGCTTTGTTCTGAATGGCTTGAAGTTCACCGCCGGCATTCGCGACTCGCGCGACGGTTCCAGCAAGTACCAGCTTTCGGCGGTGAAAAACGTCGTTACAGGCGTGTTCACGCCGGGCGCCGCGTCGGCGCCGGCCTATTCGGATAGTTCGGGCTTGGGCTGGACGGCGGCGCTCGACTACACACCCGTCGATAACCTCCTGCTCTACGCCACGGCCCGGCGCGGCTATCGTCCCGGCGGCCTCAACCTCGTTCTGGGCTGCAGCGCCGTTCCCAACTGCACGCCGTTCTACGGACCCGAGACGGTCAAGGATGTCGAGTTGGGCGCGAAATACACATTCGATGTGTGGGGCGTGGTGGGCATCCTCAACATGGATGTCTATCGCGACTGGTACAACAATATCCAGCGCTCCTTCCAGTTTACCACCGCGACGCAGAACACGGTATTCACCGAAAACGTCGCCGGCGCGGTGCTGCAGGGCGTCGAACTCGAAACCACGATCGTACCGTCCGAAAGCTGGGAGATTTCTGGCAACTACTCCTATAACGGCGCGCGCTATACCAACTGGGTGTCGAGCGATCCGTTCAACGTCGCCATGCCGGGCAACCCATTATGCCTGCCGTCGTCGCCGGTCGGCGAGTGCCTGCTCGATCTGCGTAACAATCCATTTCCCCAGGCACCCGCGCACAAGGGAACGCTGTCAGTGCGCTATCGCGTACCGATCGAACCGGCGGCCGGCGACTTGACGGGCCTGTTCACCGTCTTCGCCCAGAGCCGCGATTGGCTGGCCGAGGGCGCGGTGCGCACGCTGCAGCTCGCGCCGTCTACCGGTTTCACCGCCGACGCACTCAAAAAGGCGATCAGCCAGCCGACCTTCGCCTCGCTCAATTTCCGCATCGACTGGCACGGGATCTATGGTTCGGATTTTGATGGTGCGGTGTTCGTGAACAACATAACGAACCAGGAACACGCCACAAATGCCATCAATCAGCTGTTCACGCTTGGCGTCATCGGAAAAATCTATGCCGAGCCGCGTACCTTCGGGGCCCAGGTGACCTATCGCTTCGGAGATTAGACACAGTCGCCGGAGGCGGACCGTGCCGCCTCCGGAACCGGAGCCATCACGCCGCAGGAAAATCCGCCGCGAGGCTGCTTGCTTTCCAGTGCTCCACCTCGTGCAGCATGGACGTAAGTTGTTTCTCCACACCGTCGAAGCCTTCGCGGCCGAGCACGAGATGCATCGGCGGCTTCGGCGATTGCAGCGCCTTGATGACGGTCTCGGCGGCACGCGCCGGATCGCCGGCCTGCGTGCCGCTGAAGTCCGCCATCTGACGGCGGCGCGCGCCGGCGCTCTGGTCGTAGTCCTCGATGAAATTGGAGGATTGCTTGAGCGAGCGTCCCGCCCAGTCGGTCCGGAACGGGCCGGGCTCGACCAGCATCACATGGATGCCCAGCGGTTCGACCTCTTTGGCGAGCGATTCCGACAAGCCCTCAACCGCGAATTTCGTTGCGGCGTAATAGCCTGAACCCGGAAAGCCCATGATGCCGCCGACCGAGGCGATATTGACGATCGTCCCATGCCGGCGCGCCCGCATGCCCGGAAGCACCGCGCGGATCATCGCCGCCAGACCGAAGAAATTCGTCTCGAATTGTTCGCGGATGTCCTTGTCCTCGCCTTCCTCGACTGCGGCCATGTAGCCATAGCCGGCATTGTTGACGAGAACGTCAATGCGGCCGAAGGCGCGCTCGGCCTCCCCGATCGCGCGTTTGATCTGATCCGGCTTGGTCACGTCCAGCGCGAGCGCACGGGCGTTGTCTTCGTGGCCCTCCATGAGGGAATCGAGCGTCTTGGGATCGCGCGCGGTCGCGACCACGCGGAAGCCGTGCGCCAGCGCCGCTCGGGCGAATTCACGGCCGAAGCCGGTCGAACAGCCGGTGATGAACCAGACGGGGGAATCGATCTTGGTCTTGGCCATGAAAGGCACTCCTTTGATTGCAACGCAGGGGCAGTTCTCGATTTCTAGCGGACCGGAAAATGCCGCCGCGCGCAGGCCCGGACGCGGTCCATGTGCTGCGCCGCGACGGCGGCCGACAGGTCCGGCGCGACCTGATCGAAATGCAGATGCTCCAGAAGGTCGAACCCGGCCGAACGGAAGATGTGCGTATCCTGAAGGGCCTGCACAGCGTTCCAGCCGCCGCTCTTGACCAGCAGCGGTAGCGGCGCACCCGAAACGGTGATCAGGACGGCTTTCTTTCCGGCCAATAGCCCGTGCACGACGCCGCTGTCGGACTCATAGGCAAAGCCGCGCGCGAACACGCGATCGATATAGCCCTTCATCATCGCCGGCATCGACAGCCACCACAGCGGATAGATCACCGTCAGAACATCGGCCTCGCGGATGTCGTCCTGCGCCTTTTTTGCATCGGCCGCGGCGCCGGAGATGAGCTCGCGCGCGGGCAGGGCGGGATCGAACCCCATCCGATAGAGATCGCATATGCGCTGCCTGTGCCCGAGATCTTCGAGTTCGGCGGCATAGGCCTGCGTCAGGCCCATCGTGAAACTGTGTTCGGCGGGATGGGCGACGACAATGAGATGTTTCATGCAGTTTTCTCCATGGCGCTGCCCGGGCCGGTCGTGACGATGGCGATCGTGTTTTCGAGGGTCATGACGGGCTCTCCGCCGCGAGGATCGCGCGGCGGATCAGGGTTTCGAACAGCGGCAGCTTGTAGGCGTTCTTGCTCAAGGGCGTCGCATCTTCCATCGCGGCGTGCGCGGCCTGCAGTGCCAAAGCGTCATCGATATGCTTGCCGGCGAGGATGTTCTCAGCCGTCTTCGCGCGATGCGGGGCAGGCGCCGCCGCGCCGAGAACAACGGCCGCCGTCTTGCATCTGCCGTCGCGGTTGAAATCGAGCACGACCGCGACGTCGGCGAGCGGCCAGTCGAAGGAGTCCTTTTCGCCCTGCTTCAGATGCGCCATCCGGACGCTCGCAGGCAGTATCGGCAGCCGGATGGCGGTCAGGATCTCGTGCGGCTTCAGATCGTTTTCGCGATGGATATCCTTGTCCGGCGGTCCGAAGAAATCTTCGAGCAGTAGCTTGCGCACCGTGCCGTTCGCGTCGGTCAGCTCCACGCTCGCGCCCAGCGCCACCAATGCGGTGGCCGCTGTCGAGGGATGGACGATCGCGCAGGGCATGTTGTCGAAAATCGCGTGATATTGATTCTCGCCGGGGATCGCGAAGCAGTGAGTGCCGCCTTTTCGCAGGCAGTGAAATTCCGCCGCCCGGAAATACCAGCAGCGCGGCCGTTGGAGCAGATTGCCGCCCAAGGTCGCGACATTGCGGATTTGCGGGCTCGCCGAACGCTGCACCGCGTCGGCCAGGGCGGGATAGCGCATTC
Source organism: Rhizomicrobium sp. (assembly GCA_037200045.1). Taxonomy (NCBI): domain Bacteria; kingdom Pseudomonadati; phylum Pseudomonadota; class Alphaproteobacteria; order Micropepsales; family Micropepsaceae; genus Rhizomicrobium; species Rhizomicrobium sp. Next base: position 164,903 of record JBBCHM010000001.1, read on the forward strand.
GTATCGCGGCGTGACCGGCGAGCGCGGCGAGCGTGACCATCGGTCCGATGCGCAGGCCGCCGCCTTGGTCGTCGGCGATGATATCCAGCCCGGGAACCGCGCCGAGATTCACCAGCGCGTTCGGCGCCAGCAGGTCTTCCTTCAACAGATCAAGGAGATCGATGCCGCCGGCCTTCACCACGGAAATGTCGCCCATGGGGGACGTCGACATCGCATCGGCCACGATGGCCGAGGCGGCCGTTGCGGCCTCGGAGACCGTTCGGGCGCTCATCCAGGCGAAGCGGTTCATGGCTCAGCTCCTGACCGGAATCTTGCCGAGCGCGGCGAGCACGGCCGCCGGCGTCATCGGCAATTCGCGCAGGCGCACGCCGATGGCGTTGTAGACCGCGTTGGCGATCGCCGGCGCGGTCGCGATATTGGCGGGCTCGGCGATGCCATAGGCGTCGGTCGCGCTCTGGCCGAGATAGTTCTCCAGCACGATGACATCGATCACGGGCGTCTCGCGCGGTCCGGCGAGCTTGTATTGCTCGAGATTGGGATTGACCATCCGCCCGGTGTGCCGGTCGAGGATGCGGTTCTCGAACAGGGCATAGGACAGCCCCATCAGCACGCCGCCCTGGATCTGGCTTTCGATCTGGCGGGGATTCATCGGCCGCCCGCAATCGTGCACCGCGACGACGCGTTCGACGCGGACGATGCCGGTTTCGGTGTCCACCACGACTTCGGCGAATTGCACGCCGCCCAGATCCTGCTGGGCCATCGCGGCGTCGCCCATGGTGCGGCGAAAGCCGCCATAGTCGTCGCTGCGCGTCGCAATGGCGCTGATGCTGTCGGTGCGCAGCCGGGCCGCGGCCGCGCCGAAGTCCATGCCGCGGCTGGGATCGGTGCGGACCAGGATACGTCCGTCGCGCGCGATCAGTTCGTCGGTCCCGGCGTTGAGGACAAGGGCCGCCTCGCGGAAAAGCATCTGCAGCACGCGCCACGCAGCCGTGCGCGCCGGCGGCGTGATCGAGGCCGTCGTGCGGCTGCCATAGGACGGCGGACCGGCCGGAAAATCCGTATCGCCGATGCGGACGACGATCGTTTCGGGTTGCAGGCCGAGCACTTCCGCGACGACCTGCGCCAGCACGGTGGTGATGCCGGTTCCGATGTCCTGCACGCTTGACAGCACTTCCACCGAGCCGTCGCGCATCACGCGCACTTCGCAGGCGGAATTGATCTGCACATTGGCGCCCCACAGCGATTGCGCCATGCCCATTCCGCGCTTCACCGGACCTTTGTCCACACCCGGCGCGTGCCGCTTGTGCCAGCCGATCCGCTCGGCGCCGATGCGCCGTTCCTCGCGCCGCGTCGGACTCGTATCGATGCGGTCACGCAACGTCACCGGATCAATGGCAAGCTTCTCGGCAACTCGTCGATCGCCTGCTCGAAACCGAAGGCGCCCGGCGTGTTGCCCGGTCCGCGCATCGCGCTGCCCGGCCCGGCATCGGTGAACACGTCGTATTGCGCGCCCTGGAAATTGGGACAGACGTAGAGCGCTTCCGCGACATTGCCGACACCGGCACCCAGCGCCACGCCGGCCGTGCCATAGCTCTCCAGCGAGACGGCGGTCAGCGTGCCGTCATGCTTGGCGCCGATGCGCAGATGCTGCCATGTGCCGGGACGATTGCCGGTGTCCATCTGCTCTTCCTGGCGGTCGAGGATGAGGCGCACCGGTGCTTTGGCCTGACGCGACAGGCCGACCGCGATGCGGCCATAATTGCCGAGTGTCGATTTCGAGCCGAAGCCGCCGCCCATGCCGTCCACGACCACGCGCACGCGGCTCAAGGGCAGGGCGAATGTCTGCGCCAGCTCATGCCGCACGCCTGCGGTGAACTGCGTGGAGATGTAGACGGTCAATCCGTCCGACCGCCAATCGGCGACGAGGCCGTGCGGTTCCATGCAGCAATGGGTCTGCGTCTGCGTGCGGTATTCGCCTTCGACGATGACATCGGCCTGCGTGAAGCCTTGCGCGACGTCGCCGCGCGTGACCGTCGCCGGCCCGCGCACATTGCCGTTGGTGGCAAGACCGGTCGCCGCGATGATCTCCCCGGCCTGGCTGCCCGGCGCCGTCCCGCCGTCGAACACCAGGGGCGCCGCTGGCTTGCGCGCCTCGTCCATGTCGACGACGAAGGGGAGCGGCTTGTAGGTCACGCGGATCAGGCGGATCGCCTCTTCGGCGGCGGCGGCGGACGTGGCCGCAACGGCGGCAACCGGCGCGCCGAAATAGCGCAAGATCGAAGTCTTCGGATCGTCCGGCTGTGCCAGGATCGAGACCGCGCGGACGCCCGGATGCGCTACGGCGGCCGAGATATCTATCGCGAGAACCTGCGCATGCGGCTGCGGCGAGCGCAAGATCCGTCCCTGCAACATGCCCGGCAGGCCGACATCGACCGTGTAGTGGATCGCGCCCGTCACCTTGGCGCGGCCGTTCTGCCTTGGCACCGGCTTGCCGATCACTTTGAGTTCGGCATTGGGCGGCAGCGGCGGCGGCTCGCCGGCGGGAACCTGCCGGCTCACCTGGCCAAGACCGACGCTGGCGATGCCGTAGGTCAGCGTTTCCGTCAGCGGTGCCGGATCGGTCATGTCTTCCGCGCCTTGGATGCCGCCAGCGTCGCCGCGATGACGTGCGGATAGGTGCCGCAACGGCACAGATGGCCGCTGATCGCGGCGCGCACGTCTTCATCGGTCGGATGGGGATTGCGATCGACCAGCGCGGCGCAGCTCATCACCATGCCCGGCGTGCAGAAGCCGCACTGCATCGCGTCATGCGCGATGAAGGCCGCCTGGACCGGATGGAGCGTTTCGCCCTGCGCCAAGCCTTCGATCGTTGTCACGCTGCGCGTGCCGACATCGACGGCGAGCATCATGCAGGACGAAACCGTCACGCCGTCGAGCCAGACCGTGCAGGCCGAACAGGCGCCGCGGTCGCAGGCGATCTTGGTGCCGGTGAGCCCGAGCGGGCCGCGCAACGCTTCGGCCAGCGTCGTGCGCGGCTCGATCTGTATCGTCTGTTCCGTGCCGTTGACCTTCAGCGTGATCGCGGTCGCTTCCGGCCCAAAAACCGGCGGGCCGATCATCTGCGCCCGCGCCTCTCCGCCATCGCAAGAGCGGTCGTCGCGACCGTCGTCAGCGCCGAACCGTGGAGAAAAAAGCGACGCGAAACGCCATGATCATCGAGAGGTGGCACGCAAAACCTTTCCTATCAGTGTCCGCTTTGATTCTGAAGATAGGCTGTGATCAGCGCCGCTTGGCCGGCGTCGAGACCGGCGTTGGAAGCCTGCGTCTTCATGATGGCCGGCCACTGGGCGGCCGAATAGGACGTCGCCGCGGGAAGCGCGTGACAGGACGCGCAGCTTTTGGCGTAGAGATCGCCGGCGCTTTTCCACACGACCTGAACGTCGTCGATCAGGACACCGGTCGGAACCCAGCCCTTGATCGTAACCGCGGTGTAGACCGAACCGTTGACCGTCTGCGACGTGCCGGTCACGGCTTGGCCGGAGAATCCGCTCAGCATCACGATGTGGCGATCCGGCGCGACGAAAACGGTCGCGTCGGCGCCCTGCGCGGACCAGCCATGGATCGCGATCTGCGTCGCGCCGCCCGATTGGCCGAGCACGTCCACCGCGGCGCCGGGATCGAGCGAGCCGATCGTCTTGCCGCCCACCGCATCGAGCAGAGGCGTCAGTGCATTCGCGTAATGCTGCGCGCTTTGCGCGGATGCGTGGCTCGCGACGGCGAGCATAACGAGAAATGCGAGACAGGAAATCTTCGACATCCTAGATCCTTTCGGCGGCCGCATGCGTGCCCGCGATGTAGCCCTGGCATGTGGCGCGGGCCAGACCGTGCTGGCTGAAGCCGCCGGCGGATTCGCCGCCGCAATAAAGGCCGGGGATGACTTCGCCGTTCATGTCCATCACCTGGCAGCGCGCGTTGATCCGCAATCCGGCGCGGGTGTCGTGAACGACGGGCGTCGACCACGCGGCATAGAAGGGCGGCTTTGCGATCTTGTAGAGCGGCTTGGGCTTGCCGAAGTCCGCGTCCGCCCCCGTATCGACGAACGAATTGTAGCGCGCCACGGTCTCTTCCAGATTCGCCGGCGGCATCGGCACGCGCTGATGTTTCATCCGGATTTTCTGCGCCAGACCGGCAAGCGTGTCGGCCTGAAAGAAGAAGCCGCCCGCGATATCGACATTGGGCGGTGTCGGATCCCATTTCTCGCGCGCGGCGGCGTCGGCATCGAAGATCGCCCAGATCGGGCCGCCGCCATTGTGTCCGTCGCCGATTCCGGCGAGCGCGGCGTTGAGGAAGTTGTTCGGGCTGTATTTGGCGTTCTTGGCGTTCAGATAGCTTCCGGACACATAGGGATCGACGGAGCCGTAATCATTGGCCGTGAAGCCCGGCGAGGTTTCGTCGTAGAAACGCCGGCCCAGCATGTTCACCAGGATGACGTCTTGCCAGTCGCGCACGCGCAGGCCGGTGGCGCCCGCCTTGTCGAACACCTCGCTGCCCGGCATCCAGGGCAGGATCACCATCACCATCGGCAGATAATTGTATTGGCAGCCGACGAAGCCGGCCTTGCTCAGCACCGAACCGAATTCTCCGGTCTGGTTGTACAGGCCCCACAATGAGGCGCCGACCGCCATCGCCGCGCGCTCGCCGCTGGCGTCCTGGTTCGACCACGGCATGCCGGCCAGGCCGCAATATTCCTCCGTCAGGCGCGGATCGAACATCCGCCGAAACTCGACATTGCCCGTCGAACCGCCGGTGCCGATGATTACCGCCTTGCGCGCATGGATGTTGTAAGTCTTCCCGCCGCTCCGCACCGCGATGCCGTTGACGCGGCCGGAATGCTCGCGATGGAGTGCCGTCATCCGGTGCTCCAGCAGGATTTGCACGCCGGCTTTCCTGGCCGCGGCCTCCAGCGGGCGCATGAGGCCGGCGCCGATCGCCGTGACCGATTGGATTTCCGGATCGAGCGGCTTGCCGGTCTGCACCATCGGCCAGTTCATCGCCGCGACGTGCATCGAACGCGGTGCGGAATTGCCGGACGATACGCCATCGAACGCGTCGGGCGCCTTGTCGATGAAGACGACGCCATGCGCGACCAGAAATTCGAACGTGGCCGCGCTGTTGTCGGCGAAAGCGCGGACGATTTCGCGGTCGTTGTAACGATAGTCGGGAAAGCCGTTGGGCTCGACCACGGACCAGTCCGTTAGGTCGCGGAAGAGCAGGTCCGGTGAATCGACGATGCCGTATTTCTTTTGCGCGCTTGTTCCGCCGCCAAGCGGAACAGTGGCGCCGCTGACGATCGCATGGCCGCCGATATGATTTTCGGCCTCGACCACGATGACCGACGCGCCGGCTTCCCGCGCGACGATGGCCGCCGGCAGTCCGACGGCGCCCGCGCCGATGACCACGACATCAGCTTCGCGATCCCAACCGGTCGAAGAAGCCTGCGCGGATACGCGACTCGCGAGAACGGTGCCGGCAACGCCGGCGACCGCGGTTGTGGCAAGCAAATTGCGGCGCGAAAACCCGGTCATTTGGCCACTCTGCTCGAAGAAGCGACACGCTATGCAGCGTGATGTCCGCGTCGTTGATCCAGAACAATTCGGAGAGACGAAGCGCGAAGCGATTCATGTTTCCGCCGGTCGCGCCGTCGCCGATCGCCGTAACGCATGTTCGCTTTTCGGGAACGTTCGGCTCTGCGTCCCGTTCCATCCTTGGCTCCGAATGCCGAGTGGATGTCGAATCTCGTTATCGCGATGCAACCGGCTCAGCATTTCCATCGTTGTCGCCGCGCCGATTGCGTCCATGCGTTCGTCACTTGACCTTGATCGTGTCCGGAAGCATCTCGACCGCGTGGTGCAGCGCTCCGAGAAAGAGGAGCCCGGTCTCGCCGCGCCGCAACGTCGCATCGATCCGTTGCGCGATGAAGCGGTCGCGGCGTTTCAGCAGATCGCGCAGGACGACATGGGTTGCCAGGACGGCATAGGTTGCATCGTCGACGGCTTGGCCCACCCCGCCCGAGGATGCGGCTTTCAGGGCCTCCCGCAGCAGCTTCGGGTCTCCCGTTCTTTCGATGACGGCGCCGCGTTCGGCGAGCTTGAGAAGTATCCGGTAATTGGCGCCGCCTCCTTCATCGCCCGATCCGCGGGCGGGCGATGCAGCAGCCGGTTTCCAGTGCTCGTCAGCGCTGTGTTCACGGCTTCAGCCGCACGCCAATAGCGTCGTCTTCCGCATGCTCAGGATCGAATGCCAGATCGATGAAGGATGCCGGGATGAGTCCTGGAAGCCCAGGGCGCGAGCGGATTCGAACCCATCGAACGTCGTAGCGACTACGCGAAGCGGTCTCCATTATGCAGCAAGCACACCTAGACGAACTCAATCGTTGCAGGGCCGGGGAGCGGTGCATCCACCAACGCGTGAACATTCAACGGGTCGGTAGCATAGAGACGGGCAATAGTAGGGGTCGCTAGGATTCGGATTGAGCCTAGGATTTGCTGGGTATCGCAGCTGGGCGGCTTGTGCCGTGTCATATCCTGTTAGCTCCGTACCAAGGCGCAGTGCCTCCTCTTCATTCGAGGCCTCAACGCAGCCGTCGCCGCGACCATGAAAAACGACCCAGTAGTATGCCATCAGGATGCTCCCTCCACTGCGCTAGGTGAGCCAACTACTTAGAGCCGATCCGGAAAGAACTGAATCATTTTGAGGGATTTGCGGCAAGTCGCCTGAGCATGATGCGGATCATGGCGAGGCGGATGAAGGCCGCGACGGTTGTGGCGTAGCGCTCGAAGTCGCGCGCCAGGCGTCGGTTGCGGCTGATCCAGGCCAGGGTGCGTTCGACGATCCAGCGTTTTGGCATGACCACGAAGCGGTGGGCATCGCTGCGCTTGACGATCTCGATGACCCAGGTTCCGGTGGCGGCGACGGCATCGGCGGTCTTTTTGGCGTTGTAACCGCCGTCGGCGAAGATACGTTCGATGAAGGGAAACGATCGCCGCGTCCGCTTGTCGAGGACCAGCGCTGCGCCGTCGCGATCCTGGATGTCGGCGCTGTGGACGGCGACGCTCAGCAACAGGCCGAGCGTATCGACGAGGATGTGCCTCTTGCGGCCCTTGACCTTCTTGCCCGCGTCGTAGCCTGAAGGATCGAGCAGAGCCCCCCTTTGAGCGCTCCCTTGGCGCTCTGGCTGTCGATGATGGCGGCGGTGGGGCTGGCCTCGCGGCCTTGGCTCTCGCGCACTGCCACATAGAGCGCGTGATGGATGCGCTCCAACGTCCCGTCCCAGTTCCACAGTTCGAGATAGTCGTGAACCGTGCTCTTGGGCGGAAAATCCTTCGGCAGCGCCTGCCATTGGCAGCCCGTCCAAAGCACATAGAAAATGGCGTTCAAGACTTCACGCACATCCGTCGTGCGCTTGCGCCCGCCGCGCTTGGCCGGGGGTATCAACGGCGCCGCAAGTGACCATTCCTCATCCGTCATGTCGCTGGAATAGCGAAGACCATTGCGTCTCGCCGACAGCCGGTGCTCCGGCTTCCACATCGGGTGCTCCTGTTGCGAATCAGCACCCACAACGGAATCACAACCGATTCACCCGACTCAACTTCTTTCCGGATCGGCTCTTAATGCCCGACGATTTCCGACTCTGGCACGCACTAGGACGCGGATTTGACTCGGACGACTTTGGATATCGTACACCGATGGTGTCTGGAGGTTTTCGTATGGCTTGTTGGGCCAGATTCCGCCCTCAAATCGAGGCCGATTTTGGGTCAAAAACCGTTGGAACTATCTTGCAAAATATCGGTCGGAACGGTAAAGACAGGGCGCTTTACCGTTCCGACCCTCGACTCGCTTTCAAAAACGTCGAAAATACACAATACTACAAGCGGTTACGAGCTTCCGGGTCTAGACCGATTTTCATTGAAACTTAGGACCTAGTGCCCTAGTTATAGGGCATAGGAAAAGCTTGCAGAGGTGAGAACGGCCTCCTCACGCACCTAGCGATAGGTAATTAACTGCCCGCAAGGGTAGCCAAGAGATCCGGGATGGCTTCCGGCTCAAGCTTTTCAAAGGCCCCCTAACCCGGGGCCTTTCTTTTTGGCGAAAGCAGGTGCTTGCGGATAATGCGCGCGGTGACCTTTTCCTCGGTCAAACGGTAAGCAGAGTGCACGTTGTAGTTCCCAAAATCGTTCCTGATCATATTCACGGCAGCCAGGATGATTTCATCGCCACCAGGAACGGCCAGCCGTCGCACCATCTCAAATGCCGCGCCGTGGTTTGGTGACTGGCCGATATATGTCGGCTGAGAAATCACCAGCCTGAGGTTGGCAATCACCAAGGCGTAATCGCCGGAATGATCCTTGGCGATATGCCTATGAGCGACTGCTGTGAGAATAGCATCCCCGGGCTCCAATTCCGTAGCGAGCGTTCGATTAATTAGATCGATCGGCAATGGGCCTAACAAAATTAGAGGGTGCTTGGCGCTCACACGTCACCATTCCGCCGCAGGCGGTTCGGAGATGGCGGCCGTCCCATGCGTTTCCCGGTCTTTGAGAATTTTGGTCCCGGCGATTTGTTCGGCGTCGCCAAACCATTCTTGATTAGCCAGCGCTGCCGATAGTTATTGATCGAGCCAACGGAAAGGCCGCCCATATCAAGACCCATCTGTTTGCGTGTTTTCTTGCCCTCCGCGAACCAGCCTTCCAACGTCTCGATTTGAGCGGGGGTGAGCGTCCGAGCGCGGCCAACGGGGCGTCCCTTGCCTCGATCAACTGAGGCGCGTCCGGTCATGGTGCGCTTCGGCGGCTTGCCAGTCTTGACGATTGAAGGAATTGGTTCGTCTGCAAGCCAATAGCCCCAGCCCTTAATATTGATCAGGACGCCACGCTTTTTCGCGTCCCAAAGTCGATTCCATGCGGCGCGTGTTTCATTGCCGCCAATTGGGTGCCCTCTCTCGCGGAACGCTTCGATGATCTCTGGGCTTCTCATTGGGCGTCCGGCCTCAAGCAATGCGGCGCGCGTAAGCTGCTCAAACATTGGCTGGGTCTGCCCCACACCGACACGCCCAAGGATGTAATGCTGGCGGCCTGCGCTGTCCACTCCACTATTATCCACAGTACCATCAGTCGAGAACTGTCGGTACATACGGAGAAAATCTTCAAGCTTTTCAAGCTCTTTCATAGAATTTTTAATTATGTCTTGAAGCTCTTTGCGCCGCTTCACAGCACGGGAGACAGGAGTGTCCTCCTGTGGCGTCTCGACTAGTGGCTTTGTTTCAGCGCTTCCCGACATGTGCGCAATATGGCGATGTCGACGCCCAAAGTAAATATCGCTCCTTTGTAGTTGCACGCCGCCTCTGAAAGCGTTAATCATTCGGCAGGCAACGAATCCACCCGAGACCGTGAGGTCCCGGGTGCTAACAAATCGGAGGTGTGACTGAGCGGTTGAAAGTACCGGATTCCTAATCCGGCGGCCTGTTAACGCAGGCCCGAGGGTTCAAATCCCTTCACCTCCGCCAACTCACCGGGGTCCACACCCGGCGGGGAGAGTAAGAGAGACCGAACAGCCTGGGATTCCACCCCCAGGCTGTTTGGCTTTTATGGCGGTCCTGGAAGGATTGCAAGCGAAATAAATGATTCTAGTGTTTCCATACCCTTTTTCGGTACGGTCCTTAGATATCCGTTATTGTAATTTTCTTGCCGATAGCTTCGAGAACTTGGAGCATGAACACGGCGCTGAAGCTGCCCCGGCTCAACTTGTTGGCGATGTTCTGCTCGGTCTCTTGAACGTCGATCTTCGCGAGGCGCTCGACTAGATCGCGCCGCTTGATCCCATCGCCGGCCAATTCGCGCTTCAGGATCGCCCGGGCCTTCGCCTGCCAAGCCTCATCCGTGACCATGAAAATCCCTATTTCGAGTAGAAATATACCTTAAACGTGTTTTTTCTAATTGACAACGGTATGTTCCATACCTAAATTCGTTATGTTGATAACGGAAATGAGTATATGTCTCAGCACTTCCTCCTTTCTAGCAAGGCCCGCACCCTCAGCCTCGCCCAAGTCCTGCGGCTGACCGAGGAGCAGGCGTTCGCGATGTTCGTCACGATCCGCTGGGCGAACAACGGCGGGGAGCCGGTCTGCCCGAAGTGCGGCTGCGTCGAAATCTACAAGTTCACCACGCGCCGGATTTTCAAGTGCAAGGGATGCACGGCCCAATTCTCCGCCACGTCCTCGACCATCTTCGCTTCGCGCAAGCTTTCGTTCCAAGACATGCTCGCCGCGATTGCCGTTTTCACGAACGGCGCGAAGGGTCATAGCGCGCTCCAACTCTCGCGCGATCTCGACGTGCAATATCGGACGGCGTTCGTCCTGCAACACAAGCTCCGCGAGGCGATGGCATCCGAAGTTGCCAATGCAACGCTGTCTGGCACGGTCGAAATCGACGGCGCGTATTTCGGTGGTCACGTCAAACCCGCCAATTACAAAGAGGACCGCAAGGACCGTCGCCTCACGGAAAATCAAACCGGCAAGCGCAAGTGCGTCGTTGTCATGCGCCAACGCAAGGGCCGCACGATTACGCATGTTGCGCAGTCTGAGCGCGCCGCTGTCTCGGAAGTGATGAAGCGCGTTCAGCCCGGCACGGTCATCCATGCCGACGAAGCGATGGCATGGGATAGTCTGCACGACCATTACGAAATGCGCCGCATCAATCATTCGGTCTGCTACAGCGACGGGCAGGCCTGCACGAACGGCGCGGAGTCGTTTTTCTCCCGCCTGCGTAGGGCCGAACTCGGCACGCATCACTCGATCAGGAAGGCGTATCTGTCCGGTTACGCGGCTGAAATGGGATGGCGCGAAGATCACCGCCGCGAGGCGAATGGTGCGCAGTTCGTTCGGATTGTGAACCTGTCGGCAACGCAGCCCGTGTCACGCCAGTGGAAGGGCTACTGGCAGCGCCACCTTCCGGTGTGAGTTGCCAAATGCAAACGCCGCGCCGCCGTAAGGAGCCGTCTATCCCTTGGCGGCGCTTGGCGCGCACCCGGAGCGTTTGAACGACCCGGAGCGCAATCGCTTGCGCCAGCACCTTGTCATTGGCGTCTAGACCCTTCGCGACCATGACGCGCTGGGTAAGCTGGCGCGTGTCCAGCGGTCCCTCAGCCATCAATGCGGCCATGCAAAGCTGCGTTGTCTCTCCGCGATAGAACACGCGGTTAAGGTCCACATAGGGCGTGAAGTCGATTGGCTCGCCGCTGGCTTCAAAGAGCCTCAGCGTAGACAGGACGGCAGCCAGGTCCGCGCGCGCCTCGCGTAGCTTCGCCTCATAGGCCGCTATCGTGTCGCGTATCTGATTGCGCTTGCGGCGCAGCATGAAAACGGAAAGTGGAATCGCCATGCGGGCAACAATCGGGCCGTTCGGCCCCGAAACCTAGACTCTATCTAGGTGTGCTTGCTGCATAATGGAGGAAGCGGTGGCTGGGGGACTAGGCGCTGTTTACAAAGTTATTGACGCATGACTCGAAGCTTGATTCAAGAATGCCTCTTGAAGGGAGGCACGATTGAGTCGCGGCGATCTGAACGAAGCCGAGTGGCGCCTGCTGAAGGATTTTTTGCCGGCGGAGCGGGGTCGCAAGAGCCGTCCCGCTTTCGACAACCGCATGATCGTCAACGGCATTCTGTGGCGTATCCGAACCGGTGCGCCTTGGCGCGATCTGCCCGAGAAGTACGGCAAGTGGATGACGGTCTATCAGCGCTTCCGACGCTGGAGCGAGGCCAGGGTCTGGGAAGCCGTCGCAACGACGCTGGCCCAGGCGATGGCCGACAATTCTCGCCACAGTGTGGATTCGACGACGGTTCGAGGTCATGTCTCGGCCGCCGGCGCAAAAGGGGGACTCGCGAGCAAGCTTTTGGCCGCTCGCGGGGCGGGTTCACCTGTAAAGTTCATTGTCTCAGTGATGCCAAAGGCATCCCGCTCGTCTTCCATCTCACGCCCGGCGAAGCCGCGGACTGCACGGCGTTCGAAGATGTGATGGCGCTCGCCGACGAGCGGCCCGCCTATCTCCTCGCCGACAAGGGCTACGACACCGATGCCATCCGTACCGGCTTGCACGACGCCGGCATCCGCTCCTGCATCCCGCCAAAATCCAACCGCAAAGCCAAAATCCGTTGGAACAGGCGCATCTATCGCGAGCGCAACCGCATCGAACGCATGATCGGGCACCTCAAGATCAACCGCGCAATCGCCGCCCGATATGACAAACTTGCTCGGTCCTTCCTCGATGTTCTTCATCTCGCTACAATCCGCAAATGCTTACGTCATGCAACTTTGTAAACAGCGCCTAGGATTCACAGCCGTTGAATTTATTGAACAATATAGCACGGTACCGTCGAAAATACCGTCGAAAATTTTTCGTGCAGTCGGCGGAAATTTCGCGGCGCCGGCGGCGTCAGATACTCAAGAGTGAGATACTTTGTGCGTACCGATAAAGCAGGGCGAGAACGAAGCCTTCGTAACGCGGCCCCGCGCTGTTCGACAAGTGCTTGCCCCGTCTTCAAACGATCAAGCACTGGCAACATCTCGCTCGGCTCGCCGTCGGCGTTCTTCTTGCTTCGGGCCTGGTGAATAGCTGGTTCTCAGTCGGTTCCTTCGACCATCTATTCGGCACGCTCTATGGAGGTTTGCTATGCCTCAAGCTCGCATTATTCTTGCTCATGCTTGGACTTGCGGCAGTGAATCGCCTTTGGATTACACCGCAGTATGCGCTCGCGACACAAGAGAACCCGGTACTGGATAGCCGACTGCGGCGGCACATCCTGTTTGAGCAACTATTGGAACTTCTCGTGCTTGGCGTCGTCAGTTGGCTAGGCACGTTGCAACCGCCCCTCGTCGGATGGTCCATGTGATTGCGCACGCCTTCAATCTCTGAACGGCGAAAGGTCAATCCGAAGCTTCTTCGGTCTTTTTGGCCGTGCGCTCGTAGGCTTCGCGCTCTGCATAGTGGGCGGGGCGTGCGGCTCGGATGTCGGCAAGGATCTCGTCCGGCCTGCGCACGACCGATCTGGGGTTCTTGAACGCTGGGATGACGTGGTTTCCGAACAGCTCGATGGACTTCATCATCTCCCGGTGCGGGAGGCCGTCGATGCGCATCGCGATTGCGTCGAAGCCTAGGTCGACGAACCGCTGGACCTGGGCGATGCAAGTCTTCGGATCTCCAACGATGAAGCAAGCCGACTCATCGAACAGGTAGCGCGGGTTGCTGAAGTCGATTTTTTTGACCTTTCCGAGGGAGGCGAAGTCGCTGGATAGCTTCGAGAGGCGCTCGTAGGAGTCGACGGACAGGGCGACGGACTCGGCCAGCGTGGACATCCACCGTTCCGCCTCCTCAGTCGTCTCGGCGCAGTGCATCCCGCCCGATATGACCGCGACCTTCTGCGCCTGCACGGGCCAGACGTGCTCAGCGTTCGCCAACTCCTTCTCATAGAGGTCGACCATCTTGTGCAACAAGCCGAACCCGGTATAGCCACCACCGATCATGGCGCCGATGCCCATCCGCGCTGCGGCGGTAACCGACTCCGGGCTGCCGGTCGCCATCAGCATCGGCGGATAGGGCTGCTGAATGTGCTTGGGAACCAGGCCGCGCGGCGGAATCTTGTAGTGCTCTCCGACGAAGGAGAAAATGTCGTTGGCCATGGCTCGGCGGATGACCTCTATGCCTTCGATTTCCTGTGACCTGGTCTCTTTGGGATCGACCTCAAAGGCGTGCAGCGCGAGGGTTGTATTCCCGCGACCGACACCGAGCGCGACGCGGCCATTGGACAGGATGTCCTCGGTCGCCAGCCGCTCCGCGACTCGCAGCGCGTGGTTGATATTCTTGGGCAGCAGCGTGATCAGGTGGATGAACTGGATCGTGCTCGTCAGCGCCATCAGGTAAGGATAAAGCACCTCGGGGGCGGAGACCGAGGCCGTGCCAATCGCGAGGTGTTGTTCAGAGGTCCCGAACGCGTCGAATCCAACTTTCTCTGCCAGGAGCACCTCGTCGATGAGCTCGCGATAGCGCTGCGCGTGGGTGTGTCCCGGATGGGTCTCTGCCTCGCTCAGGTAAATGAACCGCATGGCGTTGTAGCTCCTTCGAATGTTAATGACAATTTACATTGCTCCTAACCCCCGCCGTCCGTCGTTGATCCAGATCAAGGTCGGCCTCGCCGGAAATTACTGGGTGGCCTTTGTCGTCGGTCGGAAGGGAATGCCAGTCGCCCGGCCGTTGATGCGCGCATCGCGTCTAGTCAACAGCCGGATTGCAGCGCGTGAGCTCTGGTCCGCTGGAGCGCTACGGCGAAGTCCTGAGCGGCGCAGTCATTGCGCTCACGGGACTGGCGTTTTGGGTTTGGCCCGTGATGTGATCGCTGTGCGCAACTAGCGGCGATGGATGCGATGACCTCAGTATGCCGCTCAACCTGACTACTGAATCTCCGTGGGTGACTTGCTCAAGGTCCTGAGGCCGATTCATGCCCGGGTTGGCTTGCTCAACCAGGTCGGAGAAATGCTGCCCCGCATTCCCGGAATCATCGCGGTCGATGGCAACCACATCTAGCGGATTGCCGGGACGGCGTCCGGTATCGAGGCAAAGCGGACCCGCGCTACTATGCTCGTGTATCCGTCGTGCAGCGCCGAATGATGCAGTTTCACGACATGTGGACTGCCCCAGACATGTTAAATGTCGCTGCGGCCGAGAAGCGCGCGCAGCGCGGCCTGCCGCATGGTGGAGAAGATCGACTCCTCGTCCAAGCCCTTCTTGAGCGTCGCCGCTGTGTTGAGCATGGAGAACACACCCTGGGTCAGCAGTCGTGCCTCGGGTTCGGACAGGTCTGGCCGCAGCGGGATTACGACGGAGACCCACTCCTCGGCGTATAGCGCCATCTCGCGTCGAATCCGTCTGCGATCTTGTTCGGGAAGAGCGTGCTCGTTCTGGGCAAAGATGAGCGTGCTCGGCGGTCCTTGCAGAATCAGCCGGATGTGGGACTCGACCATCCCCACGATGGCTGCTTCGGGTGCGGTCGTCGTCTCGGCGATCCGCCTTGCGGCCTCGTGCACGGCCTGCGTCGGTTCCTCCAGAACCGCGATCAGGACTGCCTGCTTGTTCTTGAAGTGGCGATAGAGCCCGGGACCGCTGATGCCAGCGCGCGCCGCGATCATCTCAACAGACACCGCATCGTAGGAGTGCTGCAGGAAGAGCTCGGCGGCGACCGCGATCAACTGTTCGCGCCGCCCGCTGCTGTATGCCCGCTTGATCCGCAACGGCTGACCACTCATCGGAACGAACCATACCACGCGGCTGCCAATAGGCACTGTGCCATCCGTCGCTCGCTGCTCTGAAAGAATGCGTGGACAACGTCGACATATTCTTCGATCACGACTTTCGCCAGCACATCGCACTGCTCGGTCAGCTTGAACGCCAATGCGCTCAAAATCGCCTGCGAGATCGAGTCGATGCGTTCGAGTTTCCAATCCGTCGAAAGAATATGAGGCTTCATGCTTTCGCCTTGCCGCGAATGGGATGCGTGCCGACGATCTCGATGCCATATCCATCCAGGGCAACGATTTTCTTTTCCGGCGTATCGGTCATCAGGATCATGTTTTCGATACCGAGATCCAGGAGAATTTGTGCCCCGACACCATACTCTTTCACACGGCGGCGATCGGCATCTTCGTTGCTGCGGCGCGTCAGGACATCGGACACAAACGTCGGCCGCGTCGTTCTAAGTAGCACAACGACCCCGCGCCCCTTCTTTGCGATGATGCGCATGGATTCGCCGAGAACATCTCTCTCATAAGGCCTCCACTCCAGCATATCCAAAAAAATATTCACGGCATGCATGCGGACGAGGACCGGCTCTGGTGTAGTGATGTCGCCTTTCACAATCGCGATATGTTCCGCATATTCAAGTGTGTTCACATACACGAACATCTTCCATTCACCGCCATTGTGGCTCTTGAAGACCGTTTCGACAGAACGTTGCACGAAGTGATCGTAGCGGCGGCGATAAGCGATGAGATCAGCAATGGTGCCGATTCTCAAATTGTGAAGCTGCGCGAACTGAACAAGGTCTGGCAAGCGAGCCATCGTGCCGTCGTCGTTCATAATCTCGCAGATGACGCCGGCGGGGTTGAGACCAGAAAGTCTTGCTATATCGACGGAGGCTTCCGTATGCCCTGCTCGAACCAACGCGCCACCGTGGCGTGCGACCAGCGGGAATACATGGCCCGGCGACACAATATCGTTCGGACCTTTGGTGGGATCGATCGCAACAGAAATCGTATGTGCGCGATCATGTGCCGAAATGCCGGTGGAAATGCCTTCTTTGGCCTCAATGGAAACAGTGAACGCAGTTTGATTGGGCGTTCCGTTTACCTGCGTCATCATCGGAATGTTCAGGGCGTTGGCGCGTTCCTGCGTCAGCGCAAGGCAGATGAGGCCGCGGCCATGCGTCGCCATGAAGTTCACTGCCGCTGGCGTGCACATTTGCGCCGGGATGACGAGATCGCCTTCGTTTTCGCGGTCGTCGGCATCCATGAGAATGAACATCTTGCCGTTGCGGGCGTCTTCGATGACGCCCTCGATCTTGGCGATATAATCGTGGAAGACGCTGATCTTCATGCCACCACCAACTGCGCGACATGTCGCGCCAGAAGATCGATTTCGAAACTGACCTTTGGGCCTGGTCTCTGACGACCGGCGAACATGATTTTGCCTTTGGACCTTCGCCGCCTAGGCCGAGCCGGCCCCAGCGAACGGGTTACGCAAGCATCTCGCTTCATCTTCGTGTAAATCATATCTAACTTTCTATATCGCCCTATATCGCCGCTGACCGCGAGTGCGACGGCCTGAGCCCCTGTGGTGCGTACCCTTCGGTGCGGTGACCCTTTGTGGGACGGTCATATTTCATTGCGCTTGCGCTGGGGTGGTTTAAAAGCCGTTTACCAAACACACGTCTCAATGTTATGAAAGATTAACATTCTAGAATGGCGCTGAAAACATCTTTGTTGGCAATGCCGTATCGAGCCGAACTCGGTTGCTCGTGGTTATCGTCTCACTTACTGGGCGCTGTTACTCCCCTTGTGCGCTCATTCTTAACTGCCCCGGGGGATCCCTGGGGCGGTTCTTTTCACCTAAGTTATCATCGGCCGTGCTCTCCCCGTGCTCGCCTTCCAACCCATTTCAAACAGCCCATGACACCAATATCGACCGCTGTGTGGCCGCCTAACCACTATCTTTAAGTCACACTACGAAGTGCCCGCCCCCATGATTAGCGCATCCCATTCGAGCGGCGAGCCATTCGATTGCACGCACGTATATCCAGTGTGAGTTCATCGACGAGACGTCGAGTTGTGGTGTCCGCTGTGATTCGCGATCCCCGTCGTTGCATGCGCACGTCCGGCGCAGCCCCTGAAGGAACCGCGTAATCGCTGGAGTCGACCTAACGAACCGAGAATTCGAAGAACTCAGCGACAACCGAGATCAACTGCTTGCGCCCGCGTAGCGTGCGCCAGGCCCGGCGAACGGATCATGCATCTCGCTTGTTTCTATGTGAATTAATCATAACTTCATGTGGTGCCGCATGGATACTGAGAGCGACATCCGAGCCTCTTTTAGCACGCACCATTCGCGCAAATGCACAGGTAAATGAACAAATCTCGCGAAGTGCGTGCCGCAGATGGGCAATTCGAGAGCCATTGACAAACCGTCGCATCAAGTTCAATGTTATTTCATATTCACTTTCATAGCGGTGCCGGGGGTGATGGCACGACACAAGGGGGGTAAATATGAGTTCGTTTCGTATCGCAATCCTTTCCACCTGCGCACTCGCGGCCTTGTCGCCGGTCGCTCGGGCCGGCACACCGGACACGGTCGAAACCGTGGTTGTTACGGCCCTAAAGCGCACTGAGTCGATCCAGGCAGTGCCTGCCTCAATCACCGCGCTCAGCGGAGCGGGCCTCGAAGAGCGCGGCATTAGCGACATCGAAGGATTGCAATTCGCTGTCCCGAGCGTAGAGACGGGCGCACTCTTGGGCGATACACAGATCACCATTCGCGGCATTGGCGAAGGGCCTGGCGGTGCTTCGACGGCCATCTATGTGGACGGGGTCTATCAGCCCATCGCGGCGCTGGCCGATTTGACGGCCATTGACATGGGCCGCGTCGAAGTTCTTCGAGGGCCCCAGGGCACCCTCTATGGTCGGAACGCGATCGGCGGTGCGGTCAACTTCATCAGCAACGCCCCGACGCAGGAACTGGGCGGGAATGTCTCCGCCCAATACGAGACCTATGACGAATACAGGCTTCAGGGGGTGGTCAACGTCCCTCTGACTTCCACGATCGCGGCTCGTGCGACGGTGAACTACGACGATCGCGAAGAGGGATTCATCAAGAACGTGATTCCCGGACAAGAAGACCTGGACAAGGGCAAGGTCCTCTCGGGTCGGCTCCGGATTGGCGGCCAAGTCACTGATAATTTCAGCATCGACCTCAATCTGCAGGGCAAGCATGCTAACGGCCCGTTCCAGTACTTCTCCTTGCAAAATCCGATAAGCGCTGGCGCGATTGCTGGTTTCCCCGCCCTTGGCGGTGCCATCGTTCCGCTTCAGCCCTGGCGAACTTCGGCGAATGGTCCTAACGACGTTCATGAAAACTACGGCGTCGCAGCCCTTACGGCCGACTGGACGGCCTCCTTCGGGGACGTGAAGTCGATCACGGCTTACCAGAGTTACGACATCACCGCGGCCACCGACCAGGATGGCACTAACGTGGACGCCTTCCCCAATACGACCAAGCAATCGGATCGTACCTTCACCGAGGAGCTGAACCTCAGCACGCATATCGGACCGGTCGATAGCATCTTCGGCGCCTTCTACATGAACGAGAAGGGGACGAGAGATTCCTTCTATCCATTCCCGATAGGGTACCCCGCGTTTTTCTTACCGCCGGGTGGCTACGCCGACTACCAGTTGCCTCAGAAAGATGTCGACTCACGGGCGGTCTACGCCGACCTGACTTGGAATCTGTCTGATCAGTTGCGGCTTATCGGCGGCCTTCGCTACTCGGAGGACAGGCAGACGTACCGGATCAACCAATCGTTTGGGGTAATCGTCGCCGGGACGCGAATCCCGTTTGGTCCGGCGCTCACGACCTGCCCCACCGCCGTCACGAAGCTCCAATTCGACTCGCTGACGGGGAAGGTGGGCGCCCAGTTCGACGTTGCGCAAGACCAGAATGTCTACGGCACGGTGGCGACCGGCTATCTGTCCGGCGGTCTCAACGATCTCAACTGCTCGTCGGGGCAGGACACCTACAAACCCGAGAAGATCACGTCCTACGAAGTGGGCTATAAGAGCCGTCTTTTTGACGAACACCTGATCTTCAACGTCGCCGCCTTTTATTACGACTTCACGAACCTGCAGGTTACGCAGCTCGAAGGCTTCAATAGAGTAATTGAGAACGCTGCCAGTTCCACCGTGAAGGGGGCCGAGTTGGAGACGGACTGGGTCCCGGACAGTCATTGGTTGGTCAGCTTCAGTGGCACCTACCTTGATGCGCATTACTTGAAATACCTGGCCAATGATAGTCTAAACCCATCGGCCCCAGATGTGGACGTTGCTGGCAATCGCTTGTCAAACTCACCAGGCTTCAGCGGCAATCTGAGTGTTGCGTATCGCACCGACACGTTTGACTGGGGCCAACTGGTTTTGCGTGCGGATTCGGCGGCGCGCAGCCGCATCTACTTCCGGCCGTTCAACCAGCCGCTTGACTCTCAATCGGGTTATGGCCTCTTGAACCTCGGCGTAACGTGGTACACGCCGAACGAGCGTTACAGCGTCCGGGTGTTCGACAACAACGTCACCAACACCGCCTACATCGTGACGCAGGACGCCACGGATTCTGTCGGATCTCGGTATGTAACCTACGGCACGCCGAATCAGATCGGGGTTCAACTCAAGGCGAACTTCTAATATCTCCGCCCGCAGGGCGTCACCCTGCAGCAATTATTCGCCCCGGCCATCAAGTGGCCGGGGCCGGCGCGAAGTCTCTGGTGCCGTGCTGAGCGCCGGGTCGTTAGCGGGACGGATCGCAGGTCGCGTTGAATTAACTAGGAGCACGGCCTTACTCCCTAGTGTCGTGCTTCACACTTCTGCCCCGGGATCCACCCAGGATCGCCGGGGCAATTTTTTTACTGCGAAGCTTGTGCCGAACGATTGAGCCTACGCTGGTGAATGGTCCAATGTAATACGCGCTGACGCGGCTTTGCGGTACACCGATCTGCTGGTCGAGGTCGCGGCTCGCGACGCCGACGACCTCTACGGGATTGCCGGGACAAGTGCTCGGTATCGAGGGGGACAAGCGGACCAGCAGCGCGCTAGTCATGCGGCCCATGGTGCTGCGCCGCGCGGTGCAGTTGCTCAACGTCGATCGGCCGCCGCAGTGCGCAGGCAGGGCGGGGAGCTGGTGAAGTTCGAGGGTTAACCTGACAGGCCTCAGAGGTCGCTGCGGCCGAGCAGCGCGCGCAGCGCGGCCTGCCGCATGGTGGAGAAGATCGACTCCTCGTCCAAGCCCTTCTTGAGCGTCGCCGCTGTGTTGAGCATGGAGAACACGGACTGAGTCAGCAGTCGTGCCTCGGGTTCGGACAGATCGGGCCGCAGCGGGATCATGACGGAGACCCACTCCTCGGCGTACAGCGCCATCTCGCGCCGGATCCGTCTGCGGTCGTGTTCGGGAAGAGCGTGCTCGTTCTTGGTGAAGATGACCGTGCTCGGCGGTCCTTGCAGAATCAGCCGGATGTGGGACTCGACCATCCCCACGATGGCTGCCTCGGGTGCGGTCGTCGTCTCCGCGATCCGCCTTGCGGCCTCGTGCACGGCCTTCGTCGGTTCCTCTAGAACCGCGATCAGCAGTGCCTGCTTGTTCTGGAAATGGCGATAGAGCCCGGGACCGCTGATGCCGGCGCGCGCCGCGATCATCTCAACAGAGACCGCATCGTAGGAGTGATGCAGGAAGAGCTCGGCGGCGACCGCGATCAACTGCTCCCGCCGCCCGCTGCTGTATGCCCGCTTGATCCGCAACGGCTGACCACTCATCGCAACGAACCGCACCGCGCGGCTGCCAATAGGCACTGTGCCATCCGTCGCGTCCGCGTAGCCCGCGTCGGCCTCAGGGAACGGGTCATGCACCCCCGTTTCATTTCCATGTGAGCCATATCTAACTTTCTATTTGCCACCAATCTCGAATGCGACGGCGTGATTTCTTGTAGTACGCAACCGTCTCATGCAGCTAGCCCCTGTGAAACCGTCATATTCCGTGGCATGCGCGCTTGGGTTCGGGCTGCTTAAAACCCGTTGACAAATGGCGCCGCACGTTCAATGTTAGTCACGATTAACATCTGGAGGAGGCAATAGCCCGATGCGGTTCATTTTCATGAGCGAGGGAGAGACCCATCCGGGACACACCCACGCGCAGCGCTATCGCGAGCTCATCGACGAGGTGCTCCTGGCAGAGAAAGTTGGATTCGACGCGTTCGGGACCTCCGAACAACACCTCGCAATTGGCACGGCCACGACCTCCGCGCCCGAAGTGATCTTCCCATACTTAATGGCGCTGACGAGCAGGATCCAGTTCATCCACCTGATCACGCTGCTGCCTAAGAAGATCAACCACGCGCTGCGCGTCGCAGAGCGGCTCGCGACGGAGGACATCCTCTCCAACGGCCGCGTCGCGGTTGCGTTTGGCCGCGGGAACACTACCCTCGCGCTGCATGCCTTCGAGGTCGATCCCAAGGAGACACGGTCACAGCAGATCGAAGGCATCGAGGTTATCCGCCGGGCAATGGCGAAGGACATCTTCTCCTTCGTCGGAGACCACTACAAGATTCCGCCGCGCGGCCTGGTTCCCAAGCACATTCAGCAGCCCTATCCGCCAATGCTAATGGCGACCGGCAGTCCGGAGTCAGTTGTCGCCGCGGCGCGGATGGGCATCGGCGCGATTATGGGCGGAGGCTATGGCGGATTCGGCCCACTAAAGAAGATGGTCGATCTTTATGAGAAAGAATTGGCCAGCGCTGAGCACGTGTGGCCCGTGCAGGCGCAGAAGGTGGCTGTCATATCGGGTGGGATGCACTGCGCCGAAACGACTGAAGAGGCAGAGCGGTGGGCGTCAACCTTGGCCGATACAGTGGCCCTGTCCATTGACTCCTACGAGCGTCTCTCGAAGCAGTCCAGCGACTACGCCAACATGGGAAAGATCAAGAAGGTCGACTTCACAAACCCGCGCTACCTGTTCGATGACTCAGCTTGCTTCATCGTCGGAGATCCGAAAACCTGCATCGCCCAAGTCCAGCGGTTCGTCGACATAGGCATCGAGGCGATCGCAATTCGCATCGACGGTCTCCCGCACAAAGAGATGATGAAGTCCATCGAGCTGTTCGGCAACTACGTCATCCCAGCGTTCAAAAACCCTAGGGCGGTTGTGCGCAGGCCGGACGAGATCCTTGCCGACATCCGAGCCGCTCGTCCCGCCCACTACGCCGAGGTCGAGGCCCACGCCAAGAAGACAGGAGAGGCCGCCGCCGATGCCGTGATGGGAGAGAGTGTCCGTGGCACTGGGGCTTCGGCCTGACGTCTAGTCGAACAATCTGGAGACCAAAATGAGCGACAAAAAATACGAAGGCCTGCTCGTCGAGATACGCCCGAGCGGTGTGGCGGTAATAACGATGAATCGGCCCGAAATCCTCAACGCCATCAATTGGCCGATGCACGCCGCGCTGGAAGAGGTGTTCGTGGACCTCGACAACAATCCGGCGGTGAAGGCGATCGTGCTCACCGGCGCGGGTCGCGGCTTCTGCTCAGGCGGCGATCAGAACTCAATCGATGTGGGCGGGAGCCAAGGTGCGCATGCGCTGTCGCCGACGCGCGGCGGTCGACACCTCATCAGGAATATCCTCGAAGTGGAGTGCCCTGTCGTCGCCGCCGTGAACGGCGTGGCGGTTGGGCTAGGCGCCACACTCGCCCTGTTTTGCGACGTTATCTTTGCCCAGCCGAGCGCCCGGTTCGCCGATACGCATGTCACGGCCGGCGTCGTCGCTGGCGATGGCGGCGCTGTGATATGGCCGCTTCTTCTGGGTCCGGCGCGGGCCAAACATTACTTGATGACCGGTGAGTTTATTTCGGCGGAAGACGCGGCCGCCGCGGGGATGATCAATAAAGTCGTGCCGGAAGGCACTGTTCTTGAATACGCGATTGGGTATGCCGAACTACTCGCGACTGGTCCGCGAAACGCTATCGCTTGGACAAAATACAGCGTCAACAAGCTGATCAAGGAACAGATAAACCTCGGTCTCGACACCGCAATGGCGCTTGAGGCGCTTACGTTCAGGAGCCCCGAGCGGAGGGAGGCCGTCGCTGCGTTCCGGGAGAAACGTAAGCGCTTCGCAGAAGGCAAAAGCTGACGTGCTCGTTGCGATCGAGCGACATCCAGCGCCGGCGATGACCCCGGGGCGACGTGGAGTATGCGTTCTTGGCGGGCGCAGTGCTCGCGGCGTCTCACGCCGGTTCGGATTCCCTGAATTCAGACAGAGACGCATTCGATGACGCTTCCATCGGCACAATACGAGAGCGAGACGGCCGCCGGGCTGCGCCGGACCGACCGCGACGGCGTCGTGGTCGCAATCCTCGATAGGCCTCCGGCCAACGCGTTGAATCGTACACTGCTGCTCGCAATGACGGCTCTCTTCCGGGACAATGGAGAAAGCAATCCGCCGCCGGTGGTGACCACGGGCGCCGGAGAACGTTTCTTCTGCGCGGGTGGCGACATCAAGGAGGTCGACGGGACGACCGCCGATCCAGTCAAAGATCGGATGCGGGGATTTCACAACTTGCTCGTCGCGATGGATCGTTATCCTGCTCCGGTGATTGCCGCCGTTAATGGCGACTGCGTCGGAGGAGGCCTGGAGTACGCGCTCTTTGCGGATGTGGTGCTCGCCGTTCCGCACGCCCGGTTTGGCTTTCCCGAGATCCGCCATGGCCTTCTCCCTGCCGACAAAGGCATCCAGCGTCTTGTTCGATTAACTGGCATACGGCCCGCGCGGGAGCTGCTTCTGAATGGCGAGCTCGTCGACGCCGAGCAGGCGGCGCGGTGGGGTCTTATCGATGCCATCATCGAGCCGAGTCAACTGATGGCAGAAGCAATCAGCCGGGCCCGAGAAGCTGGTCGCCGGGCGCCTGTCCTTTATGCAGCGCTTAAGCATGCCATCAACGACTACGACGACATTGCGGATCAGAAGCGAGCTGATGCGACGTTAACCAAGGCTGCTTCCTGGTTTGCAGACCCTGTGGCGCGAAGCCTTCGTGACGGATGGAGACACGCAAAGGCGTCGCGGCCGCCTGCTGAAACGATGCCAGGCCTGAAGACCGCACCATACGAAAGTCCTCAACGCCTGCACCACGAACCGGAGCGATAAGCATGGTTACAAATACCGTCCCCGCAGCCACTGAACGACCACGGCAGATGCCAGTACTGAGCGGTATCACCGAGACCGGCGCAGCTAACTTTAAGGCCGTCGAGCGTACCTTTGCGCAGATGGTGCAGGACCGAGCAGAGGTCGAACCCGACGAGGTCGCGTTCTGTCAATGGGACGGTACGCATGCTGCTCCGACAACATGGGCGCAATATGCGTCGTCTGTGCGGGAGGTAGCGCTTGGCTTGGCGGCCCTCGGCGTCGCCCCGGGCGACAGGGTCGCCATCATGTCTCCAGGCCGTTCCGAGTGGGTGATAGCCGCGCTTGGAATACTATCCGCCGGTGCGATTCCAGTCGGCGTTTATCCGACGAGCGCTGCTGCGGAGGTGAAGCAGCTTTTGGACCACAGCGGTGCCGTTGCTATCGTTGTGGGCGATGCTACCGATGCTGCGAAGGTTGCCTCAGTAGCCACTCAGCTGTCCGCGCTCCGGGCCGTGATCGGTTTCGATGATACGCCGTCGGGGCTTCCCGAAAGGATCATTTGTAAGTCGTGGGCCGATCTGTGCGCTACAGGTCGGAAGATGGACACTGTCGATCCTTCGCTGTTCAAAAAGCGTCTCGACGACGGGCAAATCGATCAGGCGGCCGTCTTGTTCTACACGTCCGGCTCCACCGGAGCTCCCAAAGGCGTCATCCACACTCATCGGACCTTGCAATACTCAATCCTTAGCTCGGTCTTACTCAGTCCGAACCTCGCCAAAAGCCGCCGGGACTCGCTTAGCTTCCTGGGGCTGTCCCATGTTTCTCCAGCTTTGTCCGGTGTCTTTGTGCCGATCATGACTCGATCGGTGGTGACGTTCTGCCGATTGGACCAAATGTCAGAGGTTCTCCGTGGCCTACGACCCGGTGGGTTCGTTTGGCCGCCGCGGCTTCACGAGAAGACGCTCAGCGGAGCGCTGGCTGTAATTAAGACGATGCCGGCGTCGTTCCAGAAATCCTACGAGGATGCGATGGAGGTGGCACGAGAGGTCGCCGACTTGCGATGGCAGAGCCAAGCGGTGCCCGCCGATCTCCAAGCACGCTACGACCAAGCCTTGGAGCGAGTGTTCCTTCCCATTCGCGCGAAAATGGGCCTGGACAAAGTCAGAGTCGCTTGGACCGCATCGGGCGCGATGACCCCCGAGGTGCATGCCCTGTGGCAGATGTGGGGCGTGGATTTGCGCGAGATGTACGGCACTACCGAAACGTGCGGCTGGGTCCTGGCGCAGTGGGACCGTTCCTTCCCGCGTCCGGGAACGATCGGAAAAACGCCGCCTGACCCGCGGTACGCGATCAAGACCAGTAGCGAGGGCGAGCTACTCGTTAAAGGTCCTTCGCTTTTCCGAGGTTACTGGAACGACCCGGAGGCGACAGCGGAAGTGATGGACGGGGAGTGGTATCGCACCGGCGACCTTGTCGAGATCGACGCTGCCGGTGAGGTCAAGCTCGTCGGCCGGGCCAAGGACCTCATCATCACCAATGGCGGCAAGACCATAAGCCCACAGCCAATCGAGATGCGACTTAAAGCCAATCCGCTCATCGAGGACGCCTTAGTTGTCGGCGACGGCCGCAAGTACCTCACTGCACTCATTTGGCCCAGCGAGAAGGGCACGGGCCTCGGCAGAGAAGGTCTGCAAGCTACCCTGCGCGCGTCAATCGAGGAGCACAATAAAGACTACTCGCCTCCTCTTCAGATCAAGGATTTTCGTATCGCGCCGCGCGCGCTGGGCGAAGGTGAACTGACGGCCAAGGGCACGATCCGTCGCAAGCCGGTGCTCACCGCGTTCAGCTCCCTCGTGGATGAGATGTACAGCGCTGCGGAACACGACGAGTTCGCTCGCCA
Source organism: Rhizomicrobium sp. (assembly GCA_037200045.1). NCBI lineage: Bacteria > Pseudomonadati > Pseudomonadota > Alphaproteobacteria > Micropepsales > Micropepsaceae > Rhizomicrobium > Rhizomicrobium sp. Next base: position 191,323 of record JBBCHM010000001.1, read on the forward strand.
GGCGGGACTCCACGGGTGAGACTTGAGATGAAGCATCGCGAGCGGCCGCGGGAGCTGCGGATCGAGCGCCTGACCAGCGCCGAGATCGCTGAGGCGATCGCTGTCGGCGCTCGCACTGCGATACTTCCGCTTGGCGCGATAGAGCAGCACGGGCCACATCTGCCGCTGTCGATGGACAGCGATCACGCGGACGCGCTTGCGCTCCGCATCGCCGAAGGGCTTGGCTCTGCGCTGGTTCTGCCCACGGTCAGGGTCGGATACTCACCGCACCACCTTGGCTTCTCCGGCACTCTCTCGGTGCGTCCTTCCACCCTGGAGGCGATCTGCCTGGACTACTGCAGCAGCCTTGCTGCGCACGGGTTCACCCGCGTCGTCCTATTCTCAGGCCACATCGGCAACTACCCGATCATGCGTGAGTTCGAGCCGCGGCTGGTCGCGGCGCTCGCCCCAGCGCTACAGGTCATCGTCTATCGAGACAGCGCCGCGATCCTCAACGCATGGCGTGAGTCCGCGCAGTCGGTCGCTGGTCTGGGAAGCCATGTCGGTGGTCACGCAGACGTGGCGGAGACCTCGGTGATGCTCGTCCTGCACCCCGAGAGGGTTCGGGCCGACCGAGCCGCGGCGGGGTACCTGGGCAAGGTCGACGAAGCGTTTCTGCGTCGGGTGTTCGTCGAGGGCATCGATGCGGTCTCGCCCAACGGTGTCCTCGGCGATCCCACCGGGAGTTTGGAGGCGATCGGCCACGCCGCGTTGGACGCCGTGACCGATCTCGTCGTCGAATACGCCGCCGCGCAGGGAGCATGAGTCGCATGCTATCCATGAGCGAGCAGATCGACGACAGGATGCTGCGTGACGCCTTTGGCGCGTTCCCGACGGGCGTGGTGGCCGTGGCGGCACAGGTCGACGGGAGGCTGGTGGGTCTCGCGGCCTCCTCGTTCACCACGGTCTCTCTCGACCCCCCGCTAGTGTCGTTCTCTGTCGCGAAAGGCTCGACCACATGGCCCGAGCTGCGCCGAGCCAAGCACCTCGGCGTCACCGTGCTCGCCGAGGATCACGGCGCATTGAGCCGCCAGCTCGCCGGCCCGGCCCGGGAGCGGTTCATCGGCGTCGCCTTCGAGATCACCGACAGCGGCGCGGTGATGCTCGCCGAGGGGATCGCTCAGTATGACTGCACCGTCCGCGAGGAGTTCGAAGCGGGCGATCACGTCATCGTGCTGCTCCAACTCCATACCGTCGTCGTCCATAGCCGCGGGCAGCCTCTCATATTCCACCGTAGCGAATTCCGAAAGCTTGCCCCCACGATGACGCGAGGCAACCCTTCCTGAGGCGAGCAACGGGAAGTGATGTGAATAACCATGTTCAGCAGGGGAGTAGTGAAATGACGAAGCTAACTGCGGGGGTCGCCATCGCCCTGCCCACCCAGCGCGGGTTCCTCAATAAATACAGGTCTCAGGTGCTGGCCCTCCTGACACTGGGCTTCACCCTCAACTTCATGGATCGCATGATCATGGCGGCCATCGGCATCCCGATCCGCATAGACATGCACCTGACTTCCACCCAACTCGGGCTCCTCAACGGGCTCTATTTCGCCCTCACCTACGTCGTGCTCGGCCTCCCGGTCGCGCGTATAGCCGATCGGATCAACCGAGTGGGCGTCATCGGGCTCGCCCTGTTGGTCTGGTCGGCTTTTACGATGCTTTGCGGAACGGCGGCGAACTTTGCCTCACTGGCGTTCTTTCGCTTCGGCGTGGGCGTCGGCGAGGCCGGCTTTTCAGCGCCGTCGCACTCCCTGATCTCGGACATGTACGAACCGCGAAAGCGCGCCAGCGCGCTGTCGGTCTTCAACCTTGGTATCCCGCTTGGCGGCATATTCGGCGCCGTGCTTGGAGGCTACTTCGCCGATTGGTTCGGTTGGCGTGCGGCCTTCTACTTGGTAGGCCTGCCAGGCATGATGGTCGGCGTCCTCACTTGGCTCTTCGTTAAGGAGCCGCGGAGAGGTGCCACCGATGGGCCCGCGACCGCGCTGGATCAAGCCGAAGCGGTCAAGCCCAAGTTGAGCTTGGGGGGCGAACTTAAGGAACTCGGGAGCATCGCTCGCACGCTGTTCCTGCAGTGGCCGATGGTCAACATTTTGCTGGGCATGACCCTCGTCTCCTTCTCCGGCTACGGCATCTACAGCTTCGTCTCGCAGTACGTTAACGCCAGATTCGGGTTGAGCCTTGGTGCCACCGACGTACTGGTCGGCTTGGTGATGGCCACAGCCGCCGGCGTCGGTACGCTCGCCGGCGGCTTCATCACCGACTATATGGCGAAGCGTTCGCCGAACTGGAACGCGCTGGTGCCGGCGATCGGACTGATAATCTGCGTTCCGCTCTACGCTCTCGCCTACACCAGTAGCGACTGGCGGATCATGTTCTTGATCCTGGGTGCTCCCGCCGCCCTTCATTACCTCTATATGGCGCCGTCCTTTGCGTTGGCCCAGAATGCGGTGCCAGCGTACCGGCGCGCGACGATGGCAGCACTCGTGCTCTTCGTGGTGAACTTTGTCGCGCTGGGCGGCGGTCCGACCTTCACGGGCGCACTGGTCGACTACTACGCCAACCTCACCTACGTCGACCCCAGCGTACACAGCTTTTGGCCGTCGCTAGGCGATGCCCTGCCGTACGCCCTTCGCGAGATGGTCATGGCCTATGTCGACCTCGTAACCTTCTCGTCTCATTCGACTGTCAACGCGGCGACGCAAGTCTTTGCCAATGCCTGTCCGGGCGGAACGGCGCCCGAGCACGCAAGCCTGGCCGCGGTCCATGCCTGCAGCAGAGCGCTGTCCTGGGGCAGCCAGCAGGCCATCCTCATCGGTCTGGGCGCCTACGGCTGGGGAGCACTGCACTACGTGCTGGCCACTTTCGGCTTGGCGAAAATGCTCAAGATGCAGGCTGCGACCAGCTCTGCCGGTGCGCACTAGGCGCGGGTGGAAGAGAAACGTAACAGGAGGCGACAAATGATCGAGGCAAAGGCGCTAAAGAAGCAGTTCGGGGAAAATATTGCCTTGCGCGGTCTGAACCTGCGTATCGAACGCGGTGACATATACTGTCTCCTCGGCGCAAACGGGGCCGGTAAGAGCACAACCATCAACCTGTTCCTCGATTTCCTGAAGCCGACGTCCGGCCAGGCGCTGATCGACGGACTGGTCGCGCAAGACAACCCCATCGAGACGAAGCGGGCGCTCGCCTACATCCCCGAGATCGTCATGCTCTATCGCAATTTAACGGGGCTTGAGAACCTGAGGTACTTCACCGGTCTTGCGGGGCGCGGCGACTACACAAGCTCCGATCTCTTGGGCTTTTTGAAGCGCGCCGGCCTGCCCGGGGACGCCACACACCGCAGGGTTGGCGGATATTCGAAGGGGATGCGCCAAAAGGTCGGGATCGCGATTGCGATCGCCAAACAGGCGAAAGCGCTCCTGCTCGACGAACCGACGTCTGGTCTCGACCCGAAGGCGTCTAACGAGTTTTCCGAGCTGCTCGTTGAATTGAGCAAGAGCGGCGTCGCTGTGCTGATGGCGACCCATGATCTCTTTCGAGCGAAAGAGACGGGCACGCGGGTAGGCATCATGAAGCGCGGCGAGCTTGTCGATGAGCTGAACACCAGCGACATCGGGCACGCGGACCTTGAAGCGCTTTATTTGAAGCATATGCACGATTGATTCGGAGAAATGACGTGATCTTGCGTATTGCAAATAAAGAGTTCACGGAAATCGTCCGTGACGGACGTTTCGTTTGGACGAGCCTTATCCTGGCTGTTCTTTTCATAGTTGCGATGGCCACAGGCGCGCAGCGTTATTCGGCCGATCGCCACATGCGCGATGCGGCGGCGGCCGAGGAGCGCGGCAACTGGCTTAATCAAGGCGCGCAAAATCCCCACACGGCGGGGCATTACGGCGTTTATGCTTTCAAGCCGGCTACGCCGCTTGCGCTGTTCGACCCTGGCTATGACGACTACACCGGCACGCTTCAATACCTTGAAGTGCACGTGGAGAATCGAGCGTCCTTTCCTCCGGCCGCGGACGGGACGTCTTTGCAACGCTTCGGTGCGTTGTCTGGCTCTACGGTTATGCAACTCCTGACGCCGTTGCTCATAATCCTGCTGACGTACGCCATGATCGCCGGCGAGCGCGAAGACGGAACGCTGCGTCAAGTGCTGAGTGTCGGCGTGCCGCGCTCAACTTTGATCGCCGGCAAAGCGCTCGGCGCGTTGATGGGCCTTGGCGTCGTGCTGGTGCCCGCCGCATTGATCGGAGGAGTAGGAGCGGCGCTGACGGCGGGCCAGACAGACGTGCACGCTCTCGTCGATCTTCCTGAGAAGATCGCGGTCCTCGCAGCGGCCTATGTCGTGTTCTTCATCACGCTCATCTGCTTTTCCCTGGCGGTGTCTATGCTGTCGAGGTCGTCTGCGGTTGCTCTGACCAGCCTGGTCGCGTTCTGGATTGTTACCGCTTTGCTGATCCCGCGGGTTGGAGGGGACCTCAGCCGAGTGCTCTATCCTACGCCTTCGTCCTTTCAGATCGAGGCCGAGATCGAACGCGGTCGTGAGGCCGGTCCGCATCCTCACGAGGCTACGCACCCCAATCACATAGCGTTCGAACAGCGCATGTTGCGCAAGTACCATGTCAAGCGCGCCAAGGATTTGCCTTATAGTCTCACGGGCCTTGCGCTGCAGGCCGACGAGGATTGGGCCTCGCGGGTATTCGACCAGACCTACGGAAAGGTTCGTCGAATCTTCGCGGCGCAGAACCGTGTGCGTCAGGCGCTCGGCACTTTGTCGCCTTTCGTGGCGATCAAGGCGATCTCAAGTTCGCTTTCGGGAACCGACGTTGAGTATTCAAACGACTTCTCCACGGCGGGCGAACAATATCGCCGTTCAATGGTGCGCGTCCTCAACCGAGACATTATGACCAATACAGCGCACATGGATAACTTCTCGGCAGAGTGGGGCTACACGGCAAACGGGTCGCTGTGGAGTAGGATCCCTCCATTCGATTACGACCCGCCGCGTATAGGAACGATCTTAGCGCGCAACATAACTGCAATCGCGTGCCTAGCCGGTTGGCTGTTGGCCAGCCTCGCCTTTCTTACCGTGGCGGTTCGGCTCGGCGGACGCAAAGTTTAAGGTGATACTCTGATGCTTCGTCGGATCATGATGAACGAATGGCGTATCCTCTCTCGCGAGCGGATATTGCACCTGGCTCTGCCCATCTATTGCGTCATGCTCGTCTTCGGCGTCATGGATGGAACGGCGTGGCGGAGTTTCCTTGAGTCGAACGTCGCCGCTGCACAGCGCTTGGTCGACGATCAGTTCGCTTCGGTGCGGAAGCAAGTCGATCGCATCGAAACGGGGCAGGTGCGGCCGCCTAACGTCCTCGAAGATCCGCGGATGCCCGCGGCAATGGCGCGTACTAAAAACTATGAATACGCTACGAAGCCCCCAGGCGTGACGGCCGCGATCGCCATAGGCCAGAGCGACCTTCTGGCTTCCTACGTTAAGGTACAGTGGCGGCCCATGTTCCGGCAGTCCAACGCGGGTGAGATCCAGAATCCGGAAACGCTCGCGACCGGCGTCTTCGATCTTAGTTTCGTGCTCATCTATCTCTATCCCCTGCTGATCATTGCGCTGAGCTTTAACGTGCTGTCGGCTGAGCGAGAGAGCGGAACCGAGGTTTTGTTGCTGTCGCAGCCTGTGACGGTCTCGACATTCGTTCTCGGGAAGGTGGCCCTTCGCGGGAGCATCGTGATTGGCCTCGCGGTGATCGTTTCTACCTTTGGCGTGCTGTTCGCGAATCCGGAAATCTTGTCACATGACGGCCTTTGGCGCGTTGGCGCTTTGGGCGTTTTGCTCATCCTTTACGGGGCTTTCTGGTTCGGGCTGTCTGTGCTCATAAATGCGCTCGGCTGGAAATCTGCCACGAACGCCTTGGCGATGATGTCGGTCTGGATCGCGTTGGTGCTCGTCGCACCGACAGCGTCAAACCTCATCGCCACCGAGCTCTATCCTCTGCCATCGCGCGTGGATTTGGTTGAGGCTTTGCGGAGGTCCGACAAGGAGGCGCAGCGCGAGGGTGAGGCCGGTCAAGCCCATGGCTCTGCCTCCAACCTGTTGCGAATGGGCCAAGAAGCTTCGCTCGACGTGCTCGCCCACAATTTCTATATGCAGGTGATGCAGGTCGAGCAGCAGTCCGAGGCTGAGGCGGCGCCGGTGTTCCGCCGCTTCAATGCGCAAAAGCAAAGGCAGCAGGGATTGGCCGAACGGCTCAAATATCTCAGTCCTGCGGCGATTATGCAGGTCGCGCTTACGGAATTGGCCGATACGAGCGTTCGCAGTTTTACAAGCTTCAGCGCGCAGGTTGAGCTTTATCACTCGGAGTGGAGGCGCTACTTCCTAGCGCTGGTTGAAGCCAACAGGCCCATGACGTCGGAGGAGGTCGCGCAGATTCCGCGCTTTCGATACCAGCCGGAGGCTGACTCCGTGGTCGCCCAGCGCGTTGTGGCCAATATCTTAGCGCTCAGTGGAATAGCCCTTATTGTTGTCGCAGCTGGCTTTTGGCGCCTTCGGCGATACTTGCCCGGTGCCAGGTGAAGGGCTTCCAAAATCGCATCGAGCGCAGGCTCAGACGATGCTGGCTAAGGTTTCGCCGGGAGCTTCGTGGTGTGCACAATCGGTATGCGAGCTTCCATGCGCTGCGCGACGTGAAAAAGGAACGTGGCTCCCATTTCTCGACAGAATCCGCGCGACCATCGTGCGTTGCGGCATCGAGACGACGCGCCCCGCGCCCTCGACCTGTTGAAATGCAGGCGCATCTGGATTGTGGGCTGATCTGGTCGCACAGCTTGAGAAAGACGCGACCCATGGCGTCTTCATCATTTGAGATTTCGCGCGGTAGAAGATGAGAGATGTGGACATGAATGCTCGAACGCGACGGGGATTTGGGGAGGATCGGGCTGATCTGGATCCGGCCGAAACCCTCGAATGGCGCGAATCGTTAGAGGCCGTGGTCCGCGACGGCGGAGCGGAGCGCGGTATCTTTCTGCTGCGCAAACTCGAGGAGAAGGCGCGCGAAATCGGCATGCTTTCGTCCATGCAGTCCTATTCGGCCTATCGCAACACGATTGCACTGGAGAAACAGGGAGCCTATCCGGGCGACTTAGCGCTTGAAGAACGGCTTACCTCCATCATGCGCTGGAACGCGCTGGCGATGGTCGAGCGGGCCAACAAAGCCTATGGTGAACTGGGCGGCCATATCGCGAGTTATGCCTCTGCGGCCGAAATCTTCGAAACTGGCTTTAACCATTTCTTCCGCGGCGGCGAAGACGGCGATCTCGTTTATTACCAGCCACATTCGGCCCCCGGCGTTTATGCGCGTGCCTTCCTGGAAGACCGGCTGAGCGAAAGTCAATTGGCACATTACCGCCAGGAGATCGATGGCCCCGGCCTTTGTTCCTATCCGCATCCCTGGCTGATGCCGGACTTCTGGCAATTTCCCACCGGTTCGATGGGCATCGGCCCCATCAATGCCATCTATCAAGCGCGCTTCCAGCGCTATCTCGAACATCGCGGCCTCAAGGATACGTCCGCGCGCCACGTATGGGGTGTGTTCGGCGACGGCGAGATGGACGAACCTGAAGCGATCGGCGGCCTGACGTTGGCCGCGCGCGAAGGGCTCGACAACCTCACCTTCATCATCAATTGCAATTTGCAGCGCCTCGACGGTCCGGTGCGCGGCAACGGACAGATCATTCAGGAGTTGGAAGGGCTTTTCTCGGGCGCCGGCTGGAACGTGATCAAGGTGCTGTGGGGCTCGGAATGGGATGCTCTGTTCGCACGCGACAAAAACCATGTCCTACTGCGCCGTTTCGCGGAAACGGTGGATGGCGAATACCAAAATCTCGGCGCCAAGGACGGCGACTACAATCGCTCCAAATTCTTCCAGCGCGATCCCCAATCCGCAGCGCTCGTGGCCCATATGTCTGATGCGGAGATCAACGCGCTGAAGCGCGGTGGTCATGATTTCCGCAAGCTCTATGCCGCGTTCGCCGCGGCCCGCGCTCATAAAGGACAGCCCACGGTGATCTTGGCCAAGACCAAAAAGGGCTACGGCATGGGCGGCGTGGGCGAATCGCGCATGACGTCCCACCAAGCCAAGAAGCTCGATGCCGATGCACTCCTTGCCTTCCGGGATCGCTTTGCGCTGCCGCTCTCGGATGCGGATACGACGGCGCTGCGCTTCTACAAGCCGGCAGAGGACAGTCCGGAGATGGAATATCTGCGGGCCCGACGCAACGCGCTGGGCGGCTTCATTCCCACGCGCCGCCGCAGGAGCGAAACGCCGCTTACCGTCCCGGCGCCAGACAGCTATGCGCAGTTCGCGCTTGACGCGAACGGCAAGGAAATGTCCACGACTATGGCCGTCGTGCGGATGATTGGCGCCCTGGTGAAGGACAAGGAGCTCGGGCCTCGCATCGTGCCGATCGTGGCGGACGAGGCACGCACCTTCGGAATGGCCAACCTCTTCCGCCAGATCGGCATCTACGCCCCCTTCGGCCAACTCTATGAGCCCGAGGATGCCGGCTCGCTGCTCTATTACAAAGAGGCCCAGAGCGGCCAATTGCTCGAAGAAGGCATCACCGAAGCCGGTGCGCTCTCCTCTTGGGTCGCGGCCGCCACGTCTTACAGCGTGAACGACCTCCCGATGCTGCCGGTCTACATCTATTATTCGATGTTCGGATTTCAACGTGTCGGCGATCTGATTTGGGCGGCGGCCGATCAGCGTGCCCGCGGCTTTCTCCTCGGCGCCACAGCCGGCCGCACCACGCTGGGCGGCGAGGGTCTGCAGCATCAGGACGGCACCAGCCATGTCGCCGCGACCATGATTCCCAATTGTCGCGCCTACGATGCTGCCTTCGCCTATGAGCTTGCCGTCATTTTGGACTACGGCATGCGCCGCATGCTCGAAGAGCAGAAAGATGAATTCTTCTATCTGACCGTAATGAACGAAAACTACGCGCAACCCTCGATTCCGGCGGGCGTCGAAGCCGATATCGTCAAGGGACTTTATCGTCTCGCAGGCAAAGGCGAGGAGACGACCGCGCCGCGCGTTCGCCTGCTTGGCTCTGGGACCATCCTGCGCGAGGCGATCGCCGCGGCTGAATTGCTGCATGCCGATTTCGGCATCGCCAGCGACATTTATAGTGCCACCAGCTTCGGCGAATTGGCCAAGGAGGCGCGCGGGGTCGAACGCCAGAATCGTCTCGATCCCCAGGTCGAACCGGTCAAGAGCCATGTCGAAACAATGCTTGCCGGGACGGTCCCAATTGTTGCGGTCACGGATTATGTGCGCGCCTATCCGCAACTGATCGCGCCGTATCTGACCGCGCGCTTCACGGCGCTCGGCACCGACGGTTTTGGGCGCAGCGACACGCGGGCCGCGCTGCGCCGCTTTTTCGAAGTCGATCGTCACCATATCGTGTTGGCTGCGCTCGATACGCTGGCGCGCGAGGGGCTCGTCGAACGCACGCTGCTGAAGGATGCCATCGCGCGCTATAGCATCGATACGACGCGACCCGCACCCTGGACCTGTTAAGATGAGGCGCTCCCAGTGACCGTCATGCAAGACATCACTGTTCCCGACATCGGGGATTTCAAGGACGTTGAGGTGATCGAGATCCGGGTGAAGCCGGGCGACACCGTTGCCGTCGACGACACGATCATCGTCCTGGAATCCGACAAGGCCACGCTCGACGTACCAGCGCCCGTCGCCGGCCGCATTGCCGCGGTCATGACCGCACAAGGCGATCGCGTCAGCCAGGGCTGTGTGATCGTAACGATTGAGTCCAGCGACGCAACGCCGATTAAGTCCTCAAATGGGCCCAAGCCGGTAGCTGCGGTCCTGCCCCCGACGCCGGCGATCGCTGCGGTGCCGGCCACGCCTGTGAGCCAAGCCCCTACCGTCGAACCGGCATCCACCCGCGACTCGGCAAATGTCTCACTGCCCCACGCATCGCCTTCGATACGAAAATTCGCGCGCGAATTGGGCGCCGACCTTGGCCGCGTGACCGGCAGCGGGCCGAAGGGCCGTATCCTCAAGGAAGATATCCAGGCCTTCGTCAAAACGCGGCTTGCGCGCGGCGATGTGCAGACGGGTGGCATCGGCGGGCTCAACCTGCTGCCCTGGCCGCAAATCGATTTCGCGAAATTCGGCCCTGTCGAACGGGTCGCGTTGTCGCGCGTGCGCAGGATTTCCGGCCCCAATCTCGCGCGCAACGCGGCCATCATTCCTCATGTCACGAATTTCGACGAGGCCGACATCACCGAGCTGGAGGTGCTGCGCAAAACGCTGAACAAAGAAGACCCGGACATCAGGCTCACGCTGCTTGCCTTCGTCATCAAGGCTGCAGTCGCGACGCTGAAAGCCTTTCCCGCCTTCAACGCTTCGCTCGACGGCGAGGACGTGGTTCTCAAGCGCTATTACAATATCGGCTTCGCGGTCGATACGCCCGACGGGCTCGTGGTGCCGGTGATCAAGGACGCGGACCGCAAAGGTATCCTGGAGATTGCAGGCGAAACCGCCCGCATCGCCGTCGAAGCGCGCGCCGGCAAGCTCAAAGTCGCCGATATTCAAGGTGCGACCTTCACGATCTCGTCGCTGGGCGGAATTGGCGGCACGGGCTTTACGCCGATCATTAACGCGCCGGAAGTCGCCATTCTGGGGCTCACGCGCGCGCAGATGAAGCCGGTATGGAACGGCGAGGCGTTTCTCCCGCGGCTGATTCAACCGGTCAGCCTTTCCTGGGATCACCGCGTCGTGGATGGTGTCGGGGCCGCGCGCTTTCTCGTTTACCTCGGCAAGCTGCTTGCCGATTTCCGACGGATTGCGCTGTGAAGACGGGCATTACAATTCCCGATATCGGCGACTTCAAGGACGTGCCGGTGATCGAAATCCTCGTCGCGCCCGGCGCGCGCGTGGACATCAACACCCCGCTGCTCGTTCTGGAAAGCGACAAAGCCACGCTCGAAGTGCCATCGCCCGCTGCCGGCACCATCACGGAAATAAGCGTGCGCAAGGGCGACAAGGTCAGCCAGGGTACCCTCGTCATGACGCTGCAGACGGTACACGACGCCGTGGCGACGGTTTCCGCTGCGTCGCCTGCGCCAAACGCCGCCCCCGATGCCGATCTGCATGCCGAAATTCTCGTCGTCGGTGGTGGACCGGGCGGCTATACGGCGGCCTTCCGCGCCGCCGATCTCGGCCACAAGGTCGTACTGGTCGAGCGCCGGCAGACGCTTGGCGGGGTATGCCTCAATGTGGGCTGCATTCCCTCCAAGGCGCTTTTGCATGCCGCCAAGGTGATCGACGAAGCAAAAGAGTTCTCGGCCCACGGCATTGCCTTCGGCGAGCCGGCAATTGATCTGGCCGCCTTGCAAAAATGGAAAGACGGCGTGGTCGGCCGGTTGACGTCGGGGCTGTCGGGTCTTGCGCGCAAGCGCAACGTCACGGTCGTAACCGGCGAGGCCATGTTCGTGACGCCGCACAGTGTCAAGGTTTCCGCGGGCGGCGACGTCAAGACGATCGGTTTCGATCAGGCGATCATCGCGGCGGGTTCAGAGCCGGCGACGCTGCCGTTCCTTCCCAAGGATGATCCGCGCATTATCGATTCCACGGCCGCGCTTTCGGTCGCAAGCGTTCCAGACAGGCTGCTCGTGATCGGCGGCGGCATCATCGGCCTCGAGATGGCGACGGTCTATCACGCTCTGGGTGCGAAGGTCACAGTGGTCGAGGCCACCGATCAGCTCATTCCCGGCGCCGATGCCGATATCGTTGCCCCGCTGATGAAGCGCATCTCCAAGAAATATGAACGCGTCGCGCTGAACACCAAGGTGGTCTCGGTCTTCCCCGACGAGAAAGGCATTGCGGTCCGCATTGCCGGGCCGGCGGGCGAAGAGACGGCTGTCTTCGACCAGGTGCTTTGTGCCGTCGGGCGCAAACCAAATGGCGCGGGGATCGGCGCGGAAGCGGCCGGCGTAAAGATTGACGTGCATGGCTTTATTGCAGTCGACGAGACCATGCGCACCAACATACCGCATATATTCGCCGTGGGCGATGTGGTTGGGCAGCCAATGCTGGCGCATAAGGCCACGCATCAGGCAAAAATCGCCGCCGAGGTTGCCGCCGGTCAAAACGCGGCCTTCGCGCCGCGCGCGATTCCCTCAGTGGCCTACACTGATCCGGAAATCGCCTGGGTCGGTGTCACCGAAACCAAAGCCAAAGCCCTCGGCATCGACTATGGCAAGGGTATGTTTCCCTGGGCCGCTTCGGGGCGTGCGCTATCCTTGGCGCGGAGCGAAGGGCTGACGAAGATCCTCTTCGATCCGGCCACGCACCGCATCATCGGCGCTGGGATGGTCGGCCCCAATGCCGGCGAATTGATCGCCGAAGCGGCTTTGGCCATCGAGATGGGCGCCGACGCCACCGACATCGGCTTGACAGTCCATCCCCACCCGACTTTGTCGGAAACATTTGCGTTTGCGGCCGAGGCTTTCGAGGGCACGCTGACTGACCTCTAATAGGCTGTTGAAGAAGTCCCTAGCGGGCGGTCTTTGATCGTGATTCCCTTTGGAGGTGTTTTCCGAGGGGCTGACGATGCGAGGGAGCGACGAACGGTCTGGGGCGCTTTTCAGCTACGTTGATTTGGAAGCACGGGTCCGTAAGGACCATCCTCTACGGGTGATCCGGGAGCTCGCGAACGCGGCGCTGAGCGATCTGTCGAAGGAGTTCTCCAAGCTCTACACGGACTTCGGCCGGCCCGGGATCGCGCCGGAGAAGCTGTTGCGGGCGATGCTGCTGCAGGCGTTCTACGGGGTGCGTTCGGAGCGGCAATTGATGGAGCGGATGGAGTTCGACCTTCTGTTCCGCTGGTTCGTGGGGCTCGGCGTGGACGATGCGGTGTGGGACCACTCGACCGTCTCGAAGAACCGCGACCGGCTTCTTGAGGGCAAGATCGCGGCGAAGTTCCTGAACGCGATCTTGGCCCAGCCGCCGGTGAAGCGCCTGTTGTCGAGCGAGCACTTCTCGGTGGACGGGACGCTGATCGAAGCGTGGGCATCGATCAAGAGCTTCCGCAGGAAGGACGGCAGCGACCGGGACGGCGATGGTCCCGGACGCAATGCCGAGCGCAACTTCCACAAGGAGAAGCGCTCCAACGAGACCCACGAAAGCACGACCGATCCCGATGCCCGGCTGTACAAGAAGGGCGACGGCCAGCCGGCCAAGCTCTGCTACATGGGTCATGCGCTGATGGAGAACCGCCATGGCCTGGCGGTTGGGGGCGGGGCGAGCCAGGCCACCGGCACGGCCGAACGCGACGAGGCGCTGATGCTGGTCGGTCGCCGTCGCGGGCGACGAAGACGGCGGATCACGCTGGGCGCGGACAAAGCCTATGACGTCGAAGTCTTTGTCCAGGCGCTGAAGGACCGTTCCGTCACGCCGCACATCGCCATCGACGGGCATCTGAGCAAGACTGGCAAACCGCGCAAGACCGCCATCGACGGGCGGACCTTGCGTCATGCGGGCTACGCGATCAGCCAACGCTGCCGCAAGCGCATCGAGGAGGTGTTCGGCTGGATCAAGGGTGCGGCCGGGCTCGCCAAGGTCAAGGTCCGAGGTCTGGCGCGCGTCAACGCCACCTTCGTCATGGCTTTGTCCGCCTACAATCTCGTCCGCCTGCCCAAGCTCCTGGCGGTGCAATCATGACGCTGAAGGGCAAGTGGCGCATCACCGAGATGCCGGATTATGAGGCCGACTTCCTGGACATGATGGAGCATGCCTTTATCCTGTTCGACGGCAACGGAGGCGGCGAGTTTGCCTTCGGTTGCGTCACCGGCGCCATCCAGGCAGCCGGCGACACCGACAACGTCGAGTTCTCCTGGGCCGGCAACAACGAGATGGACGAGGCTTGCGGCGAAGGATGGGCTGAACTTCAGCCCAACGGCACCCTCGAAGGCCAAATCTGCTTCCATAACGGCGACGAAGCCGACTTCAGAGCCAAACCCTGGAAGACTTCTTCAACAGCCTGCTAGACCTTGTTTTGTCGCCGGTGACTGGGTGAGAGTTGTGCGACCAATTTGCGTAAGGGGAGAAAATTGGATGACCATTGTCCTTGTCCATGGAAATCCCGAAACGGACGCGATTTGGAACGATCTCTTACCGCATCTGCGCGATGATACCATTGTTCGTCTGTCTCCACCCGGATACGGCTCGCCCATTCCTCCGGGCTTTGACTGTTCAGTCGACGCCTATCGCGACTGGTTGGCAGGCGAGCTGAAGAATTTCGCGCAACCGGTAGATCTCGTGGGGCACGACTGGGGCGGTGGACATGTCATGCGCATCGCAATGGATTATCCAAATCTAATACGGTCTTGGACGAGCGATGTGCTGGGTGTCTTCGACGGGGACTATGTCTGGCACGATCAGGCGCAAATCTGGCAGACGCCGAAGGCCGGAGAACTAGCGGTTCGGCAGATGCTGGGCGCGCCGTCCGATATGCTGGCCCAACGATACGAAAGCTTCGGTATGACCCCGCCGATTGCTCGGAAAATGGCGGCTGGTACTAACCGCGACATGGGAAGAGCAATGCTCGCATTATATCGATCGGCGGCTCAGCCGGTGATGCGCGATCTTGGTAACGGTTTGCCAAGGGCGAACGGCAAACCCGGATTGGCGCTGATCGCGACCGAAGATACCTACGGCGGCGGGGAGGAACTCGCGCGCCGTTCTGCCGAGCGCGCCGGTGCGAAGATAGCCGTCTTGAAAGGGGCGGGACATTGGTGGATGTGCCAACAGCCAAAACAAGGTGCCGACGCGATTAATGCGTTCCTGGAAAACCTGAATTAGATGGACAATGTTCTTCGTGGCGCGCCGATTGGAGCCGGCTGCCGCGTTGGGAGAAGTCCACGACCTCCCGCCACCTCGCCATGGCCGTGAACTTGCCGCACATCTACCAGCCGCCCGGATGCGTGTGGGTGCATGTGATGGTGACGCTTACCTTGCTCCGGCACGTCTTACAGAAGATTCCCGGTAGGACCGCGTTGTGCAGCGCGGTGGTCAGCCGCTTGTGCGCTTGAATGAGCCTGTACGGGTGCATTTGCCGCCGCGTCTCGCATCGCTCGCATCTTACGATGACAAGATAGTCGGCTTCGCACGCATCCGCGAGTGTCACGACCACGCCGTGAAAATTGTGCCGTCCTGTGTCTTCTACAATCAGTCGCGGTCCAGGCGACGCCCAATGCCGGTAGCGCGTCTTCCAACGCCTTGGCACCGTCGCCCCCTAAGAACCGGCATAGGTGCCGCCCATTGAAAGGGTAATTGGTTCGTGGGACAGCGTATGGCAGCAGCTTTCGTCGTCCGACGGACCATCGTGCGGACGAGCCAGAACGCGGGTCGTTCCTGGTGTCCCCGAAGGGATAGCTGGAGATGCGTCGCTGGCGGTCGGAGAAACGGCACCGCCGGACTCAGTCGTTCAGCGAAAACTCGATCGGAACGATGGCGTCCAGCTTGTTCATTCCGGCGGGCAGCGGCGGCAGCGGTTGGGCGCGCTGAATCAGCGCCAGCGCTTCGTTGTCGAGGACGGGCCGGCCGCTGCTCTTGGCGATCTCGAAGGACAAAACCCTGCCGTCGGGGTCCATCACAAAATGGAGCATCACCGTGCCTTCGATGTGCGCCTTGCGCGCTTCCGGAGGGTAGCGCTTGAAGCGGTTGAGCTGGTCGAGCAGTCGGGCGATGAAAGCATTGCGCCCTTCGCCCGTTGCGTGCGCGGGCGTCGGCACGGTAGGGGGGGATGGCGCAGGCGGGGCTGGTGCCGCGACGAAGGGGCTGGGCGTCGTCTCAATCATCACCTCCGGCGGCGGCATTGTGACCACGGCCGGCTTGGTCAGCGCCGGCGGGGGAGGCGCCAAGTCATCGAGCTTCTTCTTGACCGGATCGAGATGCACGGTGATCGCCTGCGGTTGCACGATACGCGCTGTGTGCACGCCGAAGACCAGGCCGGCCAGTACGACAATATGAGCGATGACCGTAATCAAGATGGCGCCGATGCGGTTGCTGGCGGGCGCCTGGGACTGCTGGAACCGCGCCAGCGGATGGCCCGTATCCATGTCGAAGGCCTCGCCGGACACTTGCATATTCATTTCGCCGCTCCCCCTTCGACCCATTGTGGGGCCAGGGGCTCATTCATGGTGACATGCCGCCGACGCTTTTTGACCCACATCGTGATGCCGGTGACGACGAACAAGGCCGGGGCAAAGCCGGTCAGGAAGACCAGAAAGCGCCAGATCGGATGGAGCGTCCCCTGATGAATCGGGCGTTGCCAGCCGAGGAAGCTGCCGGAAGGATCGCGCCGCGCGATCACCGTCGCGCGATAAGGATCGACGAGCACGGTCGCCGGAACCGACCCGTGGCTGAGGAAGGCGACGCTGATCGGCTGATCGGGATGCGCCGGCAGCGTGATGCTGCGCGGCGTGGCGTCCGGGAGCGCCGCTTCGGCGAGCTTGAGGGCACCGTCGGCCCCGATGGCGTCAACGCCTTCTATCGGTTCGACGTGGGGTGGGGAGGAAGGCCCCGCCGGACTCATGCCCATCGCTTGCGGCCATGCGAGAACAACGCCTGAAAAGCTCACCGCCATGAATACCGCGAATATCCAAATGCCCGCCGCCGCGTGCAGCTCGCGATGAAAGCGCAGACCTTTGGCGGTGCGCCGCACGAGGAAAGCGTATTTCCACTGGCCCCCGCGCGGCCACCACAGAACCAGGCCGGTCGCGCCGAGGATGAGCATCGCAACGCCCAGCCAGCCGACGACGAGGCTGCGGCCGTCGCGGCCCATCAGGAAATTGCCGTGCAGTTGATGCGCAAAGACCAGAAAGGGCGGCATCGCTGCCGCGCGAGTTCCGAGCACGCTGCCGCTGACCGGATCGAGGAACAACAGCTTGCTTCTGCCTGGACCACCCTCGGGAGCCGCGCCGCCCTCGCTCCTTGCGGCGTGACGATGCCGCCTTCCTTCGCGACCGCCCGTTTCTGACATTGGCCCCATGCGGGAGATTTGACCGACGCGCATCAACACGGGCTGACCCGCTATCACGGGCAGAGCGATCTGCAGCTGGTCGTGCTTGGCGATGGCCCGTGCCACATCGACGATCGCGTCGAGCGACAACACCGGACCCGTTGCCACCGCATGCGGTGGCGGATCGAGAAAATCGGCGATTTCCTGGTCGTAGACGATCGCGCTGCCCGACAGGCCGAGCAGCGCCGCCAAGATGCCGAGCACCAGGCCGATCCACATATGAACCAGGAACAGCAGCTGGCGAATTCTTATGAAGCTCATGGCATCCTCACGCATCCGCCCAGCGGCGGATGAGGTTGTGATAGAGGCCGGTGAGCCGCACCACCTCGTCGTTGTCGCCCAGCGCCTTGCGCAGGCCCTGGATGGCGGTGTCGAGATCGAACAGCAGGGTGCGGGCGCTTTCGTCGCGCACCATGCTCTGGATCCAGAAGAAGCTTGCCCAGCGGCTGCCGCGCGTCACCGGCGTGACGCGGTGCCGGCTGGTCGCCGAATAGAGTACCATGTCGCCCGCGGGCAGCTTGACGCTGTGCGTGCCATAGGTGTCCTCGATGACGAGATCGCCGCCGTCGTAATCCTCAGGGTTGGTGAGGAACAGCGTCGCCGACAGGTCGGTGCGCACGCGGATAGGCGCGGCGCTGCCCAGCGAGGGTTTCACAAAGCGGATCGCATTGTCGATGTGATTGCCGAAATTCATCCCGCCGTCATAGCGGTTGAACAGGGGCGGAAAAACGCGAAGCGGCAGCGCCGCCGAGGTGAACAATTCGTTTCGGCCAAGGGCGCGCAGGATAACCTCGCCGAGGGCGCGTGCGGCGGGCGCGTTCTCCGGAACCTGGAGATTGTATTTCGCGCCCGCCGATTGCGTGCCTGCCGTCACCTTGCCGTCCACCCAATCCGTTCCGGCCAACTGGCCGCGCATGTCCGCGACCTGGTCGGCGGAAAGGAGCTGGGGAACGTGCACCATCATGGCTAGAGCGCAGCTCCCACCGAGAAGATGAAGGTACGCCCGGCCGCCGGCGTGGCGCGGTTGCCGAAGGACTGGGAATAATAGAGCCGGTCGGCCAGGTTGTTGACGTTGAGCTGGAAGTGCAGCTTGTCGATCTTGTAGGCGATCACCGCATCGAGCTCCACAGTCTCCGGAATTTCGACGACGCGGCCGAGCGGATAGCCTGCTGCGCTCGGCGCGGTATAGGCATTGAACAGATGGCTCTGATAGAATAGGCCGCCGCCGAAGGACAGGCCCGGCAGCAGATCGACGGCATTGTAGTCGGCCCATACCGAGGCGGCGTTCTTCGGCACGAAGGTGATCTGCTTGCCGATATTGTAGGCAGTGGTGTCGAACGTCACGACGGGGCTGAGATAGGTATAGGAGGCGGTCAGGTTGAGGTGTTCCAGCACCTCGCCGGTCGCCGAGCCCTCGAAGCCCTGCACCCGCTGCTTCTGGCTGGATTCCAGCAGGATGTCGCCGGTGTTGGGATCGGTCTGCAGCGCGTTCGACTTGGTTTCCTGGAAGATCGAACCCGAAAGCCCGAGCACGCCGTCGAACAGGGCGAACTTGGCGCCCACTTCGATATTCTCGCTCTTGTCGGGCGCGAGCGCCGCTAGGGCGGCGGATGGCGGGTTGGGCGCGCCGACCACCGAGGTGCCTTCCGGCGTCACCGCCTTGCCCCAGGAGAAATAATAGGTCTGCGTCTCGTCCGGCTCGAAGACCAGGCTGGCGCGCGGATCGAACAGGAAGGACGGCATCTTGAGGTTGGTGTAGGGATAGGGCGCGGCCGGCGTCCCCACGGTCACCGTCTTCCAGTTGGCGCGATATTCATCAACGCGCAGGCCCGCGATCACGGAGAGCGTATCGAGGATCCAGAAGCGATCGGTGGCGAACGCCGCCAAGTCGGTCGCCGCGGCGCTGGAATAGAGCACGCTCGTGGCCGTGTCGCTGCCCAGGTTGGTGGGCGTTGGCAGGATCGGCGCATAGCCCGGCGGCGTCTGATGATTGAAACCGAACAGCGGGAAGCCGATATTCCCGCGCGACGCGACGTTGGTGCCGGGCGGACTCAGTTGGTAAACATAGGTCGCCGGATTGGGCAGCGAATAGGCGTAAACCGTGCGGTCCGAACTCTGATAAGAGGCGTCGATGCCGACGATCAGCACGTTGTGGAACCGGCCGATATGGAATTCGGCATTGGCGCTCGCAATATCCTGCACGCCCCAACTCGCCTGGTGATAGGGGCCGCTGCCGCCGGTGCGTACCAGCGTCTGGGTGGGATCGAACGAACCCGGTGCGGCGCCGGGGCTAGCGATGCCGAACAGGTGCAGGTTGCAGTAGTGCGTCGTGATCGTATTATCGCAGGAGTCGGTTGGGGTGTAGCGGAAATCGCGGGAATAGACGGCCACGCGGGTGTCGTTCTCCAATGTCAGCCAGTCGCTCGCGGTGTGGCTGAGCTTGGCGGTGACGAGGTCGGCGGTATTCTTGTCATGGTCCACCTTGAAGCCCATGTAGGTGCTGCGCGGTACGCCGAATTCGGTTGCCGGCTTGGCATAGATCGAGTTGGGCGGCGAGGCGACCACCACGCCGTAGTCCTGGCGCGCCGCAGTCTGTTGGTGCAGCCAGTTTAGAGTGAACACCGTGTCGGTGCCCAAGCCCAACGCGACCGAGGGCGCGATGCCGAAGCGGGTGGAATGGGTGAGGTCGCGGTCTACCACGCCGGTATCCGTCTCCATTATGTTGAGGCGGAAGGCACCGGTGTCGCTGAACTGGTAATTGATGTCGGCGGTCCCACGGTAATGATCGCCATTGCCGATCTCGCCGTTGACGAGATAGCTGTCGCCCAGATGCGGCGTCTTGGTGATGGTGTTGATCGCGCCGCCGGTGGTGCCACGGCCGAACATCAGACCGGACGGGCCCTTCAGCACCTGCACTTCTTCATAGTCGAAGCTGTCGCGCGTGTAGGCAGCGAAGTCGCGCAGCCCATCGAGATAGACGTCGTCCTTGGCGTCAAAGCCGTTGATCTTGAATTGGTCGCCCGCCAGCGTACCACCCTCGCCGATCGCGATGGTGATGCCCGGCACGTTCTTGAGAGCATCGCCCAGCGTGGTGGTCGCCTGCTGCCGCATGACCTCGCCGGTCACCACCGACACCGCCTGGGGCGTGTCCTGGATGCTGGTCGTGGGCATGGTGGAAATTGGTGGCGTATGGTTCTGCGCGTTGTGGTCCGCGTCGTCTTTGACCGTGACCGGCCCCAACGTCACCGGACCCGTATCGCTCTGCGCCAGGGCAGGCGTGGAAAGCATGAGCGCAATCACACCCAGCGAAGCGCCTGTGCGCAGCTTGGCGGCGGAAGTGTCGAACATGGAATATCCCCTCGAAGTTCAGCGTTTGATTGGACCTGGCTGGCTTCCGACCGCTGAGCGCGGATAAGGGGCTGGCTTGGCATGTGGAGAAGCAAGGCGATCCCGCTACTTGGTCAGGATCAGCTTGCGGTTGCTTGTGAGGCGAAGTCGGTACTCGGCCCCGTCATGGACCAAGACTGCTTCGCGCCCTCCGGCCAGAAGATCATTGACGCTGATCCGCGGGACCGGGCGGCCGGGCGTGACAGGAGCCTTCGAACTGGGCGACTTCCTTGCGTCCCTGAAATTGCCCGGCACGGCTCTGCCGCTCCCCCTCGCTTTACGCTGCTACAAAGCATGCTACCTAATATGCTGCAAGTGCGTTTTAGTCGCAAATGTCAGACAAAAGCCGCGCTCGCCGTCCGCGTAATGGCGTATATTGCGATTGACACTCAATATCAGATGTGATGCCTTGAAATTCCTTTTGCGAGTTATTCGTAGCTGGAGGTCGCTTTGAAGGGCCAGCAACGCGTGTTTCTTGCCATTTGACACATCGTTTGGGGCCGTCAATGGGGCTGGCTTCCCGGAAGTTGCAGATCGTTTGGCCGACGAGACAGGCACGGTGAGCGCATGAGCGGTCCCGCAAAGGCGCGTTTTGAGTTGACAGAACGACGATCGCCGCAGGCCTTCATCGATGAGTGCAAAGCTGCCGGCATCCGCATGGGGAGCAAGCGGCGCGCTATTGCAAAAGCTCTCGCCGGCATCGAAGGCCTATTCGACTTCGACTCCGTATGGGCGCGCATACGCGGCGTCGAGCCGGCGATTTCGCGCGGCACGGTCTACCTGTCGCTGCGCCGGTTTCGCGGGGCAGGTTTGATCCGAAAGCCGCATAGCCATTCCAACCAAACGGTCGAATGAGGTTCGTCATGCTGCCATCAGCGCCGGCGGAATCGGATGGTGACCGCGCCGAACATCTGCTGGTCCTCGCGTGGCGCATGCTGGTTGCCGGGCGGGCGCGTTGCCCGATGCTGCATGAACAGCTCGCGGCAGAGGTAGGGGATCACGCGATGGGCCTCTTGTCGGTGCTCAGCGTCTTTCTGATGACCCTGGGAAACGGCAATCGGCGGCGACTGTCGGTCGGCCCTTCCGGCATGTCATCACCGCACCGGCGACGAACAGGGGATGCTGACGCTTATCGCCGCCGCGCAGAGCGGGGATGACGAACGTGTCGCCGCGCATCTGCGTTGGCTGGTGCGGCCCGGCCGGCAAACTGCGGCACTGCAAAGCTTGCGCGCTCTCGCACGCCTCACCTGCGACGCTGGCCTTCGGATTGATCCCTGTTCGCTCTCCGATACAGAACTTGCATGGTGGTCCGAGGCCCAGGGGAAATGCTGACGGCGCCCGCCAGCTTTGGACTGTTTCTCAACGCGGGGGACACTGCCCGTCTGCTGGGCAACACGTAGCGAATCCGGTCGGCACAGCCGCGACGCTCGCGCCGCTGTTCATGGAAGCGATCGGCGAACGGCGCGATATATTCTCGTCGATCGACCGTTTTGGCCACGAGATGCCTCCGCGCTTTGCAGACGCATGAGCCGTCGAATGTGTCTCCGCCAACACGGATCGGCAGAAAGAGCCGCTGCTTGCAAATGCATTGCAATACTATTAGGCCGACAAAGCTCAAAGCGCGACGTTCTCCACCGCGCCAATTCCATCCTGGAGCATGTGCATGACCGTTCTTCATGATTCGAGGCTGGAAGCATTGCTCGCCCGCCTGCATGATGAGAGCGACGCACAGGCCGCGAAAATGCGGATCGACTTCGCCGAGCGCCAGAAGGATCAGCGTCCGATCGATGCCGACGAACGAAAACATTACCTTGCGGACAAGATGGTGGCGCTGGATCGCGACAAGGCCGAGTTCTGCTACCAATTATGCCGCGCCAAAAATGCGCGGCGGGTCGTCGAAATCGGAACGTCCCACGGCGTTTCCACACTCTATCTCGCGGCAGCTATCCGCGACAATCTGGGAAGCACCGGCGGTAAAGGGCTCGTGACTGCCACGGAATACGAGCGGGAAAAAGCGCGTGTCGCGCGCGGGCATTTTGAAGAAGCGGGCCTGGCCCGCCACATCGAACTTCGCGAAGGCGATCTGCGCGAGACCCTCGCGTCTTTCGATAGCCCGGTGGATTTCATGCTGGTGGACATCTGGATTCCAATGGCGCGGCCGGCGCTGGAACTGGTGGCGCCGCATCTGAAACCCGGCGCCATTGTGATCTGCGACAACACCGAACAGTACCGGGTCGAATATGCGGACTATTTTTCATACATCAACGATCCGGCGAACGGGTTTCGCACTATGACGCTTCCCTTTGCGGGCGGCCTGGAGATGTCCGTCCACTGCGATGTCTGACCGCGCGATCTGTCGTTCTGGCGGCCACCCGGAGAATCCATCATGACGCTTGATCGACGCCATCTCCTCCAGCTTGGCGCCGCCGCGGCGCTCTCGGGCGTCACACGTGCGGGCGCCGCTCACCCAAGTCCTGCTCCGCGGTCTTTGCCGCATGGCCAGGCCGCGGCCGACCACACGATCCGCATCGCGACCGGCCTGGTGGAATTGGGACCGGACGCGGCGGTCTCGACCAAGCTCTATAACGGCCAGTTTCCCGGCCCGCTGCTGCGCCTGACCGAGGGCAAGCGCGTCGTCGTCGATATCCACAACGACACCGATACGCCGGAGCAGCTTCACTGGCACGGCCAGTTCCTGCCGGCCGATGTCGACGGCGCCGCCGAGGAGGGCACGCCGTTCATTCCGCCGCATGGCATGCGGCGCGTCGCGTTCACGCCCAAGCCGGCGGGCCTTCGCTTCTATCACTCCCACCTTGCAGCCAAGACCGATCTCTCGGCCGGTCTGTACAGCGGACAGGCCGGCCTGGTTTACGTCGAGCCGCGGCAGAACCCCGGCGCCTATGACCGCGAGGTCTTCCTCACGCTCAAGGAGTTCGCGCCCTATTTCAACCGCATGGAAATGGCGCTGGATTTCCTGTCGCCGACCAACATCGTTCCGGAACTCCGCGCCGCTGCGCTGAAGGCGCTCGACGCCTCGACCAAGCGCGGCCTGCCGCAAGCCTTTGAGCTTGGCTACGACTTCCTGACGATCAACGGCCGCATGCTCGGGCAGGGCGCGCCGATCCGCGTTCGCGCCGGCGAGCGCGTCCTGTTCCACATCCTCAACGCCAGCGCCAGCGAGATCCGCAGCCTGGCCTTGCCGGGGCATGTCTTCACCGTGCTCGCGCTGGACGGCTATCCCGTGCCGCGTCCGGCGGCGGTGCCGGTGCTGTGGCTCGGCCCGGCCGAGCGCATCTCGGCGATCGTCGAGATGAAGCAGCCGGGCGTGTGGACGCTCGGTGAGCTCGACGACGACGCAAGGGCGCACGGCATGGGGATCGTCGTCGAATATGCCGGCCAGAAAGGCGGGCCGGCTTGGCAGAAGCCGGCGCCGCTCCGCTGGGACTATCGGCGCTTCGGCAGGGCGGCCGGCGCCTCGCCGCCGCCGGACGAGACCATCACCATGACCTTCGCGGCGCGCCCGGGCGCGCGCGACGGCTTCGACGAATTCACCGTCAACGGCGTGCCGTTCTCGATGGAACGGATGGAGCCGCTGTTCCACATCGCGCGCGGCCGGCACTACCGCCTGCGCCTGCGCAACGCCACCGACGACATCCATCCTTTGCATCTGCATCGCCATGCTTTCGAGCTGACCAGCATCGCCGGCTTTCCCACGGCGGGCGTCATGAAGGACGTCGTCATGATCGGCGGATTCCAGGAGATGACGGTCGACTTCGTCGCCGACCAGCCGGGGCTCAGCCTCTTCCACTGTCACATGCAGCAGCACATGGACTATGGGTTCATGGCATTGTTTGCGTGTGCGTAAGCGAGACCTCGGCCGCTCTTTCACGGGGCGGCACTCGCCTGCGTCTCAATAGAGATTGTCCTTATAGTCTTTGTCCAAGCCCTTCTTCAGAAGCCCTTGCACACCTGGAATCGATAACGCCGCTTTGGCGAGACTTGCTCCCAGCCCCTCGTCGCGATTGAGCTTGATATGCTCGACGAAGAGCTTCGCGGGCTCGATCGGCGGCGGCGTTCCGACCGGCCAGAGATTGGCCCGATGGAGAGCGGCGCTGTCACGGAGCGTAATGGCACGCGTTTCGACCTGGACTGCGAGCAGGGGGATCTTGCTCTGCACCGCAAATTTGCCGCGCAGGGTTTCGTCGGCCGTGAGTGTGGCTTCGCCGCGTATCACGGCGACAATGGTCGATCCCGGCACCAGCAGCGCGAGCGCGACATCGGGCTGGGCGAGGATGTTGCGAAAGCTGTCCACACGCCGGTTTCCCGGCCGGTCCGCAAAGGACAGAACGGCGCCGTGGAGATGTGCCAGGGAGCCCGATGGATCCCCCTTGGGACTGAGATCTGCTCGGCTCTGCGTGCCGAGCGTCGCCAGCGCCATGAACCGGCTTGCCGAAACAAAGGCGGCCGGATCATCGGACACCTGTGTCGTCGGTTGTGCTGCCCAAAGGTCGGAACGGATCAGCGCCTTGGCGCAGTGGCCATAGCATTCTTCGACGGTGATGCGGACGTCGTTCGCATCTATCGCGACGACCTTGCCGTTGATTCGCAGTGTCTCGCCAATGCCCGGAATCAGGAAGAGTGAACCGAACGCCTTGCCCGGTTTTGCCAGAGCGGGATCATCAAGCGCGGCGACCGGGAGGCGCAGCTCGCGCATATTGCCGGACGCGAAGCCCATCTTGCCGCCTCCCAAGGTGACTGCGATGCCCGCCGCGTCCTGAAAGGCTGCAAACATCAGGGGCGCCAGTCCGATCCATCGGAGGGCGCCGGCATCGAGATGATCGATGACCTTGAGATGCATGGCGCCCGGTGTCTTGCCCACCACGCCTTCGAGGGCTTCTATGCTATCAATTACGGATCTGTTCATCGAAACCTCTCAGCCGGCGACCGTCGAGGAGACCGATGGATTCCGAAGCGCACGCCGGCCATCATGCTTCCGCTTTGAATGGGCTTTCTCATTCGAGCACCCGTCCAAGCCGCCAATAGCCCATCAGGTTCGTGGCCGTGCGTGACATGGCGCGCTCCTTGATCAGGATTTGGCGTATGGCTTTGACCGCGCCGGCTTCGCCCGCAACCCAAGCGTAAAAGTGATCGTCCTTCGGCGGCGTCTGAGTCTCCCAAAGGATGCTTCGATCGACGTCGACCTCCGACAACTCCAAGGCCCCGGCTGGAGATAGCGCGGTATGAGGCACATCCGCGTTGCGCGCGGCATCGACCAGGAAGCTGCCCGGGGCACGGCCCGTGACCTCCCGCACCGACCAGCACAATCGCAGCGACGGCAATGCCGGGACTGCCAGACGATCCCTGGTCGTCGGCACCTCCAGATAGAGCTGTGTGACAGTTGGCGTGGCCGTGGCGGCCAATTCTTCCAGAATGCCCGCGACGGCAGGAAGCGCCGTCTCGTCCACCAGCAGCAGCAGGCGATCCATCGCAGGCGGCGGCCGCCACTCATAACCGCCGGGATCGCTGTCGAACGACTTGTCGGGCGCAACGATCTGAAGTCTGTCGCCCGGTGCCGCGCCCAGCGCCCAGCGCGACGCCGGCCCGGTGCTCCCATGTAGGACAAAGTCGATGTCGACCTCGCCCGCTTCGGTGCGCAGGGCACGGATGGTGTAGGTGCGGCGTGGCAAACGATCCGCCGGACTCATTGCCTGATAGTCCGTGAGCCAGGTGTCGCGCGAGAGCGCCGGTGGATGGCCGGCGGCATCGGGAAAGAACAACTTGATGCGCTGGTCGGGCGCGCAGGTCCGCATGCCGGCGACTTCGGCGCCGCCGAAGGTGAACCGGCACAGCGACGGAGACAGCAGCGTCCTTCGCCGGAACGTCACGTTGAACAGGCGATAGGGGCGCGGACTTGTCATGGCGGCCCAGCGTGTTCGTGCGGACCGCGGATCGCCGGCTGAGACGTCAAGCGAATCCGGTCGTTGGCCTTTGCCGCGCGGCCGATGAGAGCGCGCAGCGAGGCCACCGATACCGGCCCGATATGCGGCAGCGAGAGAAGGTCGCGATCCGACCATTCGGCGGCGTCCTCCAGCGTGAGGATTCCGCCGCGCCGCAGCGCATTGAGCGCCCGTTTCGGCAGTTTCAATCGCGCCAGCGCGCATTCCTTGCGGTCGTCGTTCGCCATCGGTCCTCCGACATTCGTCTCAAGCGTTTGAGTTCCGCGCGTTGCCGTCGCGCACCGGCATTCGAGGCCTCCCGTGAGAGGCTGCCTCATGCTCCCGCGTGCCTCATGCGACGGCGAGCTTGCGTTCGCAGACGCTGGGCATTTCCTGTGCGGGCAGCGCGATGTGCAGATCGTTGGTCGAGAGCGCGCGTGCCAATGCGCCGGTCGCAATCTCAAGGAGATGCCGCTTCTCGGGGACTGCGATCCATCGCAGATGCGCTTCGAGCAGCGCCGGTGTATCGGCCTGGGCCGCTGCAACAAGGATCAGGACCTGGCGCTCGTCCGCCGTGACGGCGAGACAGCCCGGCGCGCCGATCGCGAAACGCCGGCGGCCGGCCATCGCGAGCGCTTTGAGGAAGGTGCAGTAGGTGGCAATCACCTCCGGTCCGTCCTCGCCGCAGGCGCTTGCAAACTCGTCCATCATCAACGGACAGCAGGCTTGGCCGGCCGCAATCCGACGCCAGGACCAGACGAGCAAATGTTCAGCATAGCCGAAGCCGCGCACGTCCCCGGTCACAAGCGGTGCCGCATATCCCATTCTAATTACCCGTCAGCGAATGTCTCCCCGACAGTATAATTGCGATTGATTTTCATTCGCAAGTACATTATTCGATCGGGTGCTGCCTTTCAGGCGGCGGTTCCCCCCTGAAGTTGGCGGCCCGGCCATCCGGTCCGCTTTTTTATCGGGATACCCTAAATCTTCTCGTCGTCAGGCCGCCATGATGAACGCGAGAGGTTCAATCAGATCCGCAACTCCGGCTTCCGCACGATTCTTCGCGCTTGAAGGCCGCGGCACAGCAAGTCGATCAGCCAACCCTGGCCCCGACCGACTGGGATCGGCTTATCGCGGCAGTGATGAGTGGAAAAGGCGCCTTGCTTTCACTGTGGCATATGTCAGTCGTCCTCGCCGCCCTGACGTTGTTTGGTCTTCTAGCTGGGTTGCTAGTCGGCAATGGAACTGATGGGATTCGCACCCGAGCGCGTGACACATCTCGGGCCTGTCGACACCACCGTTCAGCCCGACACGTTCACTTCCGCCGCGTGTCGACGTCGAATTGCGTCGTGTGCTGATGGCCTGCGTCGGCGCCCGAATACGCGCGCGGCACGGCGCGGCTTGTCGAGGCGGCTGCTTCGCGGTCGCCTAACGCCCAGCCTTGACCGTCCGCCTTGTGCGCTCCGGCGGGGCTTCGGACAATCCGGCTGGCTCCAAACTGGCCGTTTGCTAGGAAGAGGCTCAAAGGGCATCAGCCATCCCTCGGGCGATGCTTTGGCTAGACACCAGCGGCCCGCGCTATCCAACTTAACCGCGATGGTCGCTTTGATCCTCCGCTTGCAGTGCCTGGCACCATAAGACGCTTGAGCCGTGAAACCCCTCCAATTCCAAACAAAAATTTCCTGCCGCGCCCGGGCTGGGACAGCGTGCTAAAATGCCGTGCTTTCAAGGTTGGAACGATGTCGGCGGGCGGCAAACCAAAGGACACGGCGACGTTGATTGCCGCGCTCGATGTGCGGTTTCGCGGACCTTTGATGGCCTATTTCCTGCGGAGGGTAGGCAACCGCAGCGAAGCCGAAGATCTGACCCAGGAGACCTTCATCCGCTTGATTGGCGCCCAATCGCTTGAGCATGTCGAACAGGCCGATGCCTACGTCTTCCGAACCGCCAGCAACCTGCTGCGTGACCGGGCCCGGGCGGCGGCGCGCTGGAGGAAATACCCGGTCTCGCCACTCGATCCGCTGCTGATTGATGAGCTTTCCCAGGAAATCGTGGAGGATCGCGGTCCCGAGCGCGTCTTGATAGGCAGGGAGGATCTGGCGGAGGTGCTGCGGTCGCTGGGCGAGTTGGGCGAACGCACCAAGTCGATCTTCGTTCTCTTTCGCCTCGAAGGCATGAAACAAAAGGACATCGCCGCGCTCTATGGCATGGGTGTCTCCACGGTAGAGAAGCATGTCATGCTGGCGACCCTGCACTTGGCAAAACGCTTTGGACCCAAACGGCCATGAGCGATCTGGGTGACATTGC
This sequence comes from Rhizomicrobium sp., assembly GCA_037200045.1. Classification (NCBI taxonomy): domain Bacteria; kingdom Pseudomonadati; phylum Pseudomonadota; class Alphaproteobacteria; order Micropepsales; family Micropepsaceae; genus Rhizomicrobium; species Rhizomicrobium sp. The sequence goes on from JBBCHM010000001.1 coordinate 220,112, forward strand.
AGGCGAAGATCGCCGTCTGGCCGAAGCCGCGGCTTGGCGTGTCCGTCTGACCGAGATCGAGGCCGAGTCGACGCCCGAGTTCGAGACCTGGCTCGAGGAGCCGGGAAGCGACCGCGCCTGGGCGCGGGTCACAGGGCCCTGGAATTATCTTAGCGAGCATGCCAATGCGCCGGAACTCGTCGTGGCACGCAAGGCAGCCTTGGGCGATGCGCAGCGCGCAGGCGAGTTGAGCCGCATCCCGCGCGACTGGCGCAGGATCGCTCGTGCCTGTGCCGCGATGTTGGTGATCGCCATCCTTGCCGTGGGCGGCGCCTACTGGTGGCAGAGACCCGCGGACTACACCACGGCCTTTGGCGAACGCCGGGTAATCACGCTCGCAGACGGTTCACGCATATCCCTCGATTCCGACAGCGAAGTGACGGTACGCTATAGCCGCAATGCCCGCGAACTCGCATTGCTGCGCGGCCAGGCCCGGTTCGACGTCGCTCATGATGTCGAGCGGCCGTTCTCCGTGCTCGCGGACGGGCAGAAGGTCATTGCCACCGGCACCGCTTTCAACATCGACGTCACCGGTGCCAGGGTCGTGGTCACGCTGATCCAGGGCCACGTCGTGGTGCTCAACGAATCGGCACAAGAACGCGAACTGCCCGGCCCCGAGGCCCCGTCACCCCGGCATCATACGGTCGAGCTCGCCGCCGGTCAGCAATTGGCCGTAACGCCCGACAAGCCACCCGCGATCGCGCACGCCAATATCCAGCGCGTCACCGCTTGGACCAGTGGTCAATTGATGTTCGACAACGAACCGCTCGCCGATGTGGTCGCACGAGTGAACCGCTACAGCGCCACGCCAATCATGATCACCGATCCGAAGGTCGCCGCCTTGCGCATTAGCGGTGTTTTCAACACGGGCGACGTCTCGGGCTTCGTCGACATTGTGACTCGCTATCTTCCGGTCGAGGCGGTGACTGAGGATTCCGGCGCCATTGTGCTTAAGACAAAGGCGTAATGCTTCGATGACGAATTGTTGGAGGGTTTTCCAAGGCAGAGCGTCTTTCCTCTTCGACGGGCTTTGCGAGGGGCGCGAGGTCCATCCCAAGGGGGTGTGTCGAAGATGGGTGTGCGTCGCGTTCTTCTGCGGAATTCCGCGCTGGTGGGTAGTCTGTGCGTAATGTTGTGGGCGGGCGGCGCAATGGCGCAGCCGCAGACCTACACCTTCGACATTCCGGCGGAACCGCTGTCGTCGTCCTTACGCGCGTTCGCGCAGGTCTCGGGACAACAGATCATCTTCACCGACGATCTGGTTGCCGGAAAATCGGCGCCGGCGCTGCACGGTAGCTATTCCGTCGAAGATGCGCTGAAACAACTTCTCGCCGGCACCGGCCTGGTCATTGAGCGGGCACCCAATGGTGCCATCATGGTCCGATCAAAAAACGCCCAAGCCGCCTCAAATGAAGGGGCGGCTTTGGAAGGCGACTCTGACAAGGCGGTTGAAACGGTTGTCGTCACCGGAACGCTGATAAAGGGCGTGACACCGGCGTCCCCGTTAATCGTCCTTGATCGTCAGGCCGTCGACCAGTCGGGTGTCGCGACGATCGGCGAACTGCTGCGCATCACGCCAGAAAGTTTCGGCGGCGGTCAAAATCCCGGCGTGAATGGCACGGGTCAGGTGGGCGATGCTTGCAACTACGGGGATATTTCGACCGCGAACCTGAGAGGCCTCGGCTCCGACGCGACCCTCACGCTGATAAACGGCCATCGCCTGGCCTTCAATGGCGTCCAGAATGCCGTCGACTTATCCGTCATCCCCTTGGCGGCAGTGTCCAGGGTAGAAATCATAACGGATGGCGCGTCCGCGTTATACGGTTCAGACGCTATCGCCGGCGTGGCCAATGTTATCCTCAGGCCGGACTATGACGGGGCCGAAACCACGGTCCGCTGGGGCGAAAGCAGCGACGGCGGCGGCGGTCAACGCCAAGTCAACCAGATTGTAGGCTATTCCGGGAGCGAGGGCGGATTTGTCGCCGACTACGAGCACAATGATCAGCTCATGCTGTCGGCCGGCCAACGATCATTCGCCTCTCAGGCTGCTGCCAATACAACTTTGCTCCCGGCGACAACGCGCGATAGCGGCCTCATCAGTGGTCACTGGGATATCTCGCCTGTGTTCTCTGTTTTTGCAGATGCGCTTTATTCCCACCATAGCAATGTCGACTTTGAAACGCAGCTCTACGATTCGAGCATTCTCTACTACGACGACAGAGGCACGGGCGATCAATACAGCCTCGATGGCGGCGTCAAAGCCCAGCTCCCCTTCGATTGGACGAGCTCGCTCACGGCCGGGATCACCCGGGACGCCGAGAAGTCCTACAGTCTGCTGACGTCGCCCTTTTATGCCGGGACAACGAACTTTTCGCTCCCATCAGAATCCGACTTTGCCGACGAGACCTACTACTTCGAAGGAAGCGCCAGCGGCACGATTCCGTCTCCGTTCGCCAGTCCGATCGGCGTTGCGCTGGAAGCCGGATATCGTCACGAAGGAGAACTCGATAATTTTGGTCCAACGAGCGCCGGGCGGGCGATCACATATGGCGCAATTGAGCTCAATATTCCGCTCGTTTCTCCCGGACATGGTTGGGAAGGCCTGAGGCGGCTGGAGTTCAGCGGATCGGTTCGATACGAAGACTATAGCGACTTCGGGAGCACCACCAATCCGAAATTTGGGGTCATCTACAATCCGGTCGACGACCTCGCGCTAAAAGGCACCTGGGGAACTTCGTTCCACGCTCCGAGCCTTTATCAGGAAGACTCGATACAATATACCTACGCTGAGTCCGCGTCGGGCTGCGGCGACAACTTTCCCGGCAAAGTATGTCTGTATGGGATTGGAGCCAATCCGACGCTCAAGCCGGAGACCTCTATTGGATGGACTCTGTCGCAAGAATACACTCCGGAATGGGCCTCCGGCTTAAAGGCAACCATCACCGAATGGTCGGTGCATTTTAAGAACCGTATCACGGTCCCGTTCAACACAACTTTCGGAACGTTCGATAACCCGATTTATGCGCCATTCATTGCTAAAAATCCGGATGCGTCGACGATAGCGACCCTGACAAGCCCGCCTTACGTCTACTACAACATTTCAGGCCTCCCGGTTTCAGCGAGCACGGTCTACGCCTACTACAAGTCATATTACCAAAATGCGGCGCGGCAAAACGCGGCCGGCTTTGACGTCACAATTTCGGATGTGATTCCAATGGCCGGCTGGTTGGTGACGCCCAGTGTGAACCTGACACATATGAATTTGGACCAATATGCGACCGCGACATCTCCGGCGAATGAACTTTCCGGAACGATATATAACGTTCCGTCTTACCGCGCTCGTGCGGGCCTTGCCCTGACGCAGGGTAGGTTGGGCATTGCCACATTTCTAAATTACACAAGTGCCGAGATCGACAACACGGGCAATTATATCCACGGATCGACCACGGTGAATGGCCATATCAGTTCGTGGACCACATTCGACGCCCAGATTTCATACGATTTCGCAGCCCTGGGTCCGTTGAGCGATTTCAAGGCAGCTCTCTCGGTCCAGAACCTGTTTGACGCCGATCCGCCCTTTGTCTCGGCAACCTCGACAAACGGGGAATTCAACGGGATTGGATATGATTCGTCCAACGCCTCCCCACTGGGGCGGTTCATCTCTCTCAGCATCAGTGCACACCTTTAACCTCGCGCGAATGTCGGCTGGGAGCATGCAAATCATGACCAAGGCTCGTCTAAGAGGCGTTTTCTCTATCCTGATCGTGTCCTGCTGCCTTTGCATGACGGCGAACAGCGTGCAGGCCGAGCCCGTTTCCCTCAAAGAATTGGCGGAGACGGCCGACATCGCGCAAATCTCGGTATCGCCGGACGGAAATTATGCGAGCTTCAACGTCGCGCGTCCGTCGATAACGACGAATGTGACCTCCCTGGAAATCGTCGTCGTTGACCTGCGCACGGGAAAACAATGTGTGCGGGCAGCGAACGGGACACAGATTCTGAATAGCGAGAACTGGCTGGAGGTGGACCCTCCCGTCTGGGCGAAGGATTCAAAATCGCTGTTTGTTCGCACGTTTGAGAACGACCAAATTCAAATTTCAAGAATTGACATCGCGACCGGCCATCGCACTGTCGTCACCTCCGACGACGCCGACATCGAGCGATTTTCCTTGAGCTCGGACGGAAACGCGATCGACTACTAGGTTCGGCAAACACGGGCGGAGTTCGAAGCTGGGCAGAAGGAGATCGGCAGCAAGGGATATCTCGCGGACGATTCTGCAATGCTCTATACGCCGATCGAGAAAAACAGCTGGTTCGAGGGCCGCCGCGTCACGATGCGGATCAATTTCAACAATCTCGATGGCTACAACAATTCCGAGACCCCCCTTGTTTATCTCAACGAAAGCCCGTTGCGCGCCAAGAGGTTGGATCTCGATACCGGGACGACGGCATACACGCGTTCATCCGATGCGCCGCTTCCATTTTGGATCGGTAATCTCGTACGCAACCCGACCGAGAGCGCACCGCGGTGGCTGAAGGGTGACCTGATAAGTTACGACGTAAGCCCCGGCAGAGATGCCGTGGTCATACGTCAGTCGCAGTCAACAGCCGGAATTTTCGGTCTGGGCGTTCTGCAACTGGTCGATGCCGAGACCGGCGTTGAGAAGGCCACCTGCAAGAGCGACTTGTGCACCGGGATTCTGCGCGACGCAGAGTGAGATGCGGCTACGAATTCGATCGTCTTTCTCAAGAGAGCATCTCCTGGCACCGAAACTTTGATAGGCCGTTGGAATCCCGTTACCGGAGAGGTCACGAAGGTAGGTGAGCTTTCCGGAATTCTATCGGGTGGCGTGGAGCGGCGCGGCGCGTTTGGCCGCTGTCCAATTTCACGCGGCTCACTGATATGTGCCTATGAGGATTCGATCTCTGCTCCCAGGCTTGTGAGCATGAACCTCAAGACCGGCCGCGTGATCGAACTGTTCGACGCAAATCCAACGCTCAAGCCGTCCCGGTTTCCGAAAGTGGACACGTTGGAATGGAAGGACGCGCTCGGCAATTCGTTTTTCGGAAAGCTCGTTTATCCGGCGAATTATCGACCGGGCAGGCGCTATCCCCTCGTGATTTCCACATATATGTGCAGAGGATTTCTCCGGGGAGGATCCGGCGATGAGTTTCCCGAGCTCCTTTTCGCTCAGGCGGGGATGGTTGCTCTCTGCGTGAACTACTCGGGTGTCGGCGATTTTTCGGCAGCACATGCGGCCCAAGCCCGTGAAATCCCGGTGCTTAGGTCCGTGGTGTCGCAATACGAACGCATCGTCGATCAACTGGATCGCCGGGGTTTGATTGATGCCACCAGAGTCGGCATCGGTGGATTAAGTCTCAGCTCGCAAGCCGTGGAATGGGCGCTCTGGCATTCTCATAAGTTCTCAGCCGCGTCGATTTCCGGTCCTGCGGCGGTGGACCCGGTATGGGAGGATTGGATGTCGGTGACCAGGTGGGAGCAGGTTAGAGCTCATTACGATCTGCCTGCGTCCGACAACCCCAACGATCCGGCTTGGATGGCGGTGTCGCCGGCGTTGAACGTGTCGAAGATGACGACCCCTATCATAGTGAACAGCGCGGAGAACGAGGCGCTCGCGGGAATCCAACTCTATTCGAAGCTGCGACGCGCCGGCATACCGCTCGAGTTGTACATTTACCCCAGGGAAGAACATCAGTTCGTCATCTACCCGAAGGACAAAGCCGCAGTATATCAGAGAAACCTCGATTGGTTCGGGTTCTGGCTTCAGGGACACGAAGATCCTGATCCGGCAAAGCGCGAACAATATTCTCGGTGGGAAAAGTTCTGCGATCTGCAGATTGCGAAAAAGATCGAACGACCGACATTTTGTACTTCTACAAAGCACTAGGGCCGAAACCCAAAAAAGTCATTGTCGGTTGAATCGGTTGATGATTCCGTTGCTTCGTGATTCGGAGGCATTGGGATGCGGAACAACCTGTTTTGGCTGAGCGACGAGCAATGGCTTCGGATCGCGCCGCACTTGCCGACGGACGTGCGCGGCAAAGATCGTGTGGACGACCGTCGCGTGATCAGCGGCATCCTACATGTCTTGAAGAGCGGCTGCCGGTGGTGCGACTGCCCGCCGGAATACGGCCCCCATACGACAATCTACAATCGCTTCGTGCGCTGGGCCGAGCGCGGCATCTGGGAGCGGCTGTTCCGCAAATTGGCGGAGCGCGGACGATCCACCGATACCCAGATGATCGACTCGACGCATGTCAAAGCCCACCGCTCGGCCTCGGGCGCAAAAAGGGGGAGCTTAAGCAGGCGATCGGCCGCTCGCGCGGCGGGCGAAACACGAAAATCCACGCAATCGCAGATGCTAAGGGCCGTCTTCTTTCCATCCTCCTGACCGGCGGCCAGGCGCACGATTGCCCGCCGGCCCAGCGTCTCATCCGCCGAAGCAAGATCGCCAAGAGGCTGCTCGGCGACAAAGCCTACGACAGCGAAGAACTGCGATTATGGCTGACGGCGCGCGGCACCAAGCCCGTCGTGCCCAACAGATCGAACCGCAAGCAGCCCTTCAGCTTCGACAGAAAATCCTACAAGCAGCGACACAAGATCGAGAACGCCTTCTGCCGCCTCAAGGACTTCAGGCGCATCGCCACACGCTACGACAGGCTCGCCAGAAACTTCCTAGCCTCCGTATGCCTCGTCGCTGCTATCGTGTGGTGGACTTTATGAGTCTGGACCCTAACCCAAGCAGTCCACTTCGTTCGACATCCAGGCGCTTATTTCGGCGTCATCCCTCCGGCACGGCCTTCCGCCGTTGCTCGGCCGGTCGGATAGGCTCGGACCGGCCGGGTGCGTGCTTCGGAAGCGGCGGCTGGAACACGTTCTTCGGTCGCGCCAGATTCGCCCGATTAGTCTGCTCTTTCACCACCATCCATCATCGGTGGGACACGCGGCACGCGAGTGGCACGCACTTTCTTGTAAGTGTTGGAAATTGCATTGTACGCTATTGAACGATATTGCATGCAAAAGGCAGCGTTTCCGCCGATTTCCTCTTTGGAGCACACCGCTCAAAAGGGTCTGGCCGCAGATTCGAGTCCTAGGCCCAACACTCACTGTCCCGCCGACACGCTGCTGCGTTTCATGACTTCCTTGTGGGGAAGACCTTGAAAGATCAGGCGATGGACCTCTTCGCGCTTGGTGTCAAAAATGCCTGGCTGCGTCCTGCTCGGGATCGTCTTCGCCAGCATTTCGATATCGAGGACGGCTGCGTCGATATCGGCCTGCTTGAGGTGCGATCGAATCTTCGTCATCACGGCTCCGACGACAACGATAGCCTCGGAGCATGTAGCGAGGCCGGCAAGATCGACCCTGATCGACCTCGCGATATAGTCGTTGGCGGTATCGTTATGTGTAGGCCGCCACCGAGCCAGCGTTCTATCGTATAGGCGCATTCGCGATGCCGATTGGTACGGCACCAAATACTGTGCACGTCCACTGTGCAGCGGCGGATAAGAATTGTGCAAAAGCTGGTTTTGTGAGCAGGGGCAGCACCCATCGCTGGCACTGCGACAAATTTCCCTTTTCAGAATGATATTAAACATTACCGTTTATATATTCGGTACTTTCTAATATCGTTTGTGGCAGTTGCGCAAGGGAGGGGTCCACAAGTGAACATGCGTAAATCATCGGCTTCGGGTGTGGTTCTTGGGGTGTTGCTTTCGACGACGGCATTGTGCCGACCCGCCGTGGCGCAGACCGATCCTGCGCCGGCTGCGGCAAGCCCCGGCGAGCAACTGGAAACCGTCATCGTCACCGCGCAGAAGCGCGAGCAGAATCTCCAGGACGTTCCCATCGCGATAACCGCGCTCACCACGGAACAGCTTCAGGAACGGCACATCAACAACACCAAGGACCTTACGGGTGTCGTGCCCGGTCTTCAGATCAAGGCCGGCGACGCATCCGCATCTCCGCAGATATATCTGCGCGGCGTGGGCTCGAACGACTTCAACCCGACCTCCAACAATTCGGTCGGCATTTATGTCGACGGGGTCTATCTCGGCTCCCCGCTGTCGCAGATGGCCCAGTTTTACGACCTCGAGCGGGTCGAGGTGTTGAAAGGGCCGCAAGGCACGCTGTTCGGCCGCAACACGACCGCCGGCGCCATCAGCGTCGTATCCAAGGGTCCCACGCGCGATTTCGAAACCGACGCTTCGGTCGAATACGGAAATTACAATTCGGTGGTGCTTGAAGGCGGCATCGGCGGGCCGATCAGCGACGAGCTGGCCTTTCGCGTCGCCGGCACCTTCGACCGGAACGACGGCTACACGCTCAATACCTATACCGGCAACCGCGTGAACAACATCAATCGCTGGGCCGGCCGGGCAGAGCTTCTCTATACGCCAAGCGACGACCTCAACATCCTCTTCCAGGTCCACAACAGCGAGAACAGCAGCGGTTCGATCAAGGGCCAGATGCGTCCGCTCGATCCGCATACGGCCGCGGCGACCGGCGCGGACGGGCTGTGCAAGCCTGGCTATTACTATAGCGGCCAGTGCACCAACGCCCTGGGCTATGCGGATCTCGACGGCAGCCCGTTTGTCGGCGCCTACGATCTCGACGGCAACGACAACGTCACCTCCATCGGAGGCTCGGCAACGGCAAACTGGGATCTGGGCGAGGTGTCGCTTGTATCGATCACCGCCGTCGAACTCACGACGCGCAACAATTGGGAAGACACCGACGACAGCCCCCTGAATCAGCTCGAGATCAATTACCTGGCGCGGGACAACGAATATAGCGAAGAGCTGCGCCTGCAATCGAACACCGATCAGCCCCTTACCTGGGTGGCCGGCCTCTACTACGGCTACGACCACCTGAACACGAACAGCAACATCGATTACTACGACACGGTCTGGCTGGGCTATCCGTATTCGCAGAACACGAACACCTACGCGATATTCGGCCAGGCCGACTACAAGATCACGGACAAGCTGACCGTCACGGGCGGGTTCCGGTATTCCTACGACCACAAATCGTTCGACTACAGCAGCAACTACAATTTCGGGGCTCTGGACCTCTTTACGACGAACCAGAAAAAGGGCTTCGGTGGGCCGTCCGCGCGTTTCGGGCTGAACTATGAGTTCGAACCGGATCAGCGCGTCTACGCCACCTACAACCGGGGTTACAAGAGCGGCGGATTCTTCGGCGGCTATGCCGGAGACCTTTCGCAGGTGGCGCCCTATCAGAACGAAACCGTCAACGCCTACGAGGTCGGCTACAAGGGCATGTTCCTGGATGATACGCTGCGCTTCAACGCCGCCGCCTTCTACTACGACTACCAGGACATGCAGGTCTACACGATGGTCCAGGAAACCGGACCGTTGGGGCCGGTCGACGAGCAGGTTCTCGACAACGCCGGCGCGGCCGAGATTTACGGCGCGGAGTTCGAGGTCGAGGCGCGGCCGATCAAGAACCTGACGCTCAATGCCGGTGTCGCGCTGTTGCATGCCCGCTATACGCAATACCGCTCGGCCCTGGCGTCCTCCGACTATACCGGCAACACGCTACCGTCCTCGCCCGAGTTCAGCTTCACCGCCCAAGCGAATTACGTGGCCGATCTCAACAATGGCGATGCGTTGCTGTTCGAGGCGGACTCCACCTATCGCACCAAGCAGTTCTCCGATACCGCCGACACCACGCGCCTGGCCTCCGGCCCGGTGTTCCTGCTGAACGGCGAGATCGGTTACCGCTTTCCGGGCCAGAAGGTCGAACTGGGCGTCTGGGGCCGCAACGTCCTGAACAAGATCTATTTCGAGAAGGCGAACTCCATGGCAGGCGACGGTTTCGACGCGCTGATCTATGGCGCGCCGCGCACCTTCGGCGTCTTCCTGCGCTTCAACGACTAGGCGGAGGAAGCACCATGGCGCTCAGCGCACGGGGCGATGTGGTGGCGGCCAAAAGCAAAAGGCTTTCGCTGAGCGCATGGAGCTGGGCGCTTTATCAGGGCGCCCGCGATCCCTACATCATCCTGATCGCGACCTATATATTCACGCCCTATTTCACGCAGGTCGTGATCGGCAATGCCGTGCGCGGCCAGGCGCTGGTGAGCACGTTAAATCTGGTTGCGGGCCTTGCGGTGGCGCTGACCGCGCCCTTCCTGGGGGCCGCGGTCGACAGGCTCGGGCCGCGCAAGCCGTGGCTCCTGTTCTGCACGGCCGGTTCGGTGCCGCTGATCTGCGCGTTGTGGTTCGTCGAGCCGAACGGGACGGGGCTTTCGGTCGCCGCAGCCATGGCTTTCATGGCCGTGATCACCGTTCTGATCTCCTATACCGAGGTTTTCTACAACGCGATGCTGGTCGGCGCCGCAGGAGCGGCAGAGCAGCCGCGCGCATCTGGGCTCTCGTTGACGCTCGGCAACGTCACGACCATCTTCATGTTCATCTTCGTGCTGGTCGCCTTTGTGCTGCCCGGCAGGACAACCCTGCCCTTCATCCCGGCACATCCGCTTTTCGGCCTTTCGCCGACGCTGCACGAGCCGGAGCGCATCGTCGGTCCGATCGTCGGCATCTTTTATGCGCTGGGCGCGCTGCCGCTCTTCCTGTTCTCCGGCGATACAACGCGCAGCGCGGTACGTTTCGCGGCGGCGTTTCGCGATGGCGCCGGCCGCCTGGTCGCGATGTTTCGCGGCCTGCACGTTCCGCGGGACATCGGAATCTATCTCGCCGCGCGCATGCTCTATGCCGATGCCAAGATGGCCCTGATCATATTCGGCGGCGTCTATGCCGCCGGCGTCATGCAGTGGGGCGTGGTGGAGCTGGTCGTGCTGGGTATGGTGACGACCGTGGCCGGAATCTGGGGCGGCGTGCTGGGAGGATGGCTCGACGTCCGGATCGGCCCCAAATACGCGATCATCACCGAGATCGGCGTCTCCGTCATCGGGGTGCTGGCACAGCTTGGCCTCGACCGGCATACGATCTTCTATTTCTGGCACGCCGGCGACATAGCGGCCTGGAACGCGCCGCTGTTCAAGACATGGCCCGAACTCGTCTATGTGGGCGTCGCCTTCGTCATTTCGGTCGTCGGCACGGCATCATGGGCGTCCAGCCGCACGCTGATGGTTCGGCTGTCGCCACCGGACGAGGTCGGGACCTTCTTTGGGCTCTATGCGCTGTCCGGCACCGCGACCGTGTGGTTCGGGCCGCTGCTTATCGGCATCTTCACGTCGATCTTCCAGACGCAGCAGGCGGGCTTTGCGCCGATCGTGCTGATGCTGTGCGCCGGCCTGGCGATGATGACGCTCGTCCGCGGCGGCGGAAAAAAGGTTTGACCGCTTAAACAGGAGGATTGCCGTGCGCCGTCTCATCAGTTCAGGATCGCCTACAGAGAAGATCGCGATGTATTCGCGCGCCGTCGTCCAGGACGGCTGGATCTTCGTTTCCGGCACCATGGGCGTCGATGCACAAACCGGCGCCATGCCGGACGATTTCACAGCCCAGGCACAGAATTCCTTCCGCATCATCGAAAATGCGCTCGAGCAGGCCGGCGCGAGCCTGGCCGACGTCGCGCATGTGCGGATTTTCGTCAGCGACCGGCAATATTTGCGCGAGATGGTGATCGTACTGCAGCAGAAATTCACCAACGTGATGCCGGCCCAGACGATGCTCATCGCTCAGATGCCCAACGAAGCGGCGAAGCTGGAAATCGAGGTCATCGCCAAGGCCCGGGACTGACCGAGATTCGAGCCGGTCGGGAGCCGGCGCCTTGCGGCGCCGGCTTTTCTATCAGTCCCTGTTCGTCGTCGCGATCGATTGGGCGCAGATATAGCCCCATGTCATGCAGGGGCCGATTGTCGTGCCAGCGCCGACCGCGCGTGTCCCGATAGGGTTGGCCATGGCGTTGCCGGCGCAATAGAGTCCCGCGATGACGCTGCCGTCGGCGCGCAGCACCTGGCCGTCCGCATTGGTTCTCGGACCGCCCTTGGTTCCCATGGTCGAGATATTGAACGGCGTCGCCACGAAAGGCGCCTTCTGGATCGATCCGAGCACGTTCTGCCCGCCGGACCAGTAGCGTTCGAACTTGTGCTCGCCACGTTGAAAATCCTCGTCGCGGCCCTTGGCGCAGAAGGCGTTGTAGCGCGCCACGGTCTCCTGAAGCGCCGATGCCGGAAGGCCGATCTTCTCCGCCAGCGCCGTCAGCGTCGGCGCCTTGATCAACCAACCGGGCTTGTGACGAGCGAAAAAGCGCAAGGGCGGAGTGCGCCGGAGGAAATTGGCATCGGCGATAACCCAGGCCGGCAAGTTCGCCGGCTTTTGCGTTTGCGGATCACGAACCACGAGTGTCTCGCAGAAATTGAAATCGCATTCGTTGCCGAACCGCCGGCCCTTCTGGTTGACCACGATGGCATGGGGATCCGCCTGGAAGCGCAGCGGCACGCCGTGCAGACGCCCCTCGTACCAGGTCGGCAAGGCACCGGCGAGATTGGCCTGATCCATGTGGGCCGTCACGGCGCCGGCCTGCACAGCCATGCGCAAACCATCGCCTTCATTGGTGGAGGGGCTGCACAGGAAATCGACCGGGCCTGGAAAGTGCTCGGCGAACAGGGCGCGGTCCCACTCGAAACCGCCGGTGGCGATGACGACGCCGCGACGCGCGCGAAATTCCCGGCGCTGACCCTTCTTCTCCACGATGACGCCGACGACAGCGCCTGACTCGTTCTGGATGAGCTCGACGGCGCGCGCCGCGAACTCGATGCGGCAGCCGTGATCCAGGCATCCTCGCAACAGGCCCGTGATCAGCGCCGTTCCCTGACATGCTATGCCATGCAGCTTCCGCCACAGAATTTTTGGGCCATTGCGCAGATAAGCTTGAAGCGGTTTGTGCAGGAAATTGGCGTGGATCATTTCCTCATAAGTGAGGGCATGGGGCTGGGTCGAGCGCCGAAGATGCTTGGCGTAGCGCCCCACCAGATCGCGTCGCATGGGCTTGGTGGACAGCATGCGCCCCCGCTTCCTGGCGCCGGCGACCTCAAGCATCGGATCGGGCTCGCTCAGGATTTCGAACCGCGTGGGGGATTCCTTTTCGACCAGCTCCAGCATGCGCGGCGCCGCCACAAGAAAGCTCTGCCACAGCGGGTCTTCGGTTTCACGCCAGCCATCCGGCGCCGCGGCGCGCATGTAGTCCAGCGCTTCGCCGATACTGTCGTCTATGCCCATTGTGTGCGCGTGATGGTTGGCCGGAATCCATGTGCCGGCGCCGGACATGGCGCTTGTGCCGCCGAGCTTTTCGCCCTTCTCGATCACGACGACCTGCATGCCGAGCACCGCAGCAGTGAGGGCGGCCGTCAGCCCGGCCGCACCGGAACCCAGGACGATGACATCGGCGCTCTCGGGCGACATGGAGATTGATGCACCTTTCATGTGGAAGGACGGCCGCCAACCGGCGACCGGAGAAGCGAAAATAATAGTAGCAATTAGTATCGTATGTAAATGCAGCCTTGGCGATGGCTGCAAGCAAAAAGGCCGCGCCTGCCGGCGCGGCCTCGTTTCGCCTCGGCGCCGGTAATTACGCCGGCGCGAATCTGTTGAAGGGCTTTTTGCGGATCATGGCGGCGCCTTCCAGGCGGCGCTGCGCATAAAGCCTTTCCATCTCGCCCATGTAAAAGGACGGAAAGTCCATCCTTGGCTTTCGCTGGCGCAGGAAATGGCGCGCATCGTCGAAGGTGATCAGGCGCTGGTCCGGCGGCCAAGGCTGCCACTCGGTTATTTCGAGCCAGAGCCGCAGCATGTAGCGCCGGCGCGCCAGCTCGTCATGGTCGTCATAGTCGAGACGGCTGTGGAGGATCTTGCGGTTGTTGATGAACTGGATGTCGCCCTCGTCGATCGTCATGTCGAGGTGGAACTCGTCGGACGCAGCAAATTTCTGCAACGTCTCATAGGCTTCCAGTTCGATCGCCGAGGCGACCGTGTCGCCCGCCTTGATGGCGTAAAGCCAATTGCCGGCGTCCATATGGCAACTGAAGTCGCCCGACTCGAAGCTGAAGATGGGGGCGGGCCTGCCGCCGGTATGGCCCGGGCTGAGGCTGAGTTCGGCGTCCGGCCCATGCATGCGCAGCGGTAAGCCCCGGCACAGCACTTGCGCCAGATCGGGCCGACGCTCGACCAAAGCGTTGTACAGCGAAACGGAGCTGACAATGCGGCTTTTGCCGCCCACCTTCGCACGCCTGAGGCACATCAGGCCGATCACGTCGCATGCTGTGCCGTCGGAATGAAACCCCTGCTGCCCGCCAGCGCGGTAGCCACGGGGCTTTTCGACGATATCGCTGACATCGACCACGCTTCCCAGCAGCTCGCCGCGATGCGACTGCGCCACCGGCTGCCCGATGTGCACCCCGAGCCCGACATAGATGCGGGCCAGGTCGTCCGGCGAATAACGCTCGCGCGGCAGGCCACGAAGAAGCAGGAAGCCCCGCCCGGTCTGGAGTTCGTGCCGCAAGTCCCTCAGATAGTGTCCGGTGGCCTTCAGCGGAAACGTGTCGCGCGTGATGTCCGGAATGTCCAGGTCGCCGAGCGATTTCAGATGATCCAGCGCACCATCGATCTCCGCGACCTGGTCGGCGGAAAGCCGATGCAGCGCCTCGGCCTGCCAGTCGAGCGCGGATCCCTTCCACGCGGCGGGAGAGTCGTGAACCTGAAGCGATGTTGCCACGAAAAATCTCCCGCTTGCCTCGCCACTGCGACAGAAACAGTACGAAAATATACCGTTTCTGCGATCGACCGAACCGCCAATTTCCGCGGACGATGCTTCAAAACGACGCTGGGCGCGATTCAGCGGTCTTTCCGGGCGTATCGGGCAAGGCCGGTGAAATAGAGCGTCTGCATCCAGGACAATTCCTGGGTGATGAGATCGGGACTGTGCCGGGGCTCCTCGAGCACCATCTCCGTCGCGGCATAGCCGACTTCGATCGTCAGCCGCGTCGCGATCCGCAAGAGGCGCTCTGGCACGTCCTTATAGGTATCGCGCAGGGCTGCGTAGAACGCATCGGCAACCTTGTTGCGCGACCGGACACGGATATCGCGCAACACCTGGATCGAGCGCATGGCGCGCATGATCCATATCCCACCCGGTTCCTCGCGGGTGATGGCGTTCACGCGTTCCTGGATCTGGATCGACTTCTCGACGGCTTCTTTTACGGTTGCCGCGACCAGGCCGTCATTGCGGATCCACGCGAACACCGCCGCGTCCTGTTTTTCCATCAGCCGGCTGCCGAGCGCCTTCAGGATCGCGTATTTGTTGGGAAAATAGCGATAGATCGCCGGCGGGGTCAGCTCCGCGCGCTCGCAAATCAGGTTGATATTGAACCGGTCGATGCCAACTTCTGCCAGGCTGCTCGAAGCGGCTGCGAGAATCGCGTCATAGGTCAGGCGCGAACGCTCCTGAACGGGAATGGTCTTGAGGGCCATGTCGATCTTGCGCTTCGTCCGCGCGGGCGGCTTGTTCGCGGCCAGGACCTGGCCTTCGTCATTACTTTTCCGCGCGGCTTTGCGGGGCCGCGGCTTTTCGCCTTCCGCCTTCTTCTTTTTTCCAGCCATCTTGTTGGCTCCATGGGAAGCCTGCGTTTTCATATGGGAAAGCCTCTATGGAGACGGATTGGAGCGCGGAAACCGGCGGCGTGGCGCAAAGAATTATCTAATTATTCCTCGCATAGCCATCGTCAACTTGACGGCATCGCGGAAACCCGACAGCCGCTTCGAATGCCACCTCCGGCATTCGAGATATCGAACGCGTCTCCGCCGCCAGCCGGTAAATGTAAAAAGATACTTTTGACTATCGTATCGGATACGGGCACATTGGCGTCCTGAAGTCTCAGGCGAGCCATGAACAGCGGACTTCTCTGCGTGGGATTGACGACGCTCGACATTGCGGGTCGTCCCATCGATGCCATCCCCGCGGGAGCGAGCTTGATCGAAGGCGTGGCCTTGTCGCCGGCCGGGACGGCGGGCGGGACGGCGCTGATCGCCGCCGCGCTGGGCGTGCGGACCGCACTCGCCAGTGCCATCGGGGACGATGGTGCGGGCCGGTTTGTGCGCAGCGAACTGGAGGCGAAAGGCGTCGATACACGGTTCCTCGCGACGTTGCCGCGGATGCGAACCTCCACCACCATTCTGGCGATCCGCAGCGATGGCGAGCGTCCCTTGTTCCACGCGCCGGGCGCGAGCCAATTTGCCAGGATCGACAGCGAAACGTTCGCGGCCGCCCAGACGTCGAAATTCGTCCATTGGGCGGGTATCGGGGGCCGTTATCTCGACGGCGGTCCGGCCGCCGATCTTCTCGCCGCCGCCAAGACGGCGGGTGCGACGGTGACTTGCGACCTGATCGGGCCGGGCAAACATACCATGGCAGAACTCGAGCGCGTCCTTCCGCATGTCGATTTCTTCATGCCCAACATGGACGAGGCCCTGCTGCTTGCCGAAACGGACGTTCCACAGAAGGCGGCGGAACGGTTTTTCGCGATGGGCGCTGAAACCTGCATCCTCAAATGGGGCCGCCGCGGCGCTATGGGCATCGCGCGCGACAGGCGGTTCGACATACCGGCGCATGAGATTCAGCCGGTCGATACGACGAGTTGCGGCGACTCCTTTTGCGCCGGCTTCATCGCTGCGCTCGATCGCGGACATGACATACGCGATGCCTGCCGGTTCGCATCGGCCACCGCCGCGCTCGTCGCCCAGGACCTGGGAACGCTCGGCAAGCTGGCCGACTACGAAACGACATCGCGCTACATGACGGAAACGCCGCTCAGGAGCGCCATATGACGGAGACCGCGGACGAAACCACGCTGCGCAACCAAGTGGTGGATGCCATGCGAGCGATGGTGGCGCATGGTCTCAACCGCGGCACCACCGGAAACGTGTCCGTGCGTTGCGGCGACGGGCTGTTGGTGACGCCGACCGGTGTCACGCCTGAAAACCTCACGCCGGAATGCATCGTCTTCCTGAATATGCAGGGGCGGGCGCGAGAAGGCTCCTTCAAGCCATCGAGCGAATGGCAGATGCATGCCGCATTGCTCGGGGCGCGGCGCGACGTGAATGCCATCGTCCATTGCCATTCGCGCTACGCCACCATCCTCGCCTGTGCGGGCAAGCCTATTCCGCCCTTGCACTATATGGTCGGCGTTTCGGGAAAGCCGTCGGTGCCGATCGCGGGATATGCGACATTCGGAAGCGAGGAACTGGCGCGGAACGTCGTCGAGACGCTGGCGGGAGGATATGCCTGCCTCATGGCCAATCACGGGCAGATCGCCATGGCGCCCAGCATCGCGCGCGCGCTCGTCATCGCAGACGAGATCGAGGAGCAATCGGCGGTCTATTGGGGTACGCTGCTGATCGGTGGCCCGAATATTCTTTCCGGGACGCAGATGGACGAAATATTCGGCCAGTTTAAAAAATACGGTCAAAAACACCGATCATAGAGCGCCGCTGCAGAAGACGCGCCGTTCGACTCGGTCTCTGACGATCCGTTTCCACACAAGGCGTAGCGGAGAGATATTGAGGTGGCTACGTAAGAATGCGACTGGCGGATATATGCGCGGACGATACAGCGTCTGTCAGTCAAGTAACCCCCATCCCAAGCTCTCTGGCGATGATGTTATTGGAGCTCCCGGCGACAAGCTCTTTCGGAACATGCCTCTCGCGCGGCGTCAGCAGCGCGAGCAGATCATGAGCCGCCATTAGCTCAGCCATCTTGGTCCGCCGCTCCTGGTTATGCCAACCGCCCGTGCAACGGCTGCGAACAATTGCACGGCTGCAAACGGCTTTTCGATAAAATCGATCGCAACGGCCCTCATTGCCTATACCGCAGGTGCCACGTTGGCATGACCGCTTACAACGATAACCGGTAGCAAAAGACCGTGTCGGACGATCTCCTCCTGCAACTTCTTCGCTTGCTGCCCAGGCGGTCTCTTTTTGCCGGTACACTTCATTCGCAAAAATGCCTACGGCACATTCGCAATATTTCCAGACTGCGTCGGTGCCAACACAGGCGATACGGAAAGACTTGTAAAGCCGCATTCGCTCCGTTCTTCTGTTTGCCATGTCGAGGCTCACGAGCCAGCGGGCCCAGTGGCTGGCCCAAAATATTGTGCCCCATGAGCGCATGATCCGCGCCTGGCTCGCGCGTCGCGCCTATGATCTGGACATCGACGACATCATCCAGAAAATGTACGCGCGCCTCGCGTCTCTCGACTCCGTCGCCGACATTCGCAGTCCGCGGCAATACGCGGCCCAGACGGCGTTTTCCATCCTCGCCAACCAGCTGCGCCGCCTGCGCGTCGTGCCGATCGTCGCGGTCGGCGACGTCGAGGCGATTGAGGCGTTCGCACCGGACGCCTCGCCGGAGGAGCAGGTCGCCTTGCGTGACGAGGTCCGCGAAGTCTACGAGGCTCTGGCCGATTTGCCGCCGCGCTGTCGCCAGGCCTTTCTGCTGCGCCGGGTGGAAGGGTTCTCGCAGCGCGAGGTTGCGAAACGCCTCGGCGTCAGCGAGAAGGCGGTCGAAAAGTACATGGCGCAGGGCGTGCGCTGCCTCATCAGCGCATTCGGCCGGGGAGGGAAACCGGCCTCTCAATTGTCTATAGGGGCAAGAGCACGCGGTTTCGGGACGCGGCAAAAATGACCGAGAGATATTCCGTCCAGTAAATTTATGACGCGGCCGCCCTGTGGGCCGCCAGGGCCGATGCCGGACCGCTAAATCCTGACGATCAGGCGCGCCTTGATGCCTGGCTGAGCGAGGATGTCCGACATGTCGGAGCGTTTGCGCTTGCAAGCGCATATCTGACGCCTCTGGCGCGACGTGACGCCCCCTCTCTGGGAGAAACCGGCGTTCTCCCGCCGCCGCGTCCTGTGGGGCGGCGGTATCGCCGCCGGCGTTGCCGGCCTGGCGGTCGCGGGGCGCCCGCTGCTGCAGTCTTTCGGCGGGGACCGCTACGCGACGCGGGTCGGCGAGATGCGGGTGGTGCCGTTGAACGACGGCTCCCTCATCAGTCTCAACACCCAATCCGAAGTCGTTGTCCGCTACTCCAAGAGCCGCCGCGACATCGATCTGATCCAAGGAGAAGCCCTGTTCGACGTGGCCAAGAACGCGCAAAGACCGTTCATCGTTCACGCCGGCGATATCGCCGTTCGCGCGGTCGGCACCAGCTTCACGGTCCGCGTATTGCCGTCCCAGCCGGTGCAGGTCCTTGTCAAAGAGGGCGTGGTCGAGGTGACCCGTCCCGACATCCCCGTTGCGCCGCCGGTGCGGGCGGCAGCCAACACCCGTGCCATCGCACCGGCGAACGCCCCGATCGTGGCAAAGCCTGTTGAAACGGCCGAGGTGGAACGGGCGCTGGCGTGGCGCGATGGCCGCATCGCGTTCCACGGCGAGACCCTTGGAACCGCGGCCGACGAGTTTGCGCGCTACAGCGACATCCGGATTCGGATCGACGATCCCTCCGTCGCCCAGGAACGGATCACCGGCTTGTTTCTGGCGGGCGATCCGATCGGCTTCGCCAACGCCGTCGCGGTTTCGTTCGATCTTCGTGTCGCGGTCGCGGACAACGAAGTCCGGCTCTTGCGGCGATAACGCGCGACAGCCGCGTAGGGAAAAGACGACCGTTGTGTGTCTCTTCCTCTGACAGGTCCGCGTGGGTGGCCTGCAGCGCGGGGGCGAGTATGCGTTTGAGTAGGACAGGACTGTCAGCGGCGAAGCGGCTTGCATTGCGAAGCGGCGTCGCCATCGGGACGTTGCTCTGCGCGGCGGCCGCCATGGGGCAGACGCGAAACTTCGACGTGCATTCCGACGCGGCGGTGAACGCCATTCCGGAATTTGCGCGGCAGGCTGGCATCCAGATCGTGGCGCCGGCGGACCAGCTCAATGGCGTGCGGACCCACGAGGTCAAGGGAAGCCTTGATCTGCATGCCGCGCTGTCGGCGCTCCTGGCGGGAACGGACATCGAGATCGCGTCCGAAAATGCCCAGACCATCATGTTGCGTGTCCGACCAAAAAACGCCGAAGCCGCCTCTGACCAAGGGGCGGCGAGCACCGCGACGAACGGCCAGCCGATCGAGACCGTCGTCGTAACGGGCACGAATATCCGCGGCGCGGCCAATCCGGCGAGCCCGGTCGACAGCTACTCGCGCGACCAGATCGACCTGTCGGGACTGGGAAGCGTCCAGCAATTCGTGCGGCGTCTGCCGGCGAATTTCGGCGGCGGGGCGTCCGACGAGACGGTGGGGACTCTCGTCGGCGGCGGCAACGCGGTGAACGCGGTCGGCGGCGCGGGCGTCAATCTGCGCGGTCTCGGCAGCGATGCGACCCTCGTCCTGCTCGACGGACACCGGATCGCGCCGGCGAACAATGCCGGCAATTTCGTCGACGTCTCGATGATCCCGCTGAGTGCGCTCGAACGTGTCGATGTTCTTGCCGACGGCGCATCGGCGATCTACGGCTCGGACGCCGTGGGCGGAGTGATAAATCTGGTGCTGCGGCACGATTTCGACGGCGCCGAGACCCGCGCGCGCTTCGCGGCGCCGACCGACGGCGGCGGCGTGGAAGAGGAAGTCGCGCAGAGCCTGGGCCGCACATGGGACGGCGGCTCCGCGCTTATCAGCTACGACTACGATCTGCGTTCGCCGATCTATGCGAGCCAGCGCAGCTATACGAGCGCCAACGCCAATCCGTTTACCCTGGTGCCGAAGCAATTGCATAATTCGGTTTTCGCGATGGGTAACCAGGCCCTGACCGGCGATATCAGCGTGTTCGGCGAGGGCTTCTGGTCAAACAGATCCTCGGCCAATGATGAGTTCTTCACCGGCATCGGGGACGACCACAACGTCGTGACCGCCTCGAACTATGGGGGCACCGCCGGCGTCGACATGGCGCTGCCGGAGGACCGGCAATTCGAGCTGAGCACGACCTACAGCGCGAGCGACAGCGACCAGAACGACGTCCTCGCCGGCGCACCCTCCGCGCATGTCCACACCATCGCGACGGTCGGAACCGTCGATGCCAAGCTCGACGGTGCGCTGTTCTCGCTGCCTGCCGGTCCGGTGCGGTTTGCGGTCGGGGGGCAATATCGTTACGAGACTCTCGATTCCAAGGACCTGATCGGACACAGCGTCTATTCTCCGAACCGGAATATCGCGGGCGGGTTTGCGGAGCTAGACGTTCCCCTCATCGGCCCGCGCGAGTCATAGCTGGACAATCGCCTGGAACTCAGCTTGGCCGACAGATACGAACACTACAGTGATTTCGGCTCGACCGATAATCCCAAGATCGGACTGAGCTGGATGGCGCTGTCGGATCTCAAATTCCGCGGCACCTATGGAACCTCATTCCGCGCGCCGCTGCTCAGCGATCTCAATCCGATACCGTCCCAAGTCGTCGCTTTGCCGGAAGCGGACCCGACGACGGGCGGCGCGTCCAACGTTCTGGTCGTCTTCGGCGGCAATCCGAAGCTTTCGCCGGAAAAATCGACCAACTGGACGCTCGGCGCGGACTGGGCGCCGGACGCCTTTCCGGGCGTCAGGGTCAGCACGACCTATTATAATGTCCATTTCACCAATCTGATCACGACCGCGCAGACGGCGGGATTCGATCTGTTCGATGCGCTCAACAACGCGTCGAGCTTCGGTCCTCTGATCCAGCGCAATCCCCCGGCGGCGGAAGTCGCGTCCCTGGTCTCCACCACGCAGGAGTCCGACGACTTCACCGGAATTCCGGGCGGCGTCGATCTTTCCACGATCGCGGCCATCGTGGATTCGCGCTCCACCAATCTGTCGGCGCTCGACACCAACGGCATCGATTTCAAGGCGTCCTATGACGGCGACTTCTCCTTCGGCCACCTTGAGACCGGCCTCGACGGCACCTATATCCTGACCTTCAAGCAGAAGGTGTCCGCGGCCATGCCGGCGGCCAGCGTGCTGAACACGCAGTACAATCCCGTCGACCTGAAGCTGCGCGGCCGCGTGATCCTGCGGCACGGAAATTCGATCTTGCGGTGTTCGCGAACTACATCGACTCCTACCGCGATGTCCGCAATGCGCCCTCCGTGCCGATCGCGTCGTGGACGACGTTCGACCTCGCGATGCAATACAATTTCGACCAGGGACCGGGAAGCCTTCTCGACGGATTCGTCGCTGGCTTGAACGTCATCAACGTCGCCGACACGAAGCCGCCCTTTGTCGCGACGCCGGACCCCGGAGTTGCGCCCGGACTTGTTTTCGACGGCGCGAACGCCAACGTGCTGGGACGGGTCGTTTCGCTTCAGCTCACCGCGCGATGGTGACCGGCGGTATTGGCCGCACTATACGCCGTCTGGCGATCGCGGTTGTCGCGCTTGCTTTCGGCGCGGCGACGATGGCGGATGCAGGTTCCCGGCGGCCGGTGACGCTGGACGACCTCGATGGTGTGGCTTCGGGCGAAGCCGCGATGCTGGCGACGCTCGACCTGTGTGCCGGCGGCACGTCGCTCGCCGTCGAGCGCGGCGGCGAATTGTCGATCGTGCGTGTCGAAGACGGCCACGTCGTGCAGCATCTGGGCGAGGGACTGATACCGCGCTGGTCGCCCGGCGGCGAAAGGCTCGCCTTCTATTCGCGCCGATCCGGCACGCTGCAAATCTGGCTATGGGACCGGAGCGACGGCGGCCTTCGGCAATTGACGGAATTCCCCGCTGGCATCGATCCCGAAATCGAGACCCGGATGATGGGCTATGTCGGCGATGCGTTCCGGATGCGCTGGTCGCCGAACGGCCGCAACATTGTGTTTGCTTCGCGCGTCGCATCGCCCGTTCCCGTGCCTTCCGCCGCCGGTGCGCCGCTGGCCCTGGACAATACGACGCCATCCGCGCAGATTCTCACGGACGTATTCGCTCATCCCGGCGGCGGAACTGGCGGCATCGTCGAGGCAAGGGACGGCCGCGATGTCGAATTCCGCGCGCCTCGGCCCGGAGAGGCGCTTTACAGCCAGCTTTTCATCGTCGACGCCGACTCGCATGCAAGCCGGCAGGTCACCCACGGCAACGCGATGGCCTTCGATCCGGCGTGGTCTGCCGACGGCGGCACCATCGCCTTCGCGCGGATCCGGGTGGATGATCCTGGCACCGCGTCCGGCGGCAGCATCCTGTCCGCGACGAAGGGCGAGATCGTGCTTCTCGATCTTCGCAGCGGGGACGCCCGCGCCCTGGCGGCGGGTGACGGCGTGAAATACCGGCCGCTCTGGTCGCGGGATGGAACACGAATCGCATTCCTCGTCAGCAGCAGCTTCGACGCTGCCGCCGCGATCCATGTCGTCTCGCCGGACGGCGCAGGCGCCGCGCGCGAATTCAGATTGAACGGTCCGGTCGTGAATTACGATTGGGACCGGGGATCCGAGTCCTTTCTTGTCGCCTATGACAGCGGTCTCGATGCGGGCGCCGCGCGCGGCGCGCCTGTCGCCCATGTTCGCGACACCGATTTCCTCGGCACGCTATCCGTAGGTCTGGTCGGACCGTGGTCGCAAGCGCAGAGCGGCGCGATCGCCTGGATCGACGGCGAATCCGGTCCGCTCGTCTGGCTGTCGCCGGACGGCGGCACGACCGCGAAAAAGCTGCTCTCGCTCGCACCCGATGACGATCTCGACTTGGCAAGGTCGCAAACCGTTACCTGGCTTAACGCGCACCATGAGGTGCTCACCGGCAATCTGCTCTATCCCGCGCATTATATTCCGGGGAAACGATATCCGCTGATCGTCGACGTCTATCCGTTTCCCGGCGGTGGTGGCGGCTGGATGAGCCCCTTGGCCGGAAACCAGGCCTGGGCCTCAGCGGGCTACATGGTGTTCAAGCCGCGGCCGCGCGCGCCGCATTCGGCGCCCAATTGCTCCGGCGCGCCCGCGTTCTGCAAGCGGGGCGCGGGGCCGGCCGCCTGGGATACGACGGTCGACGACGTGATGAGCGGCGTAGCGGAGCTCGATCGGCGGGGCCTCGTCGATCCCGACCGGATGTGCCTCTACGGCCATAGCAATGGCGGCGGTGTGGTCGATTACCTCGTGACGCGAACAGATAAGTTCAAATGCGCGGTCGCCGTCGCGCCTGCCTTGCCCGACTGGATCGGAAGCTCGCTTCTCTGGTTCGATGGGCTGGATTTCCTTGCAGACCTGGCCGGCGCCAAGTTGTGGGAAGACCCGTCCGCCTATGTAAGGCTTTCGGCCGTCTTCCGCGCCGGCAAGGTGAAAACGCCGATGTTGCTCGCGGATGGAGATGAGGACGGAAACTTTCTGCTGGGATCGATCGAACTGTACAACGTCCTGCGCGCTGCCGGCGCGAATGTGACACTGCTTCGCTATTCGGGCCAAGGACGTGTGCTGACCGGCGCGGCGCTTCGGGACTTTTGGCGGCGCGAGACGGATTTCTTCGCAACTTATCTGCAACCCGAGGAGACGGAGCGGTAGGGTACCTCTTTTGGAGGATTTTCGCGGCGCAAGCGTCTAGTTTCCGCGAGCACCGCAAAGATCGTCGGTCGATCTGCTCCTCTGTGGCAGCAGTACATCGGCGGAAGGGTTTCAACTGGCAGAAACGATCACGGGAGAACGGATGTTCTGGTGGCACGCAAGTGTAACGCAACAGCGGCAAAAACTGGCCTTTTCCAGCACAGTCTTGCACACTGTAGCACATCTAAGCCGTTGAAAGCATTGAATGGCCTCTTCGTTGACATGGTTAAGGTCACAGGTTCAATCCCTGTATTGCCCACCATTTTCAAGCACTTAGTCAACTTTTCGCACCGACTGCCATGAGCTGCGGCTGGGTCGGCAGGATGATTTCGCGCTTCGTCATTTTCGCGTTGATGTCCGCCATGACCTCGTCAATGGCAACCCGCGCCGCACTCAGATAGCTCGGATCGTATTTGGCATAGATCTCCGTCGTCCGCAGTCCGGCAGCCTTGTGCCCCAACATGCCTTGGACCTCCCACGGCGGAACGCCGCGGCGTCGCAGTTCTTTCGCCATGGTGTGCCGGATGCAGTAGGGCGAAATCCGCTCGGGCAATCCCTTGGCGATCTTTGGCAAGCGCTGGAAGGCCTTCTTGACCGAGAAGACTCGGTCGCCGTGATAGGTGACGACGTAGTTGGTCTTCCCCTTCTGTAGCCATGGCAGCAGCGTGTTGGTCATCGGAACCGTTGGCCGGTACTTCTTAGTCTGCTTGCGACCTTCTGGATTGAGCCGAACCAGCTTGCTTTCGAAGTCGAGCTGAAAGCGCGTCAATTCGAGCACGGCCTCGGGTCGCGCCATAGTGTTCGCCATCACCGGGCAGAACATCACGAGATGATCGGATTTGACGGTGTCGAAGACGATCGCCATCTGGTCGAGGGTCAGCGCCCGTTCCTCTGGTTCGCCTACTTCCACCGTCGGAATGAACGGCACCGCGCTTTTCGTCGCTACCCCGCCGCGGGGAGACAGACCTTGCGGCAGATTTTGTCGGGACGACCGGATCCGCGCTGATGAGTCTCGCACATTATCTTTTGAGGGCGGCCATAACCGCAGGGACCGGGCGACCCGACCGGCTGGCCTGTTGTGGGCCGACCTGTCACATGCCTCGGAAGACCCTGCGCGGGTAGCAGAAGCAGGGCGCTCGCCAAAACGCACGATGACAACGAGAGAAATCTCATGGGCGCTTCCTCGATCGGACAGCGCTAGCTAGCAAGTCGGGCCGGCCGGGACACTGTCCGTTCGGACAATAGACGTCCGGCCATGCGTTGTTCTTTCGAGCATTACAGATGCGTAATTCGTACGCATCATTTTCGCGGCCATTATCCGGTTGTGCCGGACGTTTGCGGCGCCTAACTTTCCGCGTCGATGGGTCCGCTCGATCAAGCCGAATTATCGCAGGTGATTGGCGCGATATACGACTGCATTCTCGACCGCCGCTGCTG
Source organism: Rhizomicrobium sp. (assembly GCA_037200045.1). Classification (NCBI taxonomy): domain Bacteria; kingdom Pseudomonadati; phylum Pseudomonadota; class Alphaproteobacteria; order Micropepsales; family Micropepsaceae; genus Rhizomicrobium; species Rhizomicrobium sp. Next base: position 246,102 of record JBBCHM010000001.1, read on the forward strand.
GTCGAACGTGTTCGAGCTGCTGTGCCCGCGCATCGGGGCCGCCATGGCGATCTATCGGCAGACGCCGACTCTGCTCGTGCAGCACGGCATCGCGCCGCAAGCCTGGTCGACCTACCAGAGCGAATTCGGCCGCAGCAATCCATGGTCCGAGGCGGCGCTGCTCTATCTGCGAGAGGGCGACATGCGCACCCTCTACCGCACCGTCGACATCGCCGAATTCCGCCGGACCCGCTTCTACCGGGAATTGGTCGTGCCGCAGGGCTGGGGCGATTCCATCGGCGGGATGCTGTCGCGCACCACCTCCAGTCTTGCGTTCATCGCGATGATCCGGCCCGAGCGTGACGGTCCCTATGGCGACGGCGAAGTTGGGATCATGAAAACGCTGCTTCCGCATGCCCGCAAGGCGGCCAAGCTGGGTTGGTTGTTCGAGGATCAAAGAGCCAAGCTGTCCGGAATGGCCGCCTTCGTCGAACGGATCAAAGGTGCCGCGCTCCTGATCGACGGCGCGGGCCGCATCGCCTATGCCAACGCCGCTGCGGAGCAGCTGCTGTCGGACGGCGTGCTGCTGCGCGAGCAGAACCGCATTCTCTTGCCGCGCGATGCCGCTGTGCGCGACGCGCTGCGCCGAGCCTGGTCCGGCGAAGCGAATATCCCCTTCATCAAGCTGGCGCGTCATCCGCAGGGATCGCGAATCCTCTCGGTCATTCCGCCCTCCGACGAAAGCGGCGGCCATGCCATCGTGCTGGTGAGCGCGCCGGAGGCGGGCCTGCCGCTGCCCGGTCCCATTCTGATGGAGGCCTATGGCCTGACGGTCGCCGAGATTCGCGTTCTGGTCGGTCTCGTCAAAGGCCAGGCGATCGCGGAACTGGCGCGGGAATTCGGCGTTACGCAGCGCACGGTGAAAGCGCATCTGCAGAAGATCTTCGCCAAGACCGGAACCAGGCGGCAAAGCGATCTGATCCGTGAAGTCCTCAGCCACGCGCCGCCCCTGATGCTGTGCTAGCCATGACCGACGCGGTGGAGCTGTCGCGGCTGATCGACGGGATTTACGACTGCGTTCTGGACCGCAGCCGCTGGTCGAACGTGTTCGAGCAATTGTGCCCGCGGCTCGGCGCGCATGTGGCGGTCTACCGCCAGGCTCCGACATTGCTCATCCAGCACGGCGTCGAACCGCAGCTCTGGGCCACTTATCTTACGCAATATGCGCGCGGCAATCCCTGGTCCGAGGCGGCGCTGCTGTATCTGCAGGAGGGCGATCTGCGCGCCCTGTACCGTACCGTCGACGTGGCCGCTTTTCAGCAGACCCGCTACTACACGGACTGGCTGGCGCCGCAGGGCTGGGGCGATTCCATCGCCGGCATGCTGTCGCGGTCCAGTGCCAGCTTTGCCTTCATCGCAATGATCCGGCCCGCGGAGGACGGGCCCTTCGGCGACGAGGAATTGATGCTGATGCGCCTGCTGCTGCCGCATGCGCGCAAGGCCGCCAAGCTGGGCTGGATCTTCGACGATCAGGCCGCGCGGCTGTCCGGCATGGCCGCGTTCGTCGAGCGGATCAAGGGCGCGGCATTCCTGGTCGAAGGTTCGGGACGTATCGCCTATGCCAACGCCGCCACCGGACCGTTGCTGGCCGAGGGTGGGCTCGTGCGGGAGCGGGGCGGCATGCTCGTCCCGCTCGACGGCGACCTGCGCGCAGCGCTGCGCGCGGCCTTCTCCGGCCGCAAGAAAACGCCCTTCATCAAAGCGATTTCGCATGCCCAGGGAATGCGGATCCTCGCCGTCGTTCCGCCGTCGGCGGAAAGCGGCGGCTATGCCATCGTCCTGGTGTCCGCGCCGGAGGCCGACCTGCCTTTGCCGGGCCCGATCCTGATGGAGGCCTACGGCCTGACGGCGGCGGAGATCCGCGTGCTCGTCGGTCTCATCAAGGGCCGGCCGCTCGCCGAGATGGCGCGCGACTTCGGCGTCGCGCAGCGCACGGTCAAGGCGCATCTGCAGAAGATCTTCGCCAAGACGGGAACCCGGCGGCAGACGGATCTGATCCGCCAGGTTCTCAGCCTCGCCCCGCCTATGCTCCTGTCCTGAAGCGAAATACCGCGCGCGGCCTGCAATTTCCATCGGTCCATTGTCCGTTCGGACAATGCGGCGCGGCGGCCCGGCCGGCATAGTCGCTTCGACTTCAATTCAGGCAAATCACATGACGAGAGTTTCGACCGCCGGCCGGAATGGCCTTCGTCGCCTGCGCGGCCGCGTCCTTTCGACCTGCGCGGTCGGCGCGATCCTGTTGCTCGCCGGCGCGGCGCAGGCGGAGACCGTCACGGTGAACAGCGAGGCCGATTTCATCTCGGCCATCAACCAGGCGAACGCGGGCAACAATGTCGAAATCGACATTGCGCCGGGGCTTGTCATTCCGCTCACCGATCCCTTGCCGGCTTTGACCAACGGTGCGCTCGCCATCGGGAACACCGGAATTGCCGGCGGCAGTTTCAGCGGCGGCTCCCTCGAGAACGATTCGTTGGTCATTTTCCAGGATGCGGCCAACTACAATTACGCAGCAAACGGCTTCAGCTACGGCGTCGTCGATACCAATTTCAGCGGCACCGGCGCGTTCTGGGACGCGCGGACCTCGTCCATCTATCCCGATAACGTCCTGGTGCTCACCGGCACCAATACGTTCAGCGGCAATACCGTCGTCTTTGGCGTCACCGGCGGCGCCTATCATCCCATCGCCAGCTTCGAGAACAACCTGCTCGTCTATGGCACGCCAGCGGCGATGTCGGCGGCGAGCACCGTCTTCCTCAGCGACGGCGGCATGGTGGCGGCGGTGGGCACGCCGCTGGACCAGGCTTTTCTCGGCCGCATCCGCTCCACCACCACCGGCACCGGCGTGGTCGGCTCTTCGGCGGGCTCGGTACTGCTGAGCGACGACGACAGCAGCAATCTGGATTTCTCGGCGAGCGGCAACCTGGCCGGGATCAGCCTCGGTGCCTATGCCAACACCGCCCATCCGGCCGACGGCGATGTCACGTATAGCGGCACGCTCACGCCCTACAATCTCACCTATCTGGTGGGCGGCGGCACGACCGAGCGGCTGGTCATCACATCGGTGCTCGGCGATATCGGCGGCAACCCCACCAGACTCATCATGGAGAATGGCGGCAACGTCTTTCTGGCACCTGCGCCGACCTATACGGGCGGGACCGAAGTGCAGCTCGGCGCGCTCGGCATCGGCGGCGAGACGCTCGCGGCCGGCAGCGTCACCGTCGATCGCACCGGAATCTTCTATGCGCCCGGGGCGCTCGACCAGGTCGTGCTGGATGAAATCGCGCCCGGGTCGACCGGCACGGTGGCGATGTCGGCGAACACGGCCGGCGTGCTCAATTTAAACCTGCTGCCGGGCGTGAGCGTGGGGGCGATGGCGGCCTCGACCTTCTCCGGCACCATTCTGCCGGGCGCCGACGGCTATCTGCTGGGGGGCGGTTTCCAGGCCCTGACGGTTTCGTCCGTGCTGGCCGGAAATGTGGGCCTGACCGTCAACACGACCGAATCGGGCGCGACCGGGCAGACCACCGGCGTCGCACCCGTCATCCTGACGGGCGCCAACACCTATACCGGCGCGACCGCGATCGACGCCGGCCTGCTCATCCTCGGCAACGGCGTCAGCAACGGCTCGATCGACGATTCATCGGGCATCAGCATGATGACGCCGGCGCCCGATCCGGTGACGACGAACGTAGTGCCGACCTACAACAGGACCGGCCTGGAATTCGACGAAGCGACCGATGTGAGCTTCACGGTGCCGATCAGCGGCGGCGGCGAAGTCGATATAACCGGGCCGGGAAAAGTCACCTTCACCACGGTGCAACCCTATACCGGCCCGACGGAAGTCCTGAACGGCACGCTGGCGCTCGGCCCGGGCGCCTCGATCTCCGCTTCGTCGCTGCTGTACATGCAGGGCGGCACGTTCGACATCTCCGGCGGCGGCAACCAGACTATCACGGACCTGGGCGCCATCGGCAACAGCGTCATCCATCTCGGCGCCAACCAGCTCACGTTCGGATCCGATACCGGCTCCGACGCGGACTACGGCACCATCGACGGCGTGGGCGGCAGTCTGGTCAAGATAGGCGACTCCAACTTCTTCGTGGAGAACGTCAACACCTATTCGGGCGGCACCACCATCAGCGACGGCGCCGTCATCCTGGGCGGCGCCGGCGCCGCCGTCGGCACGCTGGGCAGTGGTCCGATTCTCAACAATGCCGATCTCGTTTTCGACGAGGGCGCCGATACCACGGTCCCGAACGCGATTTCCGGAACCGGCGTGGTCTATCAGGAAGGTTCCGGAAAGGTGATCCTGACCGGCGCAAACACCTATAGCGGCAACACCATGATCTCCGGCGGCACGCTGCAGATCGGCAATGGCGGGACCTCCGGTTCGATTGCCGGCGACGTCACGGACAACGGCACGCTGGCCTTCGACCGCTCCGACAGCCTGACGTTTGCCGGTATGGTCTCGGGTACGGGCGGCATCGACCAGGTCGGCAGCGGCACGACCATCCTGACCGGCGCCAACGCCTATGGCGGCGGCACGTCTATCGCGGCCGGCACGTTGCAGATCGGCAATAATGGCACGGCGGGCTCGATTCAGGGCGATGTCACCGACAACGGCACGCTCGCCTTCGACCGCTCGGATACCGTCACCTTCCCCGGTACGATCTCCGGTACGGGTAGCGTCAGCCAAATCGGCAGCGGCGAGACCATCCTGACCGGCACCAACACCTACAGCGGCGGCACCGCGATCAGCGGCGGCAACCTGCAGCTGGGCGACGGCACGACCAATGGCACCGCCGGCAGCGGGCCCGTCGTCACCGACGAGGCCAACCTGATCTTCCAGGAAGCGACGGCGATCACCTTCGCCAATTCGGTCTCCGGCACCGGCGGGCTCTTTCAGGACGGCCCGGGGACAGTCACGCTCCTCGGCGACAACACCTATTCCGGCACCACGCTGGTCGATCATTCCTCCTTGCAGCTGGGCAATGGCACGACCAACGGCACCGCCGGCACCGGCCTGATCCGCGTCTTCGGCAGCTTGGTCTTCGACGAGGCCACCAGCGTTACCATTTCGGGCATGATCCTCGACAACCCGGCCTATCTCGCCGGCTCCGTCACGCAAGAGGGACCCGGCACGGTGATTCTGACCGGCGCCAGCAACTATACGGGCGGCACCACCATCACCGGCGACACGCTGCAGCTCGGCGATGGCGGGACTGCCGGTTCGATCGCCGGCGACGTCATCGACAACGGCACGCTCGCCTTCGATCATTCCGACAGCCTGACCGTTGACGGCGTCGTCTCCGGCACGGGCAGCATCGATCAGATCGGCAGCGGCACCACTATCCTGACCGCCACCAACACCTACAGCGGCGGCACCACCATCGCCGCGGGCACCTTGCAGATCGGCGCGGGCGGCACGGCGGGCTCCATCCCGGGCGACGTCATCGACAACGGCACGCTCGCCTTCGACCGCTCGGATACCGTCACCTTCCCCGGTACGATCTCCGGTACGGGTAGCGTCAGCCAAATCGGCAGCGGCGAGACCATCCTGACCGGCACCAACACCTACAGCGGCGGCACCGCGATCAGCGGCGGCAACCTGCAGCTGGGCGACGGCACGACCAATGGCACCGCCGGCAGCGGGCCCGTCGTCACCGACGAGGCCAACCTGATCTTCCAGGAAGCGACGGCGATCACCTTCGCCAATTCGGTCTCCGGCACCGGCGGGCTCTTTCAGGACGGCCCGGGGACAGTCACGCTCCTCGGCGACAACACCTATTCCGGCACCACGCTGGTCGATCATTCCTCCTTGCAGCTGGGCAATGGCACGACCAACGGCACCGCCGGCACCGGCCTGATCCGCGTCTTCGGCAGCTTGGTCTTCGACGAGGCCACCAGCGTTACCATTTCGGGCATGATCCTCGACAACCCGGCCTATCTCGCCGGCTCCGTCACGCAAGAGGGACCCGGCACGGTGATTCTGACCGGCGCCAGCAACTATACGGGCGGCACCACGATCACGGGCGACACGCTGCAGCTCGGCGATGGCGGGACTTCCGGTTCGATCGCCGGCGACGTCGCGGACAACGGCGCGCTAACCTTCGACCGTTCGGATTCCGTCACCTTTCCCGGCGTCGTCTCCGGCACGGGCGGCATCGATCAGATCGGCAGCGGCACGACCATCCTGACCGCGAACAACACCTATAGCGGCGGCACCACCATCGCCGCAGGCACCCTGCAGCTCGGCGACGGCACGGCGAGCGGCACGCTCGGCAGCGGCGCCGTGACCGACAATGGCGCGCTGGCCTTCGCGGAAGGCAGCGACACGGTGTTCGTCAACGCGGTCAGCGGTACCGGCGGGCTGACCCAGAACGGTCCCGGCATGGTGACGCTGACGACCGCCGTCACCTATACCGGCAATACCGTGATCGCCGGCGGCACGCTGCAGGGTGGTGCGAAGAACGTGTTCAGCGCGGCCAGCGCCACGACGATCGATGAAGGCGGCACGCTCGACCTCGGCGGCTTCACCCAGACCATTGGGAGCGTCGCGCTCAATGGCGGCACGATCCTGGCCGGCGGCTCCTGCGCCGGCTGCGTGACGGTCCCTTATGGCCAGCTCGACGGCAGCGTGACCTCGACCGGCGGCACCATCGCGGCCAGCATGATCGGCTCCGGCACGCTGACCGTCGTCAGCGGCACCACGACGATGGAGGCCGGCGCCGTCGCCGTCGCGGTCGGTTCGGGGGAAGCCAACTACAACACCGGCGCCACGCTTATCGAGGGCGGCACGCTGCGCGGCGGCTCGGGCGCCGTGTTCAGCGCCGCCAGCGACATGACGATCGACGCCGGCGGCACGCTGGATCTGGGCGGCTATTCGCAGACCATCGGCTCGCTCGCCGGCGCCGGCACGGTCACCTCGACCGGCAATCCCGGATCGCCGGTGACGCTCCTTATCTACGACGCCACTCCGACGACCTTCAGCGGATTGATCAAGGACGGCGACAGCCCGGTGGCGCTCTCGCTCAACGACACCGACGAGAACATCACGCTGACCGGCGCCAACACCTATTCGGGCGGCACCATTTGGGGCTCGGGCGACGTCATCACGATCACCAACGCCAACGCGCTGGGCACCGGCGCGCTGGACATGTTCCCCGGCGCCACCCTGGTCTTCAGCGGCACCGGCTACACGCTGGCAAACGCCGTGGCATTCCAGACCTTTGGCGATCCCACCTTCGATTCCGGCACGGGCACCGTCACGATGTCGGGCGTCATCTCCGGCACGGGCGACCTGACCAAGATCGGCACCGGCACGCTGATCCTGACCGGCGACAACACCTATAGCGGCACCACCACGATCGCCGCCGGCACGCTGCAGCTCGGCAATGGCGGCACGACGGGTTCGATTCCGGGCGCCATCACCGACAACGGCACGCTCGCCTTCGATCGTTCGGATGCCATGACTCTCACGCAAGTGATCTCCGGCACGGGCGGCGTCAACCAGATCGGCAGCGATACACTGACGATGGACAGCGTGCAGACCTATACCGGCCTGACCGATGTCGCGGCCGGCACGCTGGTGGTCGGTGACGCCGCCACCCCGACCGCGAGCCTCGCCGGTTCGGCGCAGGTGGAGACCGGCGCGACGCTTTCCGGCTTCGGCACCATCGGCGGCAATCTGACCAACCGCGGCACGGTGCAGCCGGGCAGTGCCGCCGTCGGCACGCTGACCGTCGCCGGCAACTACACCCAGGCGGCGAGCGGCAACCTACTGGTCGCGGTGACGCCGACAGTGGCCTCGGTGCTTGCGGTGCAGGGCACCGCATCGCTGGGAGGCACGGCGACCTTCGTCTACGCGCCCGGCACCTATACGGCGACGTCGTACAATTTCGTCACGGCGACGGACGGCGTGACCGGCACCTTCGCCACCGTGACAGAGCAGGGGAACACGCCGACGACCCTGACGCGGACCGTCACCTATGGCGCCAACGCCGCGACTCTCACCTTGGGTTCGTCCAGCGTCGCCCCGCCGCCACCGCCGCCGCCGCCGCCGCCACCGCCGCCGCCGCCGCCGCCACCGCCGCCGCCACCGCCACCACCACCACCGCCTGTCGTGGTGCGTCCGGCCGACGAGTCGCTGTTCAGCAGTCAGGATTCGGCGCTCGTGGCCGGCGCCCGGCGGACGCTGGCGGTCCTCGACGCGGTCTGCGACACCGCCGAGCCATCCGGCGGCGACGCGCGCGCCGAACGTCCCGCTTGCCATGACGGGGTTTGGGCGCAAGGCATCGGCTCGTTCCTGACCGCCGGTCACGAAGGAGCGATCCCAGGCTTTCACGGCGACACCGTCGGCGCGCTCGCCGGGTACGGCTTCGCCATGGGCGGCGGCGGCAGCGTCGGCCTTGCGCTGGGCTACGACGAATCCTGGCTGCGCGACACCGCGAACGGCACCGGAAAGGAGCGCGTCGTACGCCTGGGCGTGTCGGCCTATCAACCGGTCGGCTACGGCGTTTTCCTCAAAGCCACGGCGATGTTCGGACATGATTGGGATTCGACCTTGCGCGACACCGGCATCGGCGCCGTCGCGGAATCGCACGAAGGCAACGAGGTCAGCGGCGGCCTGAATCTCGGCCTGCCGATCGCGCTGGACGGCACGCTGGTGACGCCGGAAGGCGGCGTGCGCTTCGCCGCCTTCTATCAGGGACGCTTCGCCGAACAGGCGAGCGGGGTGTTGGCGGCCTATGCGGTGACCGGCGGCAACGCCGACTTCGCCAGCGTCGCGCCCTTCCTGGACGTGACGCTATCGCATGCCTTTGACGGCGGCGCGGGCTGGACCATCCTGCCGATCCTGCGCGTCGGCTACAGCTACGAAGGCGGCGACCGCAATCCGGTCGTGACGCTCGCGGCGGCCGACGGCACCGGCTTCGCGGCCGATCATCTGCGTTTCGATCGGAGCAGCGCCGTGATCGCGCCCGAACTCAAGATCGACGACGGCCAGATGTCCTTCTTCGCCGATTACACCGCCGAACTGTCCGGCAATTGGAGCGATCAGACGCTCCTCGCCGGGCTGAATGTCCGGCTCTAGGAAAGGTGGCGGCATGCGCATCCTGAACCGAATGGCGGTCGCCGGCGTGGCCCTTCTGGCGTCGGCGGGCGCCGCTTGCGCCAGCCACGGCAAGGCGGGCCTGTGGAACGTGACCGTCACCCTGGGCGGCGCAAGCGTCGACATGTCGAAGATCCGGCCCGATCTCGCCGCGAAGATGAGGGCCGCCGGCATCGGCGCCAATGCGATCACGGTGCCGCACTGCATGACGGCGGCGGAAGTCGCAACCGACATGCCACATCTGGATCCCCGCAATATGCGCGGCTGCACGATCGCCGGCACCGATCACAGCGGTCACACGCTGAGGGCGGACCTGATCTGTAACGCCGACTTCAAAGGAACGGAGCATGTGCAGATCACCTACGATTCCGACACCCATTATTCTGGCATCATGAAGATGTCCGGCACCGTGAACGGCCGCCCGATGGATCGGGAGCAGACGGTGGAAGGCCGGTGGGTATCGGCGAGTTGCGGCGGCGTCGATCACTAAGGCGCGGCGGAAACTGCTCGGGCCGACAAGCATCGCCGGCGATGTGATGCGATGGGCTTGGCGCCGGGTCCGAGCGTCACCCTGCTCGCGGGGCGGCGATTCCCGATCGGGGATGGACGTCAGGTGGCGGTTCGTCCATTGGCGCGATTGCGCCGGATTCCGCCCGCATTGCGATCCCATGGATTTGTTTTTCGGCAAGCGCCATTTTACGGAAATCCGCGGAGACCGTGCGCGAAATTCTCTATATCGGCAAAGCATGCGATGTGTGTGCGAGCGCGCGAAGAGGTACGAGCAGATACGGTAAGAATTTAGGTCCTTGATATTGCTATGAACGAAATTCAACGCGATTGAACAAAGAAATCAGATTTTACTTGGCTTTTTGGCCGGAAGCTTGGCGCGCATAACGGTCTGGTCGCAGGTTCGATTCCTGCCGGTCCTACCATTGTTTTCGACGCCTTCCGTATCGTCGTGATCTTAACTTGTAATCGCGCGGCACGCACACGGCATGCAAGGGCCCGACTTTGAGTTACGCCGGCTGTCGACGAAACGGTTGGGCGCAACCGTTACGCTGGCCGCTTGTGGCGAGGCGCCTGCCCGCGCCGATAGGCGCTGGGCGTCATGCCGAACCAGCGCTGGCCGGCGCGCCGGAAGCTGCGCGCGTCGGAATAGCCGATTTCGGCGGCGATCTCCTCGAAGGATTTGTCGGTCATCAGCAGCGTCGCGGCCGTGCCGCGCTGAACATCGTCCAGCAGGGCGCGGAACGAGCTGCCGGCATCCGCAAGCCGCCGCCGCAGCGTGGCTGAACTCATCCGCAGATGTCGCGCCACAGCCGTCTCACCGTGCAGTCCGTCGTAAATCGCCGCGCGAACGTCCCTGACAATCGCCGGAGCATCCTCGGTCGTGCGTGAGTTGCGGTCGGCTGCCGCCTCCTCGAGCAGGCGCATGAACTCGACGAATTCATGCGCGGCCCAGGTATTGTATTTGACCGGGGCAAGGGGCGCCGCGGCGTCGCTTGCCCTGTAGGATAGCGTCACCCCGCTGCCTTTCACGATTGTTGGGCAGCGAAGCACGCTCTTCAGCATGGTCTTTCTGAACCGACCGATCGGCTCGGCCAATCGTGCCTGCAGCGGCCGCAAGCGGCGGCCCGTGAGCCAGCGAAAGGCGCAATGGATCGTGAGCGCGAAGGTCTCGACGAACAATTCCATGCGCGCGCTTCGCTTGCCTTCATAGCTCAAGGCGATGCTGAGCCCCCGCCTGTTCCGCCTTACGGCGACCTTGATATCCGGCCTCAAAAGCACCGCGGCAGCGGCGAAACGTTTCAGAGCCTCACCCAGATTGTTGCCCTGGCCGGCGGCGGCCATGAGGATGCCGAGCGTGCCTTTGGGGATGGGTTTGGCCGATATGCCGAAGGATTCGTCGTCGGTTATGCGCATCTGTTCGAGGCACAGTTTCAGAAATATGGTCGAGGGTATGAATTCGTCGCAATTCGGGCGGCCACTGCCGTGCGCGACGGATTTCGCCAGCAGCCGCGTGGCCACGACGGACCCCAGAAGCAGAACCAAGTAATCTCTCGGCACATGAAAGCCTGCCGCCGTGAAATGCACAGGTCCTTCGGGACGGCGGATGTGGACGGCGAGGTTCACGCCTTTTCTCCCTGGCACCAACGTGACGAGCGCCGTTATCCTGCTGCTATTTCATCACAATCATCCGGCTCTTGCGACAGCCGGAACGGCGCGCAACAGCATTCCGTTACGGAAATGCGCGTCCGCGGCGATTGCCGTGATCGAATTTGTCCCGGTCCTGTTGCACAGGCGCGTCCTAGCCGGGACCCGAGCTATGCACCAGAATCACGCAGCGCGGGCGCGCATTTTGCGATTTCACGAGGCCGGTGGTGAATCTTGCATTGACGTCTGAAGAGTTGTTGTTCCGCCGCGAGGTGCGCGCGTTCCTGGACGAGCATCTGACGGCCGAGTTGCGCGCGGCGGGACGCGCCACGACCAGCGTCTTCACGCCGAAGGCTTTCAGCATCGCCTGGCAGAAGATCCTGCACGCCAGGGGTTGGGTCGCGCCAAGCTGGCCGAAGCAATATGGCGGTACCGGCTGGACGGAAATGCAGCGCTATATCTTCGCCGCGGAATGCGCCCGTGCCGGCGCGCCGGGCCTGGCGCCGATGGGGCTCAGGATGGTCGGCCCCGTGATCATGGGGTATGGCTCGCCGGAGCAGAAGGCGCATTACCTGCCGCGCATCCTTTCCGGCGAGGATTACTGGTGCCAGGGCTACTCCGAGCCGAGTTCCGGGTCGGATCTGGCATCGCTGTCTCTGCGCGCGATCTCCGACGGCAACGATTACGTGCTGAACGGCTCCAAGATATGGACCACACACGCCCATTGGGCGAACAAAATGTTCTGCCTGGTGCGCACCCGGGCCGAAGGCAAGCCCCAGGCCGGCATCACCTTCCTGCTGCTCGACATGACGAGCGCCGGAATCACCGTCGCCCCCATTATCACGCTGGCGGGCGAGCACGAGCTGAACCAGGTGTTCTTCACCGATGTGCGCGTGCCCAAGGCGGGCCGATTGGGCGAGGAGAATGACGGCTGGACGGTCGCCAAATATCTCCTCGAATTCGAACGCGGTGGCGGCGCGGCGGCCGGCCTGAAGGTCGCGCTGGAGCGGCTGCGCCAGATGGCGAAAGCCGAACCCGCCGACGGCGGCGACGCCCTGAGCGACGATCCGGATTTTCGCGGCAAGCTGGCTGAAGCCGCGATTCGGATCGAGACGATCGAGATGACGGAGCACCGCGTCATGTGCGCCCTGGCCTCCGGCGGCAATCCGGGTCCGGCGTCATCGATGCTGAAGATGCAGAGCACAGAGGCGATGCAGCGCCTGGACGAAATCGGCATCGAAGTGGCGGGCCACTATGCCCTGGCGGAGCAGCCCGAAGCCCGCATGCCGGGCTCGAATGCGGAGCCGGTCGGTCCGGCGCACAGCCTCCACACGATGGCGCGCTATCTCAACAATCGCGCGGCGTCGATCTATGGCGGCTCCAACGAAATCCAGCGCGACATCATCGCCCGCCATGTGCTGCGCCTCTGAAGGATCAGGAGCATGAGTTCATCGCTATCGGCTGCCCCGCTCGATCACGCGCAGATTCCGACCCTTGCGGATATCCCGCGTTATCACGCGCGCGTTCGGCCTGACGACATTGCACTGTCGTTCGAGGGCCGCGACACGAGTTTCGATGCGCTCGACCGGCACAGCAACCAGGTCGCCCACGCGCTTATCGAGGCCGGGGCGCGGCCGGGCGACCGCATTTGCTACATCGGCAAGAACAGCGACCACTATTTCGAACTGCTGCTGGGCGCGGCGAAGGCCGGGGTGGTGATGACGCCGCTAGGCTGGCGGCTGGCGCCGCGCGAAGTCGCCTATATGGTCAACGACGCGGAGGCCCGCTTGCTCTTCGTCGGCCCGGAGTCGATGGCACTGGTCCGCCAGGTCCGCGGCGAGCTCGATAAGGTCGAACAAATCGTCGCCATGGAAGACGGCGCGGCGGAATTTCCGCTTTACGAGGCATGGCGCGACCGGCAAGGCGACACCGATCCCGCACGGCCGATCCGGGAAACGGACATCGCCCTGCAGCTCTACACCTCGGGCACCACGGGCAATCCCAAAGGCGCGATGCTGCGGCACGTCAATCTGCTCGGCGGACGGCGCCTGGCCGCGGAAGCCGGGCTCGACTGGAACCTGTGGGGTCCGGACGATGTCAGCCTCGTGGCGATGCCGGTTGCGCATATCGGCGGCACCGGCTGGGGCATCGTCGGCCTCTACAACGGCGCCAAAGGCGTCGTGGCGCGCGAGTTCGATCCGACCAAAGTGCTCGATTTCATCGAGCGCGACAGGATTTCGAAAATGTTCATGGTACCGGCAGCGCTGCAGATCGTCGTCAACCAGCCGCGCGCCCGCGAGGTCGATTACAGCCGCCTGAAATACATCCTCTATGGCGCCTCGCCCATTCCGCTCGACCTCTTGCGCGAATGCATGGCGGTGTTCGGCTGCGGCTTCTGCCAGCAATACGGCATGACGGAAACCTGCGGCACGGTCGCCTATCTGCCGCCGGAGGATCACGATCCGGCCGGCAATCCGCGCATGCGCTCTGCCGGCATCCCACTGCCGGGCGTGGAATTGAAGGTGATGGACGAAGCTGGAAAAACGTTGGGGCCCGGCGTCATCGGCGAAGTTGCGATCCGCTCGGTGGCGAACATGGCTGGCTATTGGCACCTGCCGGAGGCGACGGCCAAGACGGTCGACAGTGAGGGCTGGCTACGGACCGGCGATGCCGGCTATCTCGACGCCGACGGCTATCTCTACATCCAGGACCGCGTCAAGGACATGATCATCAGCGGCGGCGAGAACATCTATCCCGCCGAAGTCGAAAGCGCGATCTACGGTCATCCCGACGTCGCCGAAGTCGCGGTGATCGGTGTGCCCGACGAAAGATGGGGCGAGGCGGTAAAGGCCGTCGTGGTCCCCAAGTCCGGCCGCACCATCGATGCCGCCGATGTCATCGCCTTCGCCCGCTCACGCATAGCGCATTTCAAGGCACCAAAAAGCATCGACGTGATTGCAGCCCTGCCGCGCAACGCTTCGGGAAAAATCCTGCGCCGTCAACTGCGCGAACCCTATTGGGCTGGCCGCGAGCGCCGGGTGAATTGAACCCGATGCCCAGCCCGCCGTTATCATGACAGGAGTGCAACACCCCATGACCGACACAACCGCGACGATCAAGTCCAGCAGCGCCAAAGCTAGGCCGTCCAGCTACGGCAAGATCGATTTCACAACGCCGAAGGGCGAGCCGGCCCTGACCGCGCCGGATTCGGTTTCCTGGCAGGTGTTCAAGAATCCGGTGTCGCTGTTCATCGGCGGCATCACGGCCGTGCTGCTCGAATTCGCCGAGCCCGGCGTGCGCTCCGGCGTCTGGGATCATTCCTCATTCCGCCGCGAACCCTTGGCGCGCATGCAGCGCACAGGCCTCGCCGCGATGCTCACCGTCTACGGGCCGCGCAGCAAGACCGAACCGATGATCGCCGGCGTCCGCCACATTCATGCGCGCGTCGTGGGCACGACGCCGGACGGCGAGCCTTATCATGCCAACGACACCGCGCTGCTCGATTGGGTACAGGCGACAGCGAGCTTCGGCTTCCTCGAAGCCTATAGCGCTTTTGTGCGGCCGGTCGGCGATGCGGACAAGGATAAATTCTATGCCGAAGCGGCGCCATCGGCGCGGCTTTACGGCGCAACGGGCGCCCCGACCTCTCGGGCGGAATTGAATGCCCAATTCGAGGCGATACGGCCGAAGCTCGAACGCTCCGATATCGTGTTCGAATTCCTGGACATCATGCTGCGCACGCCGATCCTGCCGGGGCCGCTGAAGCCCGTTCAGCGCCTGCTGGTGCGCGCCGCTGTCGAGATCGCCCCGCAATGGGTTCGTGATATCCTGGGCCTCGGTCCGGAATGGGGCCTGAAATCATGGGAGGCTAGGCTTGTGCGCATCGCCGGGGCGCTGGCCGACCGCATCCCGATCCCGTCCAGCCCGGCATCGCAATCCTGCAGGCGCATGGGGCTTTCGTCGTTCTATCTCTATACGCGCTGATATAGGCGCACGGCGTGCCCGTCCCAAAAATTCGGGACGGGCAGCGCGTTCTCAATTGAAATTGTAGGTCAGGGATGCACCGTAGGTCATGGTCATGCCCGGGAAGCGCACATAGGTGTTCGTGTTGTTGGCCACCGAGGTCCAATAATACTGGTTGGTGAGGTTGCGGCCCCAGATGGAAAACAGCCAATTGTTGTCCAAGCTATGGAGCCCGATGCTGGCGTTCAGCAGGCCGTAGGATTTGATCGCATAGACGGCATCCGTGCACAGATCGGCGCAGGATTTCGATTGCCAATGCTCGTTGACAGTCGCCTGCAGCCCGAGCGTATCGGTGATGGGCGTGTCGTAATTGAGCGTCAACGCGCCCTGCCAATGCGGGCTGTACGGGAACTGGCTGCCCTTGAAATTCGCCGGGTTGCCGGATTCGTCCACGCCGAGATAATTGCCGACATAGGTCTCGACATAGGTCGCCGCCAGCATCGCCGTCAGACGATCGGTGATCGCCCAGGTCACATCGCCGTCCACGCCATCGGCATGGGACGTCGGAATATTCGCGACCCGACCGAGAACGGTATAGATCGGATCCGCGAACAGAACGCTGAGCTGCTTGTCGCCATAGTCGTAATAGAACGCAGCCAGGTTGAGTTGAACCTTTCCGTCGGCCAATGCCGTCTTCACGCCCACCTCATAGGACAACAGGCGTTCCTGCTTGGCGGGGACTTCCTGGCTGGCGATGTTCGCGGCGATGATCGGGATATTGCCGGCCTTGTAGCCCTTGGACACCGAGGCATAGAGCAGGGTGCCGGGCGAAACCTGCCAGTCTGCCGCGATGCGCCAGGCCAAGTTGTCCTCGTCGAGCTTCTCATTGATCACGCCGAACGAGTCGGTGGCCGGATTGAACGAAACGCAGTCGCCGGTTCCGATCGGGGCGGGCGTCGCGACGCCATAGATCAGGGGAAATAATGTGCGATTCACGATGTTGACGCTCGTCGCGAGGTTTCCGTTCACGTCGAAGGAGCAGCCCGCGAAGGTCTGGTGATCCTGCGTATAGCGAATTCCGCCCGTCAGCTTGAGTGTATCGGTCAATTGCCAGTCCGCGTTGACGAAGGCGCTCCAGGTGTTGGAATCGATCGTGCCGCGGTCGCCGAACGTGCGGAACGCCTGCGCCATCTGCGTCGGCGTGGTGCCGAATGTGTTGATCGC
This sequence comes from Rhizomicrobium sp., assembly GCA_037200045.1. Classification (NCBI taxonomy): domain Bacteria; kingdom Pseudomonadati; phylum Pseudomonadota; class Alphaproteobacteria; order Micropepsales; family Micropepsaceae; genus Rhizomicrobium; species Rhizomicrobium sp. The sequence goes on from JBBCHM010000001.1 coordinate 262,591, forward strand.
GTTGAACGGCGGCGTGGCCAGCAAAACCTCGCCGAGCGAGCGGATCAGCAAGGCGCTGCTGTTCTGGCCCAGCATGGTCCGGTCGCCGTCGAAGATGGTGTCGTTGGCGTAGTAGCCGCCGACCATCCAGTGAACCGTGTCGGTATCGCCCTGCAGGCGGAGCTCCTCGGAGAACGATCCGATATGCCCGACCTCGTTTTGCACGAGGATCTCGTAAGGCGCTCCCGACCAGTCGTTGACGCCGTCACGCTTGACATGATTGAACGCCGTCAACGACGTTGCCGAAATATTGTCGTTGAACCTGTAATCGACGCGCCCGGCGATGGAATAGAAATTGTCGTTCTCGGCGAGCGGCCGGTTCATTCCCAGGCCGGTGCCGATATCAGCGCCGCGCTGGGCCGCAGGCTCCCAGTCGGCTTGCGAACCCTTTGTCGGTTGATTGGCCGCCAGGTAATTTTGCAGACGCGTGTCGATCGGCAGGCCGGCGACCGGCACCAACCCGCCGATCGGCAAGGTCGTTGCCGGGCAGACGCCGCCCGGGGTAAAGCCGGGCACGAAGGCCGCCGTGAAGACGCTGGACAACTGCAGGCAGGATTCGGCGTTCGGAGGGCCTGCCGCAACGGTCAGGCCGGTCGCCTGCGCCGCGACGGAGTCCGACCTGTTGATCCAGCCATCGACCGTCAGGTTGACGGTCAGCTGCGATGTCGGTTTCCATTCCAACTCGCCACGGGCGCCGTAATTGTGCTTGCGGCCGAGCGTGTCGCCCGGACGGGAGTTGCTGTGCTGCCAGCCGTCGGCGCTGTCCTCCGTGCGGAAGGCGAAGCGGCCCTTCAACGTGTCGGTCAGCGGCCCGCTGATGAAGCCCTCGAAATTGTAGGTCCCGTTGTTGCCGCCTTCGGCGGTCACAGAGGCCGCGAAATCGTCCGTCGGCTTGTTGGTGATGAGGTCGATCAGGCCGGCCGTCGTGTTGCGGCCATAGAGCGTGCCTTGAGGCCCTTTGAGCACCTCGACACGCTGCACATCGAACAGCGGCCCGGCCATCATGAAGGGATAGGCATAGGCGACTTCGTCGACATAGGTGCCGACGGTGGAGGTTGCGGACAGATCGACTGTGTTGAATCCGATGCCGCGCAGCGTGAAGGTCGGCACGCCTTCATAACTTTGCGAGACGTTGAAGCTCGGCACGACGGTGCCCAGATCCGTCACATTCGTGACACGCTGAGCCTTCAGCGCCGCCCCGCTGAAGGCCTGGATCGACATGCCGACTTTGTTGATGTCCGCTTCGTGCCGTTCGGCGGTAACGACGACCGTCTCGATATCCGCTGCGTGAGCAGGATAGATCGCGGACGCGGTCGAAAGCAGTGCCGCCACCAGCAGCGAACGGCTTTGGACCCGGCTAACGGACGGCTGCAACGCTAAGGTGCGGACGCAATTTGCGCCTTTCAATCCTGACATCGTGTTCTCCCGATATATTTTTATTTTGCGGGAGAAATCCGCGTGACGCAGACAGACGGCCTCTGAGGCGCCGGCCCTCAAGCCCGGCGCATGCAGGAACTACGGCGCCGGCGCAGCTATCTGAATCACAAGGCTCCCCCCCTGTTGCAGGATATTCCGCCATGACCGCGAGCTTTGACGAGGACATCGGACGGCAATCGTCAGGGGACAGATCTGCTCACGACAGAACGCCTGGTCGTGGCAGCCACGCGTCACACGCCGGTTGCCTCTTCCCGGCCAGCCCCTCGGTTGCGTGCTTAGCCCGCCTCGTTGGTCGGCTCCTCCCGGTGAAACATCCGGTAAAGCGCAGGCAGCACGAACAGGGACAGCAGCGTTGCCGAAACAATGCCGCCGATGACGACGGTGGCGAGCGGGCGCTGCACCTCGGCACCCGTACTCGTATTGAGCGCCATCGGCAGGAAGCCCAGCGAGGCGACCAGGCCGATCATCAGGATGGGACGGAGCCGGGTCAGGGCGCCCTGGATGATGGCCTGATCGATCGGAAGCCCCTCGCGGACGAGATCGCGGATATAGGAGATCATGACCACGCCGGTCAGCACCGACACGCCGCAGAGGGTGATGAACCCCACACCGGCCGTGATCGAAAGCGGAATGCCGCGCAGCAGAAGCGCAAGCACGCCACCCGTCAGTGCCAGCGGCACGCCGGAGCAGACGAGCAGCGCGTCTTTCAAGGAGCCGAAGGTCAGGATCAGCAACCCGAGGATGAGCAACAGCGCCAGCGGCACCAGCACGGTCAGGCGCTCGGACGCCGACGCCAACTGCTCGAAGGTGCCGCCATACGCGACATAGTAGCCGGGCGGCAGCCGGAGCTTATCGCTCACCTGCCTGCGCGCGTCGTTGACGAAGCCCGCCAGGTCGCGGCTGCGCACATTGGCCATCACCACGATGAAGCGCTTGCCGTTCTCGCGGCTGACCTGGTTGGGTCCTTCGCTGGACCGAATCTCCGCCACTTCCGCCAATGGCACATAGCTGCCATTCGGCCGCGCCAGCGGCAGGCGCCTGAGCACGTCCGGATCGGTACGCATCTGCTCGGGCAAACGCACTTCGAGCGGATAACGCGCATCGCCCTCATAGATAAGGCCGGTTTCCTTGCCGCCCAGCGCGGCGGCAACCACGTCCTGCACATTGGCGACGCTCAAGCCGTACCGCGCCAGTGCGATACGCCGCGGCTCGATGGTGAGCAGCGGCAGGCCCGAGGCTTGCTCGGTCTTCACGTCCTGCGCGCCGGGGATGGCGGCCAGAATGCGCTGTCCCTGGGCGGCGAGCCGCACCAGTTCGTCGAGATCGTCGCCGAAGATTTTCAGGGCAACATCGCTGCGCACGCCGGAGATCAGTTCGTTGAAACGAAGCTGGATCGGTTGGCTGAAGCCATACACCGTGCCCGGCACCGTATGCGCCGCCGTCTCGATTTCACGGACGAGCTGCGCCTTGGGCTTGCTCGGGTCCGGCCAGTCCTTGCTGGGTTTGAGCATCACATAGGTGTCGGAGCGGCCGGGCGGCATCAAATCGGTCGCCACTTCCGCCGTGCCGTTGCGGGCGAACACCGTCAGCACTTCCGGCAGCTTGCCCAGTGTCCGGTTGAGCTGGAGCTGCATCGCCACCGCCGTTTCAATGCCCGTGCTGACGGGGCGCACCGTCTCGATCGCCAGATCGCCTTCATCGAGGTTCGGAATGAACTCCGCGCCCATGCGCGACGCAAGGAAGCCACAAAGCACGACAAGCACCACCGCCGCCGCGATAACCAGGCGGCGCGCTTGAAGGACGCCACTGAGCAGCGGTTCATAAAGGCGCTTGGCCCCGGCAACGAGCCAGTTGTCCTTCTCCTGGATATTGCCGCTTAGCAGCAAGGCGCAGGCGGCCGGTACGAAAGTGATGGAGAAGATCAGCGCGCCAACCAGCGCCGCGACCACGGCAAAGGCCATCGGGTGAAACATCTTTCCCTCGACGCCCGACAGCGCGAAGATCGGCAGGTTCACCAGCACGATGACCACGACGCTGACCAGGCTGGGGCGGAACACCTCCCGCGTGGCATGGAATACCGTGTCGAAGCGCTCGGCCTTGGTCAGCAGCCGGTCGTGCGCGTGCTGCGCGTGTGCCAGCCGGAACATGCAGTTCTCGACGATGATGAGGGCCCCATCGACGATCAGCCCGAAATCCAGCGCGCCGAGGCTCATCAGATTGCCGCTGACCCCGCCCTCCACCATCGCGGTGAACGTCGCGAACAGCGAAAGCGGAATGACGGCGGCGGACAGCAAGGCGGCACGCAGATTGCCCAGAAACAGGAACAGCACGACGATGACCAGCACCGCGCCTTCCAGCAGGTTCTTCTGCACCGTTTCGATGGTCTTGTTGACCAGCACGGTGCGGTCATAGATCGGTGTCGCCGTCACGCCGGGCGGCAGGCGCTTGTTGATGTCGGCGAGTCGTGCGGCGACCCGATCGCTCACCACGCGGCTATTCTCGCCGATGAGCATCATCGCCGTGCCGAGCACCGTCTCGTGATCGTCCTGCGTCGCGGCGCCCGTGCGCAATTCCCGGCCGATGCCGACCGTGGCCACATCGCTAACCGTGATCGGCGCGTTATCGCGCGTGGCGATGACCGCATGGCGGATGGCCTCTTCGTCGGCAAGCTGGCCGGGCACGCGCACGAGATATTGCTCGCCATTGCGCTCGATATAGCCCGCGCCGACATTGAGGTTGTTGGCTTGCAGCGCCGCGATCAGATCCGACAGCGTAACCTTGAAGGCAAGCAGTCGCGCCGGGTCCGGTGCGACCTGATATTGCTTGGCGTAACCGCCGATCGAGTTCACTTCGGAGAGGCCCGCCACCTGCCGCAATTGCGGCCGGATAATCCAGTCTTGGATGGCGCGCAGATCCGTCGGCGTATATGCCGCGCCGTCCGGCTTCCGCGCGTCGGCCTTGGCATTGACGGTGTAGAGATAGATTTCGCCGAGGCCGGTGGAAACCGGGCCGATCTCGGGCTCGACACCCGCAGGAAGCTGGCTGCGCACTTCTTGTAACCGCTCATTGACGAGCTGGTGCGTGAAATAAACGTCGGTGCCGTCCTCGAAGACGATGGTGACTTGCGACAGCGCATAGGCCGAGGTCGAGCGCGTGTAGCTCAAATGCGGTATGCCCGCCATCGCCGTCTCGATAAGGAAGGTCACGCGCTGCTCGACTTCGGCCGGGGAATAGCCCGGCGCCGTCGTATTGATCTGCACCTGCGTATTGGTGATGTCCGGCACGGCGTCGATGGCAAGCCGCCGGTATTCGTAGATGCCGAAGGCCACGAAGCCCAGCACCGCCGCCATGACCAGCCAGCGATAGACGATGGCGCCTTTTATGATGCGGTCGATCACTATTCCTCCTCCGCTTCGCCTTTGAGGAGGTCGGCCTTGATGATGTAACTGTTGGCCGACGCGTAGCGCTCGCCGGCGCGCAGGCCTTGCGTCACTTCCACCGCATCGCCCGACCGTTTTCCGATCGTCACCCCGCGCGCCTGAAAGCCTTGCGCGGTCCGCACAAACACCACCACTTTGCCGTGGACGTTCTGAAGGGCGGCAGGATTGACGGCGACCGAGGCCTGCACCTCGGAGAGCACGACGTCCGCCGTGGCGAATTGCCTGGCCACCCAGCGGCCGTCGGCATTGTCGAGAACCGCGCGGGCCGCCACCGTTTGACTGTCGGCGCTGCCGGCCGGCGCAACATAGGCAATCGTGCTGTGCGCCACCTGTCCGGTGTCCGAGCCGCTGACCCGCACGTTAAGACCCGGCCGCACCCGGCCAAGGTCGTGCGCGAACACCGCAAACTCGGCCCACACCGTGCCGAGATCGGCGACCTTCATCAGCACCGTGTCGCTGCCGACCGATTCTCCGGGGTTCGCGTGACGTTCGAGGACGCTGCCCGCTATCGGCGACGCAATGCCGTAGGTCTGCAAACTCTCATTCGATTCCACGGTGACCAGCGTTTCACCACGCGCCACCGTCTCGCCGGGCCGCTTGTTGACCAGCCGGACCACGCCGGGATAGCGCGCGCGCAATTCCTGTTCGCGCTCGGCATTGGGCTTGATCGTGCCGTAGAGGGTGACCGTCTCGCCGATGGCGGCGGGACCGGCCGTCTCGATGGCAATGCCGGAGTCGCGCGCCGTATCGGCGCTCATCGCCACTTCGTTCGGCTGTACTTGCACGGGCGCGGCTTGCTCGGTGGTGGCCGCGTCCTCGCGCCAAGGACGCACTACCACCAGCAACACGATCAGTGCCGCGATAGCGGCGACCGTGAGCCAGACCCACGGTCTGTATGCGCGAAATATATTCATGGCGAACCTGCAATGTCGGAGGAACCATGCGCCGTCAGGCGCTCTACTTCGGTGCGCGCTGCATGCAGCCGCGTCAGGGCCGCGTTGAGCGCGCCGCGCGTCTCGAACAGCGCGCGCTGGGTGTCCAGCACATCGAGATACTGAAATCCGCCGACGCGGTAGCCGGCCAACGCCAGCGTGAAGGCGCGTTGCGCTTGCGGCAGTGCGGCGTCTTTCAGAGATTTGATCTCGGCAAAGGCGCTCTTCCAGCGGCCCCATGCATCCACGAGCTGTTGCGAGCGTTCCAGTTCGACCTGCCGCCGCTCGCTCGAAATGCGCGTGACTTCCGCCCCTGCGCGCGCGATCTCGCCCTCGTTCTGATTAAAGACCGGTATCGGGATCGAGACGCCCGCCACAAGCGCGGCGTCGCGTCCTGCGAATTGGCGAACGCCGAGGCTGGCCCGCACATCCGGCGCCGCGCCGGCGCGCGCAAGCGCGAGATCGGCCTCGCGCGCTTCGCGCAAGCGCGCGAACCGCGCAAGGTCCGGCGCGTCCTTCAGCTCGGCCTCATAGTCGGCCAGCGCCTCCGGTGCCTCCGCGATGAAGAACACATTGCCTGCCAGCGGTTCCGCGACGATGGGCTCGCCCCAATAGCGGCCGAGCTTCTGCCGCGCCGTCAGCAACGCCGCTTCGGCACGCGCGCGGGCAATGGTCGCGTTGGTCAGCGCCACCTCGGCGCGGCTGCGTTGAAACAGCGGATCGCGCGCGGCGGCGACGCGACGCGACACATCGGCAAAAACGCTGCGCGCCGTACCTTCAAGGTTCTTTGCCAGCCGAACATTCTCTTCGGCGGCAACGACATCCATGTAGGCCAGCGTGACATCGCGCACGAGGTCGAGTTGCGCGGCGCTGAGTTCGGTTTCCGCTGCACGGCGATTGGCGGCGGCTGCCTGCTGGCGCGCTTCGCGCTTGCCGCCGAGTTCGATGAGTTGCGCCACACCGTAGGTGAACTCCGAACCGGACAGACCGCGATAGGGGCCGGTGCCGATGATGTTCTCCGCCTCGACCGAGAGCTCGGGATTGGGCAACAGATGGGTCTGCAATTCCGTGCCTGCCGCCGCCCCGATACCGGCCCGCACCGCATCGAGACGCGGTGACGCGGCGAGTGCGCGCTGCACCGCTTCGCGGATGGTCAGGGCCGGAGCGCCGGGGCCTTGCGGAGCCGCCGCGTCGGCCGACGACGGCAGCACGACACATAGCAATGCGCCAAGCGCTGCGCCTTGAATGAAGCAGGTCAGAGACCTGCGTTGTGGTTTGCGGTTCATGGTGTGCCGTTGCTGCGCGTCAGCGAGGACTGATCGCGCCGATGAATGACGGAGAGCGCGCAGAAGCGCCCCCGACGAACTTCATCCAAACGGCAGTCAGATCAGAAGGACGGTGACTTTGCGGTGCGCCAGCGCGGTGTTGCGTGCGGCAACCATCAGCAGCGGTGCGCCATCGGCGCGCCGGAAGAGCGCGGCGCAGATCGCCAACGCCAGCAGCGTGACAACGGCGAGCGCCGCATCGATGTGGGACTTGCCGTCGCCGCCCACGGCTGCATCGGTCTCCGGTTCCGGGTGCACGGCGACGAGGTCGACGAGCCGTTCGGCGCTGCGCGTCGCCCGGACGACGCTGTGATTGTCGGTCTCATCGGTGCATTGCGTGGCATGCGCCGCCAGCAGCAGCACCAGCAGCATCCCGAACAGCGCAAGCACCCGCACGGACAAACGGTCCGAAAGACTGCGCATGAGGGACGAAGCGGCAGAGTGCATGGCGCTCGAACCTAAATCCTAAAGCCGCTGGAGGGTCAAGGTGAAAGATAAGTTGCCCAATTGCCGCCGCATTTATAGAACGGCTTATATATGGAGAGCTGCATCGCATGATCTGCCGCACAAAACACGGGCGCGTGCAGGACTGCCGCATCATCGAAGTATTGGTCGGCCACAGCCGTTCGCGGTGCCTCGAAAAGCAACATGCGGAGCCCATAGCCGAAAAATGAGGTGCAATGGCTGAAAACCACGACCATCACCACGACCACGGTCATCATCATGCGCCGCCGAAGGATTTCAGCACGGCGTTCCTGCTCGGGACGCTGTTGAATGTTGGTATCGTCGTTTTGCAAGCAACCTATGGCATCATTGCTCACTCGACCGCGTTGCTGGCCGATGCGGGGCACAATCTCAGCGACGTATTGAGCCTGATTATCGCATGGGGCGCAGCCGGTCTCGCCCGGCGGGCGGCAACCGCACGCTACACCTACGGTTTGCGCGGTTCCTCCATCATCGCCGCGCTTTTCAACGCCGTGTTTTTGCTGGTGGTGCTGGGCGGCATTGCCTGGGAAGCGATCCAGCGCCTCTCCAACCCCGCTCCGGTGCAGGGCGAAATCGTCATGATCGTCGCTGCGGCGGGCATCGTTATTAATGGCCTTTCCGCGTGGCTATTCGCATCTGGTAGCAAAGGCGACATCAACGTCCGTGGCGCATTCCTTCATATGCTGTCCGATGCGGTGGTGTCGTTTGGCGTGCTGGTCGCAGGCGGTCTCATCGTCCTTACGGGATGGCTTTGGCTAGACCCCGCCATGACGCTTGTCGTGGTCGTCATCATCTTCTGGGGAACGTGGCGACTGCTGCGCGATTCCGTGAGCATGGCGCTCGCCGGCGTTCCGAGCGGCATCGACCCCGAGAAGGTGCGCGCCTATCTCGGCACGCTACCCGGCGTCGTGCGCATTCACGACCTGCATATCTGGCCGATGAGTACGACCGAAACGGCATTGACCTGCCATCTGGTCGTGCCGGCAGGACACCCCGGCGATTCCTTCACCGTCGACATCGCCAAGGAATTGCGCCACGCATTCGGCATCGAACATACAACGTTACAAATCGAAGTGGGCTTGGATGCCGACTGCGGTGTCTGCGACAACGGCGGTTGAGACACAATGGTCGATGCTCGTGCCGGCAGTCAGCATGAATCTGAAAGAGGTCGAGCGGAACAAGCGCGAACGGCACACGCTCTGGCGCTATGCGATCCTGCGCCTCCATGAGGTCGTGCAGGATATCGTGCCGCACCTGACCGACGGGGATCGGAACCGTTTCGATACCGGGCTTAGCCGGGTCTTCGTCGACAATTACGCAGCGGTCCCATCCGCGATCCGCAGACTGCTGGCGCTGCGCGAAGCAGGCGTGATCCGCGTGCTGGAACTGGGACCGGATTGTGAAATGGATGTGAACGAACACGGCACTTCGATCGCCGCCGGGAATTCCGTCCATCGCTTTCGAATATTCATCGACGCGCGCGGGCAGAAGCCGCTTGAGACGAAGGACTTGCCGTTTCCGACATTGTGCGCGCAGTTGCGGGCGGCCGGCGGTGACGTTCCAAATATCGATGACGCTTATACATTGCCGGGGCCGGCTGTCGCGCGGGGGCCCCAATGCCTTCGGCGCTGCCCTACCTGATGCACGATCGGCCCTTCGTGCAAGGCATCACCGCAAGCGCCGAAATCGGTGCAGAGATCGGAAAAGCAGTATCGAGACGCGATCTTCGCCCGACATGTGGATGAAAGGCGCCGAAGTTCGAGGATATCGGGCTCGCCCCATCAAGACTTAGCGGAAACGACGGTTCAATGGACAAGACCGCTTTGACGCAGACCATCGAGCACGAACTGAACAGCCAGGGCGGCCAGCAGGACGCCGGAAATGCGTCCGACGACGTCCGAACCGGTCTGGCCAAGACAACGCTGAAGCACGTCCGCGAGAAGCATGGCGACGAAAGTGAGCGCCAGGCAAACGGCGAGGATCACGAGCACCGCAAGCTCGTCCGACCAGCGCTCCAGACGGCTCATCAGAAGCACGACGGCCGAGAGGCTTCCAGGACCCGCGATCATCGGAAAGGCCAGCGGCAGCACGGCAATGTCGCCCGGACGTTCGGCCTCGCGATGCTCGCCTTCGCTGATGGACGACAGGCCGGGACTCGCAAAGGTCAGCGTCAGGGCCTGCAAAAAAAGCAGAATGCCGCCCGCTATCTGGAAGGCCGGGAGTGTGACATGCAGAAGGCCGAGCAGCAGATTGCCTCCAAGCGCGAAGAGCAGCAGCATGACGCCGGCAATGCTGACCGAGCGTGCGGCGAGGCTCGTGCGGCGCGATCGGTGCACGCCGGTCGTGAGGCTGGCGAACACCGCCGCGGTCTCGATCGGGCCGATGGTGACGAAAAGGGTCACGAAGGCCGACCAAAGGCTGAGCGAAATATCCATCGCGGCGCATTATGCCGATGCGCTGTGGCTGCCGCCGCGCCGCTGCCGGTCAATCATCACGCAGAGCTTATCGTCCGGGATGCCGTCGAGACGCTGCAGCACGTCCACGATGTCGTCGAACGACACCGGCGTCTTGGCGCCCGGTGCGAGGCGAAGGTCAGGACGGCACTCGACTGAACAGGCATCAGAGGCCCAGGATGAAAGGATCGCGCGCTTCTCCGACAGCGAAAGCGTCGCGTCCGCCAGGACATCCTTCGGGCGGCGGAAATACCGCGCCGGCGTCAGCAGCCGATCGAGTTCATCGTCGCCGGTATAGGGCCGGCAGGGCGGCATTGGATTTGTATCTTTGCCATCGTCGAACATCGCAGCCTCCCGGTTTTTTCCCTTTCCCTAGTAGAGAGCGAAGCGGGCCGGCGAGCGGCCCGCTTCGCGCGTCAAAGTGCTGACCGGCCCTTTGGCTCCGGAGCGGCGCTCCACCTTGCCTGGATCGGCCTCGCCGCGGCAGGGGCCGCGGGGTCGCCGCAATCGCCGCTGGTCTGCGAAACGACCTGCGGCTTGCCGCCGGTTTCGGGCGCACGGATCTGGATCGTTCGGACGCAGGAGCGCGCGCCGTTCGTGGTTACGATCCAGCTAGAGCTGCTGGTGCCCGGCGGCAGGGCGCGGCGCGCCGCGTCGTTCAGACCACCGTTCGGGGCTTGCAGCGCTTGCACCTGACGCAGCATCGCATCCATCTGCCGGTCCATGGCCGCATCCAGCGCCTCGAAGTCTGCAAAGGGCCGGGTCCGGTTCGCCGGGACCGTCCAGAAGAACGGATGCGCATCGAAGACGATCTTCGGCGCGACATCGCCCGTGTACTGGACATGCTCCACGCCGCCACCGGGCAATGGGATCGTGATGTCGTGGACGGCGGGGCGGCTGGCGGCCAAAGCAACCGACCCTGCTAGCAGCAGCGTGCCCGCACCGGCCGCCACGACGGGAAGGAATGATTTCATGGCTGTCTCCCTGGCCGTGGGTTTCAGACGGCCGGAAATCTAGCGCGGGAAATCGGACCTTCAAGATCCGAGCGTCTGTTCTGCCGTGAAATTTTTGAAGGGTTCGCTGTCGACGACGGAGGCCGGACGAATCGAAAACAACGCGTCAGAGCGCCGAAGTCTTCATGTCAGGCGCAGAAATTTTCCTGAGGCAAAGACCTTGAAGAGATCGGCCGGACTTCTAGATCGAATCCCGCCGGACGCCCGTCGTGGGTCCGGATAGTTCTTATTCCAGGACGAAACTCGTATCCGTGTTGCTCGAAAGGAGGATGTGGCTATGAGAGACACGATCGACATCACCAATTTCGGCCGGTCGGCGATCGGCTTCGAGCGCATGCTCGACTTGCTGCGCAGCAATCTGGGCGATCCTGGCGACAGCTATCCACCCTACAATATCGAAAAGACCGGGGACGACCGCTACCGCATCGTGCTGGCCGTAGCCGGTTTCGCCGACAGCGAGCTGACCGTCACGCAGGAGCAGAATCGGCTGATCGTTACCGGACAGAAAGACGAGACACCGAAGCGCGGTACGTTCCTCCATCAGGGGATCGCCGGGCAGCCCTTCACGCGGCATTTCGGTCTCGCCGACTACGTCCAGGTTCGCGAGGCCAGACTGGCCAACGGATTGCTGACCATCGAGCTCGACCGCCAGTTGCCCGAGGCGATGAAACCGCGGCGCATAGCGATCGGCGGCGAGACCAATGCTTCGGCTGCGAAGCGCGCGGCCTGACCGGGACCAGCAAGACGAAATCGGCGGGCGTCGCGGAGCGCGCCGCCCGCTCATCAATGAAGGAGAAGACCATGAACATGCGCAGTCTCATTCCCTGGGCACGCGAAACCGCGTTGCCCGCCAACCGTTCCACCGACGAGCCCAGCCCGTTCCTGTCGCTGCACCGGCAGGTCAACCGGCTGTTCGACGATTTTTTCCGCGACTTCGACGCGCCGCTGGCGCGCGGCTGGTCGGCAGGCTGGCCGAGCGTCGAGGTCAGCGACGGGGACAAGGAGGTGACGGTCGTGGCCGAGCTTCCCGGGCTCGACGAGAAGGACATCGACATCACGTTGCGCGACGGCATTCTGACGCTCAAGGGCGAGAAGAAACACGAGAGCAACGGCGCCGTTTACAGCGAGCGCTGGCACGGGCAGTTCGCCCGCGCGATCCCGCTGGGGTCGGATGTCGATGCCGATAAGGTGAGGGCCGCGTTCAACAAGGGCGTGCTGACGATCACGCTCCCGAAACGGCCAGAGGCGCAGAGCAGCGTCAAGCGCATCGCGATCAATCGCGACTGACGTCCGCGTCGGGTGGCACGCCAGTCCGTTCGCGTGCCACCCGTTCCGCGAATTTGCCTGCGACAGCGGGTGAACCGCCGCCAATTCGGCGGTCAAGTCCGCCGGCTCCGAGGTGGAACGAAGGCAAACGTCGAACGTCCGGCCTGTCCGTTCCAGGTGCCATACCCCCCCAAGTTAACTTATTGTAATTATTAGGTTAGTGCCGGCAGAATTTTTTGGCACTCCCCTCTTGAACCTGCCAGCACGTTTTCTAAATCGACAATCGTCCGGCGCGGAGCCGGGCTCTGGACACCGTTGTTTTGCAATTGGAGGAACTGCATGCATTTCCGTCCCTTGCACGACCGCGTGGTTGTGCGCCGCATCGAGGCCGATCAGAAGACGGCCGGCGGCATCATCATCCCTGACACCGCGCAGGAAAAGCCGCAGGAGGGCGAAGTCGTCTCCGTCGGTCCCGGCGCGCGCAACGACCGGGGCGAGCTGATCGCGACCGAGCTCAAGCCCGGCGACCGGGTGCTGTTCGGCAAATGGTCGGGCACCGAGGTCAAGATCGACGGTCAGGAGCTGTTGATCATGAAGGAGACCGACATCATGGGCGTGATCGAGAAGGTCGCGTCGTTCAAAAAGGCCGCCTGATCGGGGCCTCCAAGCTGTTTGAGCCTAGGAAAGGAGTGAGAGGCAAATGGCTGCGAAGGAAGTCAAATTCTCAACCGACGCGCGCGAGAAGATGCTGCGCGGCGTCGATATTCTGGCAAACGCCGTGAAGGTGACGCTGGGTCCCAAGGGCCGCAATGTCGTCATCGAGAAGTCGTTCGGCGCGCCGCGCATCACCAAGGATGGCGTGACGGTCGCCAAGGAAGTGGAGCTCGAAGACAAGTTCGAGAACATGGGCGCCCAGATGGTGCGCGAAGTCGCGAGCAAGACCAACGATCTGGCCGGCGACGGCACCACCACCGCGACGGTTCTGGCCCAGGCGATCGTGCGCGAAGGCACCAAATCCGTGGCCGCCGGCATGAATCCGATGGACCTGAAGCGCGGCATCGACCTCGCCGTCGAGGCCGTCGTGAAAGACCTCAAGAGCCACGCCAAGAAGGTCAGCGCGAATGACGAGATCGCCCAGGTCGGCACCATCTCGGCCAATGGCGACCACGAGATAGGCCGCTTCCTGGCTGACGCAATGGCGAAGGTCGGCAATGAAGGTGTCATCACTGTCGAAGAGGCCAAGAGCCTGCAGACCGAGCTCGAAGTGGTCGAGGGCATGCAGTTCGACCGCGGCTATGTCTCGCCTTATTTCATCACCAATGCCGACAAGATGCGCGTCGAGCTCGAAGAGCCCTATGTGCTGATCCACGAGAAGAAGCTGTCCAACCTGCAGGCGATCCTGCCGGTGCTGGAAGCCGTCGTGCAGTCGGGCAAGCCCCTGCTCATCATTGCGGAAGAGGTCGAGGGCGAGGCGCTGGCTACGCTGGTCGTCAACAAGCTGCGCGGTGGCCTCAAGGTTGCGGCGGTCAAGGCGCCTGGCTTTGGCGACCGCCGCAAGGCCATGCTGGAGGACATCGCGATCCTGACCGGTGGCACGGCGATCTCCGAGGATCTCGGCATCAAGCTCGAGAACGTCACCCTCGCTATGCTCGGCCACGCCAAGAAGGTCGCGATCGACAAGGACAACACCACGATCGTCGATGGCGCCGGCAAGAAGGCGGAGATCGAGGCCCGCATCAAGCAGATCCGCGGCCAGATCGAGGAGACGACCTCCGACTACGACCGCGAGAAGCTGCAGGAGCGGCTGGCCAAGCTCTCCGGCGGCGTGGCGGTGATCCGCGTCGGCGGCGCGACCGAAGTCGAGGTGAAGGAGAAAAAGGACCGCGTCGATGACGCGCTGCATGCGACCCGTGCGGCGGTCGAGGAAGGCATCCTGCCCGGCGGTGGCATCGCGCTGCTGCGCGCGCTGAAGGCGCTCGAAGGCCTCAAGCCCGAGAATGAGGACCAGCGTGCCGGTGTCGAGATCGTGCGCCGTGCCATCCAGGTGCCGGCGCGCCAGATCGCGCAGAACGCCGGTGCCGACGGCTCGGTCGTGGTCGGCAAGCTCCTGGAGAAGAGCGACTACAGCTGGGGCTACAACGCTGCGACCGGCGAGTATCAGGACCTGGTCCGTGCCGGCATCATCGATCCGGCGAAGGTGGTGCGCACCGCGCTGCAGGATGCGGCCTCGGTTGCGTCCCTGCTCATCACCACCGAGGCCCTGATCGCCGAGAAGCCGAAGCGGGACAAGGCGCCCGCGCCGGCTGGCATGGGCGATATGGACTTCTAAACCTGTCGAAGGCCCGGCCTCGCTGGGCCGGGCCTTCGTCGTTCAATAGACGGCCCTGGAGGAGCCGTGGGAGCAATGCCATGAAGATGGACATTTTGAACAAGATTCTTCACGACGGCGCTATCGTGCCGAAGCGCCACTTCGCCTTCCCGCAAGAGGTGACCGACGATCCATCTCTCAGCACGGAAGAAAAGCGCGCCATTCTCTGCGAGTGGGCCTCGGACGCCTGTGCCGTCCCCTCATTCCCGACCTTGCGAATGCTGCCGGGTACGACCTTTCCGGTGACGTTCTCGGCTGTCATGGATGCACTGGCAGAGTTGGATCGCCAGACCTTCCTGCAAGACGAGGCGCGCGCATCCCGCGGGACTTCAACGGTCGTGCCGCTGCCCCGCAGGGACCGCGCCTCGCCCTTACGGTCCGCGACAGCGCAGCCTCTGCAAGCGTGATCCAGCCCAGGAGCAGACGATGTGCGCATCGGCGGACAAGCTGATCACCGGCGCGGCGGTGCTTCTTTTCGTAACCGTCGCCACCGTTTCACCTGCGAAGGCGGAAGCGCTCGAGTGCAAGGATACGATCCTGAACGAACCGGCGTTTCATCTGCGCACCGATGTCCAGAACTCCACCGTAACGCTGGAGCCGACGCCGAGTTCGTTCATCGCCCCGCAGGGGATTTACACGCTTCCCGCGCAGCAGGCGAACGGCGCGCTCAAATGGGCGATGCCGCACGCTCTGGGCACGCTGGAGTTTGTGCTCGACGGAAAGACCGGCGCCGTGACCGTCGACCGGCTCTCAAGCGGTCGGCGCGAAAACTACGCAGGCTTTTCATGCACGAAAGCCACGGACACAAGTCCGCAAACCTGAACGTGTCGAAATGGAGAAAGAGATGAGACCCACGCGAAACAGAATCGCCTCCCGGCTTCTGGCCTCATGCCTTGCGCTCGCCACCGTGCCGAGCGTGGCCATAGCCGCAGTTTCAAACCCGCCCAGCAACGCCGCGGTGACGAATGCGGCGCCTCCTTCCGGGCAATATGCGCCGCCGCCGTCTGGTGCCGAAACCTCGGGATCGGCATATGACGATCGCGCTCAGCGCTATGATCGCGACTATGCCGATCATTATTCGCACTGGGCCGCGCAGAATTGTGTCGATGAACGCAATAGCAATACCGCGGCGGGCGCCATCATCGGCGGTGTCCTCGGAGCTGCCCTTGGCGCAGGTGCCAGTCACGGGCATGCGGCCGGAGCTCTCGCAGGCGGCGCGGTTGGTGCGGTCGCCGGCGCTGCGGTCGGAAATGCGAGCACGGCCTGTCCGCCCGGATATGTCGTGCGCGCCGGTTCGCCGGCCTTCTACTATGATGGCCCGATCTATTACGGTCCCGACGTGGTTTACGGTCCGGCCTGGTATCAGCCCTGGGTGTGGGTCGATGGACATTGGATCTACCGGCCCTATCGCTACTGGTACTGGTATCATCCCGTCTACTGGCGCCCGGGCTGGCATGCGGGGCCTTGGCACTATTCCTATCACCGGTGGTGAGCCCCTTCGATCCCTACGCGGATGGCCCCTTAGGGGGAACAAGTCGGATGGAGTCTGGCAGGTAGCCGAGCGGCTCGGGCCTTAAAGCCTGAACCGCTGCTATCTGCTTCTGCCCGAGCGCCGGGTTCATCGTTTAGTGCAGGTCGATATCTCCGGCTGGCCCTGCGGGTCGCCGGGATTAGCATCGGTCACCGCGGACTCCGGCTGCATAGCGTTACCAATATTGGATAGCGCGCTGACGCAGAAGCGACACGAGGCTAGTTCCAGCCCAATTGCATCGGCTCCGAATGGGCTTGCAACACACAATGATTCATACCATACCATATTACTATATAATGTGAACTCCAGGTGTGCGAGCCTTCCATGAGCGATGCGGCGGAATTCCTCTGGTACATTCCCAATCAAATCATACCTGGGCATCGCGGCGATTCGGCCGGCGAAGGCCATAACAGCCTGGATACCCTCACCCGCCACGCGAGGGCGCTGGAAGATCATGGCTGGAAAGGCGCGCTGATCGGCACCGGCTGGGGACGGCCTGACACCTTTACCGTTGCGACCGCGCTCACCGCGCGGACGACCAGCTTCGAGCCCTTGATTGCCATCCGTCCGGGATACTGGCGACCGGCCAACTTCGCCTCCGCCGCGGCCACCCTCGATCATCTTTCGGGCGGCCGCGTGCGCATCAACATCGTTTCGGGCAAGGACAATTTGGCGGCCTATGGCGACAGTGAAGGCGACCAGGCGCACCGCTATGCCCGGACCAAGGAATTCATGCGGCTGATCCGCCGGCTCTGGACCGAGGAGAATGTCACCTTTGCGGGCGAGCACTTCCAGGTAACCGACTCCACCGTCCAGCCGCGCCTTCCCGCGCGAGGAGACCGCAAGCATCCCAGGCTTTATTTCGGCGGCGCGTCGGAAGCGGCCGAACGGGTGTCGGCGACGGAATCCGATGTCCAACTCTTCTGGGGCGAGCCGCTGGACGGGGTGCGCGAGCGCATCGAGCGCCTCAAGGCGTTGAGCAAGCAGCTGGACCGCGATTTGCCGCCGCTGGAATTCGGCTTGCGGATCACAACCTTCGTGCGCGACACCGCCGAGCAGGCTTGGGCCGATGCGGAAGCAAGGGTCGCCGAGATGGCCAAGAAGACGGAGGATGGCTTCGACTATCACCGTCGCTCGGTCGCGGTGGGCCAGCAGCGGCTGCTGAATCTGCAGGCGCGGGGCGACGTTCTGGACGACAATCTCTACACCGCGCCGGGCAGGTTCGGCGGCGGCGGCGCGGGTACGACCTGGCTGGTCGGCTCGGCGGCGGATGTCGCAAGGTCGTTGAAGAAATACCGCGACCTGGGCATTTCCCATTTCGTGCTGTCGGACACCCCCTACTTGAACGAGATCAAGCGACAGGGCGATCAGCTGCTTCCGCTGTTACGCGACTGACAGTCGTTGCGCGGGCAGGGTAAAACCATATCGATGTAGTATACATCCACAAGGCGATGGAAATGGGCTTGCGCGTTTCGACGATCGTTGCCGCCGTTATGGCGGTCCTGCTGGTCGCGCCGGGCGTTAGCGCGGCGGACTTGCCGCTCAATGCGCCGCTGCCCGACAAGGTTCCTCCCGGCACCACGCTGGTGGTGGGCGGTCCCACGCTGGAGACCGCGTTCAGGCTCTCGGGCGAGTTGCAGAGGCTGCCCTTCAAGGTGGTCTTCACCACGTTCAGCGGCGGCCCGGCGGTGCTGGATGCCTTCCGCGCAAACGCGCTGGATGTGGGTTTGGGCAACGACATCCCGGCGATCCATGAGACTTTCATCGGTTTCGATGTGCGGATCGTCGCGGTGGCGGGACGGCGCGGCGGCACAAGCGGCGTGTCGTTCGGCATCGCACCGGGCGCGAACATCCGCACGCCGGCCGACCTGCGCGGCAAGCGTATTGCCTACAGCGCCGGCCAGGCCCAGGGCTCGGTGGTTTTGCGCACCCTCAGCCGCTATGGCATCGCCAAGGATCAGGTGACGCTGGTGCCGCTGCCCTCCCGCAACGACGTTTATGTCAATGCGCTTAAATCGCACCTTGTCGATGCGGCGCCGCTCGGCGCCACCGTTTTCACCAAGCACTACATCGACGATTTCGGCCGGGACGGCGCCAGAATCCTGACGCCGGCGGGCGTGCCGGAAAATCCGATCAACCTGTGGGTGAGGACCGATACACTGAAAGATCCGGCCAAGGCTGCGGCGCTTAAACTGTATCTGCAGGCTTACATTCGGGCCCAGCACTGGGTGGATACCCACCGGGAGCAATGGATCGACGCTTATTATATCAAGAACCAGGGCCTTTCGCATGCCGATGCGGACTATCTGGTGAGCAGCACCGGCGCGTTCGTCTTCCTTGCCAACTGGGACCAGGCCATCCGCGACGAGCAGGAAACCATCAACTTCATGGCGCGGGAGACGGGGCAGAAGCCCTTCGATGCGCGCACGATCTTCGACCGACGCTTCGAGTCCGTTGCGGCGCAGGCGCTGGGCGCCAAGATCGGGAAATAGATAGGCGACAATAAAAGGGTCGGGCGGCGACGCGGGACTTTCTTTTCGAACCTAGCCCGATCAGGCAACGATGCGGCCCTGATAAGGGTGGCCGGGATCGTTGTAGCCAGGCGTCGAGGGATGGCCGGTAGCGACGAAGCGGTCGATCAGCGCTTCATCCTCCGCTGTGAAGCGGTAGGCGAGGGCCGGGACATAATCCTCCCACTGCGCCAGGGTGCGAGGCCCGGTGATCGCCGACGTGATCAGCTTGTTGTTCAGCACCCAGGCCAGGGCGAACTGGCCGGGGGTGATGCCGAGCGTTTCGACATGGCGCTTGATCGCCTGCGCCAGCTCCAGCGATTCCGGCCGGTATTCGGTCTGCTGCATGCGTACGTCCTTGCGGCCGGCGCGGCTGTCCGGATCGGGCGCTTTGTCGGGATCGTATTTGGCCGTCAGCACACCGCGCGCCAGGGGGCTGTAGGGCACAACGCCGACACCGTAATGGAAGCAGGCGGTGAGATGTTCCTGCTCGATCTGGCGGTTGGCCAAATTGTAGAGCGGCTGGCTGGCGGCCGGACGGTCGACGCCCAGCGCGTCGGCGATATGCGAGAATTCGGCGATCTTCCAGCTGCGGTGGTTGGAAAGGCCGTAATAGCGCAGCTTGCCGGCCTTGATCAGGTCGCCCAGCGCGCCGACTTGTTCCTCCACCCGCACATCCCGATCCTCGCGGTGGATATAGACCAGGTCAATATAGTCGGTGCGAAGGCGCTTCAGGCTGGCCTCGACCGCCTGCACGATATATTTGCGCGAGGCGCCGCTCTGGTTGGGCCAGACGCTTTGGCCGCCGGCGAATTTGGTCGCCAGAATCCACTTGTCGCGGTTGGGCGCGATCAGCCGGCCCACCACGTCCTCCGATTTGCCGGCATTGTAGACGTCGGCGGTGTCCAGGAAATTGACGCCCTGCTCGAAAGCGCGGGCGGCAATCTGTCCAGCCACGGCTTCGTCGGTCTGGTTGCCGAACATCATGGTGCCGAGGCAAAGCGGGGAAACCTGGATGCCGCTACGGCCCAACTGACGATATTTCATATTTTCCACTTCAAGGATGATCGATGCGAAGGCTGTCGGCTCAGATGGCGGCCAGTGCCTCTTCGGGACTGGCATAGACGCCCATCTGGGCGAGCAATCTGGCGCGCAGAGCCCGCCGGCCCGTGCCATTGCGCGTCTGGGGATCGACGGCGAAATCGGTGACCAGCTTGCCTTCCTCCAGCACGACGATCCGGTCGGCCAGCTTGATGGCCTCCTCGACATCATGGGTGACCAGCAGCACGGCGGGGCGGTGACGCTGGCACAGGCGACGCAGCAGATCGTGCATGCGCAAGCGCGTCAGGGCATCCAGGGCGCTGAAAGGCTCGTCGGCCAGCAGCAGGTCGGGCGCGCGCACCAGCGAGCGCGCCAGGGCGGCGCGTTGCTGCTCGCCGCCGGAAAGCTGGTTCGGCCAGGCAAAGGCGCGGCTGGTAAGTTCGACCTCTTCCAGCGCCTGCACGGCGCGCTTTTTTACGTCCGGCCCTTGCAGGCCCAGGGTGACATTGTCGATCACCCGCTTCCAGGGCAGCAGGCGCGCATCCTGGAAGACCACCGAGACATTCTGCGGCACCACCAGTTCCCCGGAGCCGGCGACGCCGTGGTCGAACTGCGCCAGCGCCCGCAGCAGCGTACTCTTGCCGGAGCCGCTGCGGCCCAGCAGGGCCACGAACTCGCCCTTTTGGATGTCGAGGTCCAGGCCGTTGAGCACACCGCGGCCGCTGAAGCCGCGCGTCAGGCCGCGGACCCGCACGGTGGGAAAGGCATTCAATTCGCGAAGGTGCGCTGCCATGACAAGGCTCTTTTCTGAATGAGGCGGACGACCGCGTCCGAGGCGAAGCCGAGCGCGGCATAGACCACCAGGCCCACCAGCACGACGTTGATCTGCCCATAGCTGCCGGCCAGGTTGATCATGTAGCCGATGCCGCTGGTGGCGTTGATCTGCTCGACCACGACCAGCGCCAGCCAGGCGCCGGTGACGCCGAAGCGCAGGCCCAGCAGCAGGCCTGGAAGCGCGCCCGGCAGCACGACATGCCAGATGAAGCCGGGATAGCCGAGGTCCAGCGAGTCGGCCAGCTCGATGAATCGGCTGTCGATACCGCGCAGATAGGAATGAACGTTGATGTAGACCGGGATGAAGACGGTGATCGCGATGATGATCACCTTCATGGATTCGCCGATGCCCAGATACAGCATCAGCAACGGGATCAGCGCCAGGGTGGGAATGGCGCGCTTGATCTGGATGATGCCGTCGACGAGATATTCGCCGAGGCGGCTGAGGCCCGAAACCAGCGCCACCAGCACGCCCGCGGCAACGCCGATGCCGAAGCCCTGCGCCACGCGCAGCAGCGACACCAGCAGATTATCCTGCAGGCGACCGTCCGCGATCAGGTCGCGCGCGGTGCTGACCACGGTCCAGGGCGCAGGCAGCGAGCGTTCGTCGATCGCGCCGGTGGCTGAGCCGATGATCCAGGCGGCCAGCAGCAGGATCGGTCCGAAGGTCCAGCCATAGCGGATGGGCTTGCCCAGCCGCAGCGAACGCCGCCGCCGCGCCACCGGCTTGGGCTCAAACGGGGAGGATGCCGCAATGCCGGCGGGTTCGGGAACGGCAGATACGAATTTGGTGTCAACACTCGCGATCGACATGGCGGTTCCTGTCACCGGTCCGATTACCGTGTTAAAGTCTATCTATCTCATAGAGATTGAACAAGACGGTGCCGTCGGCGTCGCAAGATATGGAAACCGGAGTTTTTCGATGATCAGCCAGGCCCCTGAATCCCTGTTTTGGGCGCGCAACCGCGATCCCGACAGTCCTGCCCCCGGTCCCTGGAACGATGTTGTCGCCGGCTTGGTCAATCACCGTTCCGTGCGCAACTTCGCCTCTGCCGCCCTGCCGCAGGGATTGGCGGAGACGCTGGTGGCCGCCGCGCAATCCGCCGCCAGTTCCTCAAACCTGCAGACCTGGAGCGTGGTGGCGGTGGAAGACGCCGCGCGCAAGGCGCGGCTCAGCGAACTGGCCGGGAACCAGGCTTTCGTCCGTCAGGCGCCCCTGTTCCTGGTCTGGCTGGCGGATCTGTCTCGCAATGAGCGCGTGGCGGCGGAGCGTCAGATCAAACTGGAAGCGATCGATTATCTGGAGACGCTCTTCATCGGCATCATCGACGCGGCACTCGCCGCCCAGAATGCGGTAGTAGCGCTGGAATCGCTTGGATTGGGTGCTGTCTATGTCGGCGCCATCCGCAACAAGCCGGAACTGGTGGCCACCGAACTCGGATTGCCGCCGCGCGTGATGGCGGTGTTCGGCCTGGCTGTCGGCTATCCCGACCCGACGGTGGCCAGCGGCGTCAAGCCGCGCTTGCCGCAGCGCGCGGTGCTGCATCGCGAACAGTATGACAAGACCCCACAGCCCGAAGCGGTGCTGCACTATGACGCCCAGATGAGCGATTTCCAGCGCGAGCAGAACATGGATGTGATCGGCTGGCTGGGCCGCACCATACCGCGATTGAGAAGCGTCAAGTCGCTGGCGGGACGCGACCGCATGCGCGAGGCGCTGGCCAATCTCGGCTTCGAGTTGCGGTGATCTCAGCGTGTGCGGGGCCAGACGGTCCGGAAGCCGTCGCGGTTGGGCATTTTCACCGCCGCCAAATTGGTCGCGTCCAACACCGCGTCGCCGGGTACGATTTTGTCCACCGACAGGATATAGGCGCATAGCGCATAGGCGTCGTTGGCACTCAGACTGCGCGGCTGGTTGATCGGCATGGCGGCGCGGATATAGCCGAACAGCGTTGTGGCGTAAGGCCAGTAGCTGGCGACGGTGCGTAACGGATGGGGCGATGTCAGCGAGCCGACGCCGCCGGTCAGGCGATCCGCCGGACCACCCGCGCCGGCCTCGCCATGGCACATGGCGCAGCGCTCGGCGAAAATGGCTTGCCCTTCGGCGACGCTGCCATGGCCCGGCGGTAGATTGCTGCCATCGCGACCCGGCAGAATGTCCCAGGCCGCGATGCGGCCCGGATCGGCGGGCTCTCCGAGGTGCGGACGCGGCGGCGCGGCGAAGGCTGTGCCGCAGAAGAGGACCAGGAGAAGGGCAAGAACCACGCTACGCATAGACGTTGTGGACCTTGCCATCGGCGTCGACCTGCCAGCTCTGGATGGCGTTGTAGTGATAGCCTTGGCCGGGCGCGAACCGCGCAGCCCATGCCGCGTGGCTGGGCTGATGATTGCCGGCGCTATCGACGGCCCGGCTTTGCAGCAGGACGGGCTTGCCATCCCAGGCCCATTCCAGGCGGAAACGGGTGAGGCTTTGCGGTAGCACCGGGCTCGACAGTTCGGCCTTCTGCCAATGCCGCCCGCCATCGGCCGTGATCTCCACGCCGCGTATGGCGCCATGGCCGGACCACGCCAGGCCGGTGATCTGCTGATAGCCGGGCGCGAGCGTCATTCCCACCGACGGCGACAGGATCACCGATTTGATCGGCATGATGAAATCGAACTCGCGGGCGGTGCCGTCGCGCTGAAGCTGCGTGTATTTGGAAGTCTCTTCGCGGGTGAAGACCGGCTCCTTCACCAACTTCAAGCGCTGCAGCCACTTTATATTCAGATTGCCTTCCCAGCCCGGCATGAAAAGACGCACGGGATAGCCCTGCTCGGGACGCAAGCGTTCGCCATTCTGGAATAGTGCCAGCAGGCCCTGCTCATAGACAGGTTTAAGCGGCAGGCTGCGTGCCATGGAGGCCGCGTCGCCGCCTTCCGCCACGATCCAGGCGGCATCGGGGTGAATCCCGGCTTCGTCGAGCAACAACTCCACCGGTACGCCGGTCCATTCGCTGCAGGAGACCAGTCCGTGGATCAGGTCCACCGAGGTCTGGGGCGGCGCCGCGGCGGCGTTGGCGCCGCTGTTGCCGCCGCACTCCAGGAACGCGATGCGGCTGACACGGGGATAGCGCAGCAGCGCCGGAACCGAAAATTCCAACGGCCGCTCGACCAGCCCGTGCAGAAGAAGCCGATGGGTGGTGGGATCGATCTGCGGCACACCGGCATGGTGCCGCTCATAGTGTAGCCCGCTGGGCGTGATGATTCCGTCCAGCTTGTGCAAAGGCGTGCGGGACGAGGCGGTGCCCGGCGAAATCTGCGGCGCCAGCGGCGTCGCGAGCCGTTTCACGTCGGCCTCTACGGGAGCCGGCGTGCCGTACGGCGCACCCGGCGCTGCCGGCGTCGTCATGGCGGGTGTGATGAAGTTCTCTGCGCGAGCGGCCGCCGGGGCCATGGCACCCAGCACGCCGGCTTTGAGAAGATTGCGGCGGTCAGTTTTGCGGATCATGACGCCATGGCAGAGGAACGCGCCTCTCGCGGAAGAAGCAGACGCTGATACTATATCAACTAGATATAGTAAAGTGTTGTTCAGCTGCGGTGTCTCTTCGCGCGAACGATACGCATACCACTTCGGTCATATCGGCGTGTCGGCCTGCAGATGCCAGAAATGCAAGGATCACTGCGATGCCCGCACAGCTCGAAACGAAAAGCGTCTATTGACTCGATAGCAGTCAATATATATCGATTTACTAGAGTATGAATTGTGCGGGGATGCGGAGCGGGGGCCAAAGGGCAAGTAAAGCGGTGTTGGCGTCTGCGATGCCATATCGACGGTCATTGCGCGCACCAAGCGCGCGGCGGCTTCAGCCGATCACGATGCTTGTTCACGGGAGCCCCTCCGCATTTTCGCGGCAGCGTTGCATTCGAGGGAGTGCTGATTATGCGTTCTATTTTTCTCCGGGTTCTGCTCGGGACGACCGCGGTTCTGGCTATACCGTCCTTCGCTTGGGCGGCCGATGCGCCGAACAGCGATTCGAACGGCACGACCCGAGTTGCTGCAGCAGACACCACGCGAGTCGCAGCGAACCTGTCGCCGCTAGGCGGCGAGCAGACTGTTGAGACGGTCGTCGTGACCGCTCGGCGCCGGGCGGAAAACAGCCAGGATGTTCCGATATCGCTGCAGGCGATCAGCGGCGAGACACTCGAACGCAAGGGCACGATCGATCTGCAGAGCCTTATCGCTCAGACTCCGGGCTTGAACTCGACGGGCGGCAATCCGCGCAATTTCTCGGTGCTGATACGCGGCATCGGCTATGCTCCCACCGCCGCCGACGGTCTCGACAACGCGATCGGCGTCTATATCGACGGAGTCTACCAGGCCCGTCCGGGACAGGTGCTCCAGGATCTTGTCGATGTCGGCAGCTTCGAAATATTGCGCGGCCCACAAGGCACGTTGTTCGGACGCAACGCCGCGGCCGGCGCGCTGAACATCACCACCAACAAGCCCAGCTTCACGCCGAGCGAAAGTTTCGAGGTGTCGTCCGGCAATTACAGTTTCTTCCAGGGCAAGGCGATCCTCACAGGCCCCATCACCGACGACATCGCCTATCGCACCGTGATCTATGGCACCAGCGCCGACGGCTGGCTGCCCACGCCTTTCAAGGTCAGCTTCAAGAACGCGGCGGCGCAGGAAGGCATCTATGCCCCGACCGCTAGCAACCAGACCGTAACGGGGGGCACGGGGCGCTGGGGCGTCCGCCAACAATTCCTCATCAATGCCAGCGACAAACTGAGCATCAATATCACCGGCGATCTGATCGTCGAGAACGACAGTTCGGCGGGCTTCAGCTCCGGCGGCGGAATCACAACACTTTTTGGCCCCGGCAACTGGGGAATCAATACGACCGCAGCACAACAGACGACTGTTACGAAGGCTCTGGCGGCATTGGGCAACCTCAGAAGCTATGGCGGGGTGCAGAACTGGATTCCGGCGGTCAATCCTGATGCCGACATCACCAACAACAATAACCGTACGCACACGACGAATGGCGGGGTATCGGTCACGGCCGACTACAATCTCGACTGGGCAACCCTGACCTCGATCAGCGCCTGGCGCATGTGGGATTTCCATCCGCCGCAGGACAGCGACGCCTCGCCACTCGACATCTATGACAACGAGGCGATCAGCCGCGACGATCAGTTTAGCGAGGAAGTGCGCCTGGCCTCCAACAGCGGAGGGGCGATCGAGTGGCAGACCGGTGTTTTCCTCTGGTATTCCAAGCTCAAGGACCACTACCAAGTCCACCAGTTCGGCGCCGATGTGATTCCCTGGTACAATGCCTATAAAGCCGCAATTGGTACTCCTATTTCTGCCACCTTTGCGCCCATTCCTCTTTCTTTCGCCTCGCAGCTGACGGGCGCGCAGATCATCGAAAATACAACGGTGCAGAATCAGGATGCGGCCGTATATGGCCAGGCAACCTGGCATATCGATGATCAGTTCGATCTGACCGGCGGCCTACGCTACACCTATGATCGCAAGAGCGGCGGCAGCCCGGTCGATACAAGCCGTCTCCCCCAGACCCTTCCCGCCGGCGTGACGAACGCCCAGCTGAACACGTTCTACAACGCAATCGGCGCGGTCTTCAGGAATCCCGGCGTCGTTTACACGACACCTGGCTATCCGGCCGGCGTCGCGACCTCGGGCTATCCTCTCAACGCGTCGACATCGTCCGGCAATGTCTCCGGCTCGGCCAGCCTGTCCTACAAGATCACGCCCGACATATTGACCTATGTCGCGTTCAGTAACGGATTCCAGGCCGGCGGCCTGGATCTCAACAATGGTTCGGCCATTGCTTCGCAGGTCGCCGTCAATCCGACGACCACGGACAATTACGAAATCGGCGTCAAATCCGAACTGTTCGATGATCGCCTGGTGCTCAATATCACGGCTTATAACGAGGTTCTCTACGGCTTCCAGACGTCCATCTCCTATCTCCTGCCCAATGGCACCTCGTACAGAGGCGCCACCAATGCGGGCAATATCCGCGCGCGCGGCATCGAGTGGGACGCGACGGCTGTTCTGGGGGATGGCGTTGGGGTGACCTTCGACGGCGCCTATAACGACGCCATCTATCAGAAGGCGCTGTCGCTGCCCGCCCCCGCGGAGTTGAGCTACAACGGCGTGGCGACCGTCAACGCCACCGGGCAGGTGGCGCCCTTTTCGCCCAAGCTGTCCTTGGCCGTCACCCCGTCCTGGGATTTTCAGATCGGGCCTGACGCGGAATTTTACAGCTATGCGCAGTATTCCTATACAAGCGACTACAGCACGGGCGTAACCCAGTCGATCTACACGCAGGTGCCGGGGGAATCGAACCTCAATCTGCGAGCGGGCGTACTGCTGGACGATGGCAGATATGATGTCTCGGTCTTCGCCAATAATGCTCTCGATGCGAAAAACATCGCCTCGCAGGCGCTGTTGGCAGCACCCTCGGGCGCAGGTGTCACGGCCTATCTCGGCAGGACTGTTTCCTACAACCCGCCTGCTAGGTATGGCATTACTTTGAGGGCAAAATTTTGATGCAGCAACGCGGTGGACCCGTCCCGCAAGGGACGGATCCACCGCGACGGTCTCGAAGGAGACGAACCATGACGGAGCCAATGATGTCGCTTGCGGGGAAGCGGGTCGTCGTCATCGGGGGAACCTCCGGTATCGGTTTCGCCGTGGCTCTGCTGGCGCGCGAGTTGGGAGCGGCTCTGGTCATCGCGTCCAGCAAGGCCAGTAGCGTCGGCTCGGCGCTTGAGCGCTTGCCCGGAGCGACGGGCGATGTTGTCGACCTTAAAGACGAAGCGAGCACCACAGGCTTCCTGGGTCGTCTTGATCCATTCGATCATTTGGCGATCACGGCGGGCGAGTTCGATCGAAGGGTGTTCACTTCGACCGAAGACCTTGACCTCGCTTTGGCCCGAGAAGCCTTCGAAGTGCGCTTCTGGGGGGCGCTTGCGATTATCAAGCACGCCCGCCATATCATCGCGCCGAACGGCTCGGTTACGCTGACGAGCGGCATGCTCGCCCATCGCCCATCGAAGGGATCGCCGCTGCCAACGGCCGTGGTGGGCGCCGTCGAGCATCTGGTTTGCGGTCTGGCGGTCGACCTCGCGCCTCTGCGGATCAACGCGGTCTGTCCGGGGCTGACCCTGACCGAGCTCATAACGAATAGGCCGGGCAGCGCGGGACGAATAGAGACAGCTACGGCCGGCCTACCTTTGCCGCGTGCTGCATCCCCTGCCGAAGCCGCTGCGGCTTATATTTATTTGATGCTGAACGGCTACCTGACCGGCCAAATCCTTCCGGTGGGCAAGGCCTGGACGAGTTCGTGGACGAGGTCGTGCCGGAGCTTCAGCGCCGCGGCATTTTCCGGCGCGAATATGAAGGGAACTGACCTTGAACCACTGGGATCTGCCCATCCGCGAGATCGATCCGCACGCCACGGGCGATTGATGTAGAAGGTCGCGCGCCGCCGCAATCGGGGTTGACCATGTCTGAAACCAGCAAGCCGGACCTGCCGAAACCTGGCCGTGGCCGTGTGTTCAATTCCATCACCGAAACAATCGGCAATACGCCCCTGGTGCGCCTGGCGCGATTGCCGAAACAGGCGCGCGTGGGAGCCGAGATCCTGCTCAAGCTCGAATTCTTCAACCCGATCTCCAGCGTCAAGGATCGCATTGGCGTGGCGATGATCGAAGCGCTGGAGCGCGAAGGCGAGATTTCTCCGCAGCGAACCACGCTGGTCGAGCCGACCAGCGGCAACACCGGAATCGCGCTCGCCTTCGTGGCTGCCGCCAATTCGAACTCCCGCGCATCCTCGGTGAATATCTTCCGGGCGGTCTGATCGTCGAAATGGCCGATGAGGGCGAGCCAGCGGACGCGACCGCATCAGCCGGCCAAATGGCTCCGGATGATGGCGATGGCATCCTTATCGCCGAAACCAGCGTCACTGCGCGGCTCGCGCATCGCGCTTCGATCGAGGTCTTGCCGGGTCATATGGGAAGTGCATTCGGCCATCAACAAAGCGTGCGGATGCGGCTACGGGCGCACGGCGCCAAGGTCGGAGAACCGTTTCGGCTCCGCGGGTGTCTCAGCGTCTAAGCACGGAGGACTCCACGAATAAATCTTTCGATTGTCGTTGACTCCACTGTTTCGTCTCTTTAAATCTGAATCTGCATCCAGATTCAGATTGTATCGATGCCCAAGTTAACTGACCGGGCCGGTAGGCGGGACAACGACAGCAGGCAGGAAAGCCCTGCTAACTCCTTGCCAGCATTGCAGGAACGTTCACGCGAGACGCGTGACCGGCTGATTGCTGCGGCGGAAGAGGCGTTCAGCCAGAGGGGCTATGAAGGCGCCCGGATCGCCGACATAGCCAAAGCGGCGGGTTGCTCGACTGGCTCGGTCTACTTCCGATTCAAAGACAAGAGCGCGCTGTTCGCCGGCATCGTCGAGCGCTTTGCTGAGGAAGCGCAGGCTCTTGTTCAGGCCCTGCCCGTGCCTGGAGCGGGGATGGGCGCGGTTGAACTGATCCAGATACTGGTGTCGGGGGTGGCGGATCTCTTTTTCGCCCACCGGGGCCTTTTTCGCGCCGTGGTCGAGCGCGGCGTTCACTTCCCGCCTGCCTTCATCGCCGTGGTGCGTGTACGCGCCGATCTCGACCGTGTGATCGGCAATGCCGTACGCGCACATCGTAGCGAACCCGGCCGCGATCTGGATCTAGAGGTCCGCGTGGCCACTCAGATCATCTACGGCTTCCTGTTCAACATCGTGATCAATCCCCTGTCGCCGACGCGGAGCGATGGAGAGCGCGCGATCGCCGAATTGGCCAAGGCCGTCATCGCCTATTTGAAACTCAATTAGCCGAACGAAGAAGTGCCGGGGTGTCATGATCAAGCTGCGTCTATCGCTCCTAGCGGCGGCTTCCACCGCCGTTCTTTTATCGATCGCGCCGGCTGAAGCCGCTGGCGACACGTGCGGCAGCGGAACGGCGGGCGGTACGCGATCGATCGCCTGCGGCACGAGTTCGGTAGCTTCCGGGACTGAGAGCGTCGTTTACGGCTATGACGGCACGGCTTCGGGAGATCAGGCGATCGCGCTGGGCGCCCGCGCCTCTGCGCAAGGCGACATTTCGGTGGCGATCGGCGCCGGCGACGGCTCGACGACTTCCAGCGCCCTGACCTACGGAACCGCTGGAATTTCCATCGGCGCGGATAGCATCGCAGGCAAGTCCGACGGCAGTTCTCCTTACGACGCGGCGATCGGCTACCATGCCTATGCGCAGGGCGGTCAGAGTTCGGCATATGGCTATTTCACCAATGCCTCGGGCGTCGACGCGTCCGCCTTCGGCGACAATGCAACCGCGTCCGGCACCAGCAGCTTCGCGGGCGGCGCCTATGCAACGGCGTCCGGCGATAGGTCCATAGCCATCGGCGGCGACTCCAACAGCACCAGTGCCGCGCATGGCTATGGGTCGGGCTCCGTCGCCATCGGCGACTTCAGCCGCGCCGGCGCCGCCGACGGAAGCACCTTCCACGACACGGCGGTCGGCTACAGTGCGCAAGCCAATGGCGGCGACAGCAGCGCGTTCGGCAATTCCAGCGTCGCCAGTGCCCAGCATGCATCAGCCTTCGGCTTTAATGCGAGCGCGGCAGGGGCAAGCAGTATCGCCTCAGGCTTTTCGAGCCATGCCAGCGGCGACTCCGCCGCCGCCTATGGCGCCTCCAGTTCGGCTTCCGGGGTACATAGCCTTGCCGTGGGCGAGGGCGCATCGGCCACGGATTCGAACACGGTCGCCCTCGGCGCCGGCGCCTCTGCCATCGCCGAGCACGGCCTTGCCGCCGGCGCCGGTGCGAGCGCCACCGGGGACGAAAGTGTCGCGCTGGGCTATGGCAGTTCGTCCTCCAACAACGACACAACCGCAATCGGCACATCGGCCGATGCCAGTGGCGACTCCTCGAACGCCGTGGGTTAATTCAGCAGCGCGAGCGGCCCCGGTAGCGTGGTGATCGGTCAGGGCGCCTCCGCCACGGGCTTCTACGGCGTGGCGAGCGGCTATTTTTCCTCCGCCGGCGGCTTTTACAGCGTCGCGAGCGGCTATTTCTCGTCCGCCAGCGGCGCTTACAGCTCCGCGATCGGTGGCGGTTACGACTGGAATCACGATGGCGTCATCGATGTCGACGAAGCCACGCTCGCCAACGGAACGGCCGCCAGCGCTTTCGGGGGCGGCGCCATCGCCAACGCGACCAACGCGACCTCCGTCGGCGCGGGGAGCAGCGTAACGGGCGCCAATTCCTCGGCGCTTGGTGTGGGGGCCTATGCGGGCGGCATCGCGGCCGGCAATTCCGCCAACAGCTTCACCAATGCCTACACCACGGCGCTCGGCGCGGGGGCAGAGGCCGGCGCCACCGGGACGGGCGAAACCTACGCCACCGCCGTCGGTTACGGCGCGACGGCCAATGCGGCCAATGCCACCGCGCTCGGCTCCGAATCATCGGCGCTTTCGAGCAACGCCATGGCCATTGGGTTCGCCTCGACGGCCAGCGCCACCAACAGTGTCGCGCTCGGTTCCAGCGCCGTGGCGACCGCCGCAAATGCCATGGCCTTTGGCGACAACGCCAATGCATCCAGCGCGGATTCGATCGTCCTCGGCGCCTCCGCTGCCGTCGGTCAAAGCGGCGGCAGCCACGCCCAATCGGGGCAGGCCGGAATCGCCATCGGCGGCGCATCCAATGTTCGGGCCGACGACTCGGTCGCGGTCGGCGGTTCAGCTCTCGTCAGCGATAATTCGGATCACGGTGCCGCATTCGGCTATGGCGCGACCGTCGCGCTCGGCAATGAATTCTCCACCGCCCTTGGTTCTGCGGCCCAGGCCGGCGTCGCCGGGCTTCCCCTTGGCAGCCAGCGGCAGACTTATGCGACCGCGGTGGGCTACAACGCGCGCGCTCCAGAACAACACCACCGCGACCGGCGGCAACAGCTACGCCCTCGGCGTGAGCGACAGCGCCTTCGGCGCCGGCGCGCTTGCCGGCGGCAATGGCGGCAACGGTTTCACCAATGCCAACGACACTGCGATCGGCGCGGGCGCGCAGGCCGGCGCGCTTCAGTCCTCTGCAACCGGCTCGACCGCGGTCGGCGCCGCGGCGCTCGCCAATTACGGCGACGACACGGTGATGGGTAATGCGGCCTCGTCCACCGGAATTGCGGCGAGCGCCTTTGGCATGAATTCGAGCGCGCATGACGGCGGCTCGGCCTTCGGCTTCGGCGCCGGCGGGAATTCCAGCTCGGCATTCGGTGAGTTCGCCGCTGCGAACGGAAATTCTGCACTCGCCATCGGCAATTCGGCCGCGGCCGGCGGAGATACCAGTGCGGCGGTCGGCGATCTCGCCAGTTCCACCGGATTCGCCGGTTCGTCCTTCGGCGTCCAATCCTCGGCGGGCGGCAGCTACAGCACGGCGCTCGGCGCGCATGCTTCCGCCGACGCGTCGAACACAATCGCGCTCGGCGGCGGCGACAATGCGCTGACTTTTGGCGCCAGCGCATCCGTCAGCGGCGCGATCGCGATCGGCGCCAGTACCGGGGCGAGCGCGGCGAACGCTGTCGCGCTCGGCCTCGGCGCTCGGGCGACGGGCTCCAACAGCGTTGCCATCGGCTCCAACGCATTGGCCAACGTCGCCAACACCGTGTCGTTCGGCGCCATTGGCAGCGAGCGCAGGCTCGTCAACGTCGCGGCTGGGACACTCATATCCGGCGGCACCGACGCTGTGAATGCTGGCCAGCTCTTCACCACCAACGCGAATCTTGCCAGCCTAACGACGACAGTCTCCGGCAACGCCTCGGATATAGACGGCCTGCGGACCACGGTGGGCGGCAATACGTCCGACATCGCGTCGCTAACGACCAATCTCGGCGACCTGACGACCACGGTCTCCGGTAACACGAGCGACGTTACGCGCCTGCAAACAACCGTCAGCGGCAACACGTCCGACATAGCCGGACTGCAGACCGCCGTCGGTAACAACGCGGCAGGCCTCACCAATCTGACAATGACGGTCTCGGGCAATTCATCCGATATAGCCGGCCTGCAGACGACCGTTTCCGCCAATACGACTGACATTACGACACTGAACACCACGATCGACGGCGCTGTCGCGAATATATCGGGCCTCACGACGGCGGTTGGCACCCACACGACCCAGATCGCCGCGCTGCAAGCCGATGTCGGCAATCTGGCGAGCGACATCAATTCGTTATCGGCCGGCGGCTCGACCTATGTGAAAGTCAACAGCTCCGGCACGGCGGCGCAGGCCAGTGGCGGCGACGCTGCGGCAATCGGCACCGGCTCGGTCGCGAGCGGCGATTCCTCGATCGCCTTCGGCAATGGTGCCGAGGCGACTCGGAACGGCGCGATCGCCATGGGTTACGGCGCGTCCTCGACTGGAGCGAATGCGATCGCGATTGGCGCGGGCGCGTCCGCGACAGGCTCTGTCGCGGTCGGCAACGGTGCCACGGCCGCCAATGGCGGCTCGGCTTATGGTGATTTCGCGATTGCGACGGGCGCCGATTCCGCCGCGCTCGGCGCGAACGCCAGCGCGACTGCCGAAAACGCCGTGGCGATTGGAAACGGTTCGGTCGCCGCGGTCGCCAACACAGTGTCCTTCGGCACCGCTGCCAACCGGCGCGTTCTGACCAATGTTGCCGACGGCGCTATCGCGGCGAGCAGCGGCGATGTCGTGACGGGCGGCCAGCTCTACACGACCAACCAAAACGTCGCCGTGGCGCAGGGCACCGCCAATACGGCGCTGGCCATTGGCCAGAACGCCGTGGCTTATGACGGCCCATCCCATACGAATGTGACGTTCAATCCGTCGGGCCAGGCGGCAACGCTGCACAATGTCGCCGCGGGCGCCGCGGCGACGGACGCGGTCAATGTCGGTCAGCTCCAGTCGACGAATGCGGCGACGCTGAACCAAGCCGACGCCTACACCGACACGCGCGCCGTTGCGGCGGTGGGCCAGGCCAACGCCTATACGGACGACAAAGCGACCGCGACGCTAAATCAGGCCAATGCCTACACCGACAAGAAGGCCGCGGCCATCAGTGCGGACATCGCGCGCATGGATTCGCGCAGCAATGCTGGCACCGCGCTTGCGCTGTCGTCCGGCAGCCTGCCGCAGGCCTATCCGGACGACAATGGCGTCGTCGGTGTCGGCGTCGGCGAATATAACGGCCAGACCGCGGTGTCCTTCGGCGCTTCGAGCGTCTTTGGCGACCACACCGTGGCCCGCGCCGGCGCGAGCTTCGACTCGCAAGGCTCCGCAGGCTTTTCCGCTTCCGTCGGATGGAGGTTTTGATGACGATGACGACTTACGATGCTTTGCCGCGGTCGGGGTTCCTCGCTTCGCGCGGCGCGACCGTGCTGCTGGCGACGCTCATATCGGCAATGGCCGGCGCCGGGGGCGCCGCGCTCGTCTCGACCGGAATGCTGTCCAATGTCGGACATCCCGCGCCAGTCGCAGCCCCGGCGGCTGAACCGGATGCCGCGCCGCGTCCGCCATTGCCGCCGCATCCCGCACTGCCGCGCATGCAGCTTCAGGCGCAATATGCCGGCCCGCTCCAGGACACGGTGGTGCAGCGGCTGCGCGATCCGGTCGACGGCACGATCTGCTATGTCTACCTGCCTATCGCCGTGCACCACGCGGCGGTGAAACAGGAGAACGAGTATGTTGACTATGGCGCCAACGCGATCGGCGCGCTGAGTTGCTATGCGTCACCGGTGTCGCCGCGGGCTGCCGCGGCCCATGCGGCGCCGGTGCCCTCACACCAAGTTTCACCCCATTTGTAACTTAGCCTGTCACGGAAGATACCGATCAATTCGGGAGCGGAGAGTCGACTCCGATCCCCGCAAGGCGATGATCGGCGCGACCGGCAGGCAGTCCTGCGGCAGATCAATCGTCGCCTTGCCCTCGGCGGTATCGAGCCGCGCCGGGGCGAATCCAATCCAGCATGTCCCAAGGCCGGCGGCCCTGGCCTCCATCACCTTGATACTGTTTTGCCGCTCGCACGGAGGCGAGCATGGCTCTCTTGCGCATGACTACCTGCACGCGAACGTCCCGTCACGGTCGCCGGTTCTATCGCCCACGCGCTGCTACCCGGTCCACGCCGTCGAATCGACGGAGATGCCCCCCGTCTTCTGCGCTGGGGGCGGGATTTCGCGGGGCCGGAATTGGCCCTTGCCGCGAAACCTGACGAGATAGGTGGGCGCGAGCACGGCAAGGCTCGCCGGCTCGATCCCGAGATCGGCGAAGGAGAGCGCGCCCTTGCGCATGACAAGATCGATGCGGGCGCCGCCCGGCAATGAAACCACGGCCCGCTCGCGTTCGATCGCCCCGAGGATCCAGTCGCTGAGCGCGCGATGGCTCAGCACATTGGGTCCTGCAAGCTCGTAGGTGCGACCGTTTGCGCATCCGGGATCGGTGACGGCCTTGGCGACGGCCGCGCCTATGTCGCCCGCAAACACCGGCTGCAAACGCGTCGTCGCATTGCGCAACAGGAGCGCCGGAAACATCTGCGCGCGCGCGGCGATGCGGTTGGTGAAGCGATCGTCCGGTCCGAAAGCGCTCGCGGGGCGCAGGATTGTCGCGGCGGG
Source organism: Rhizomicrobium sp. (assembly GCA_037200045.1). NCBI lineage: Bacteria > Pseudomonadati > Pseudomonadota > Alphaproteobacteria > Micropepsales > Micropepsaceae > Rhizomicrobium > Rhizomicrobium sp. The sequence goes on from JBBCHM010000001.1 coordinate 297,941, forward strand.
GAATTCCTCTCGCACGGCGGCTTCGGCCTGTCCCCTGATGCGTCCCTGCCGCGTGCGCGAACGGAAGGAGGCATCGAGCGTGGAGATGTGCACGAGTGTCTGCGCGCCCGCGTCCATCGCCGCCCGCGCGACCATGATGGCGCCGTCGAGATGGAGCGCCCTGTATCCTTCGCCCGACCAAGGCGCGCGCGCACCCACCATGTTCACGACCGCGCTGGCGCCACGTACTGCACGCGCAATGTCGCTTGAGGAACGGACGCTTCCATGCGTGGCCTGGATTTGGCCCGGGAGCCCCATCGACGCCAGGAATCCGGCGATATAGGGCTGGCGCACCGCAACGCGGATCCGGAAGCCGGCGCGCGCGAGCGTCCGCACGGCATGGCGGCCAAGGAAGCCCGAGCCTCCGAACACCGTCACAATCTTGTCGCGCACACCCCAACCCCGAACGGAAGCACCCCATGACCAGCCCCACGGGTCGATTATCGAGACTAAGTCATTCTCGCCAAGCTCACCATTGCAAACGACCGGCGAGCGTTAACATTCGAACGACCCACGCACTGTTGGCCCATCAGTGTTGCGTCAAGGCTTCGGTCGCCCCAACTGCAAATCTGCGAATATCTTATTTACCATTCGGCAATTGCACATCCGCTAGCGTCTCTGCCCAATTGAACGGCATCGTCGCGCCTGTTTGTGGTTATGCGCCTTCCCGGACCTCGCATGATGATTTGATGAATTTTGCCCAGCACGAGCAATAGACTGGTCATCGCGTCTGCTGCGTGGAAAGAAGGACGCTGTCGGGAGTTCAGGCTTCTGGGTCCCTGCCAGGGGCGCGAGCGGTTGGGGGATAATGTGATAACGCGCTTTTGGTGGGGGCGTCGCGCCCGCTATGTCGAAACGGAATTGACTGGCATCGACCTGATCAACCAACCCCTTCTCAACAAGGGAACGGCGTTCAGCGACAAGGAGCGCGGGCTCTTCCGGTTGCACGGCCTGTTGCCGCCGCATGTGGGCACGCTGGACGAACAGGTAGACCGCCGGTTGAGAGCGCTGAGAGCCTATTCGTCGGATTTCGAGCGTTACTCGTTTCTGCGCGACCTCCAGGACACCAACGAAACGCTGTTCTATGCATTGCTCGTGCGCCATACCGAGGAGATGTTGCCGCTGATCTATACGCCCACGGTCGGCGAGGGCAGCCAGCGCTTCAGCGAAATCTGGCGCAAGCCGCGGGGCGTATTCCTGAGCTATCCCAATCGCAACCGCATCGCGGAAATTCTCGCCGACCCTCATTTCGATCGGGTGCGCATCGTCGTGGTCAGCGACGGCGAGCGTATTCTGGGCTTGGGCGACCAGGGCGCCGGCGGCATGAGCATTCCCATCGGCAAACTCGCGCTCTACACGGCTTGCGCGGGCATCCACCCGGTCGAAACCCTTCCCATTTTGCTTGATGGGGGCACGAACAACGAAGAGCGCCTTGCCGATCCTCTCTATGTCGGCTGGAGACATGAGCGCGTGCGCGGCGACCGCTATGATGAATTCGTGGAGACCTTCGTACAGGCGCTTCTGCGCCGCTGGCCGCATGTGCTTCTGCAATGGGAGGACTTCGCGAGCCCGAATGCCGGCCGCCTGCTCGAGCGATATCGCGACCGGCTGTGCACGTTCAACGACGACATTCAGGGCACGGCAGCCGTTGCCGCAGGCACACTGCTTGCCGCGGCAAACGTGACGGGCGTGCCGCTGGCGCAGCAGCGCATCGCCTTGGTCGGCGCCGGATCGGCGGGAACGGGAATTTGCGCCCTGCTTCTACGCGCCATGATCGAGGACGGCATGGGCGAAGAGGAGGCGCGGCGCCGTTTCTTCGCCATCGACCGCGACGGGCTTCTCGTCGAGGGCATGGCGAACATCACGTCGGCGCAAGCCCCGTTCGTACAACCGCGCGAAGCGATTGCGGGCTGGAAGCTGCGGGATCCCGCGCGCATCGGCCTGTTCGACGTCATGGCGAACGCGCATCCCACGACGTTGATCGGCGTTTCGGGCCAGGCCGGCGCTTTCAAGGAGGACGCAATCCGCGAGATGGCGCGCCATGTCGCGCGACCCCTGATCTTTCCGCTGTCCAATCCCACATCGCGTAGCGAGGCCTCGCCCGCCGACCTCCTGGCGTGGACGGAAGGGCGCGCGCTCATCGGCACGGGCAGTCCGTTTCCTTCCGCAAGCTGGAACGGAAAAACCGTATCCATTGCGCAGACGAACAACGCCTACATTTTCCCCGGCATGGGTCTTGGCGTGCTCGCCGTGGGTGCACGACGGGTCACCGACTCCATGTTCATGGCCGCTGCCAGGGCGCTTGCCGGAATTTCTCCCGCCGCAAAGGAACCTTCCGGTCTCCTGTTGCCGGCAATTCCGGATTTGCGCGCCGTTGCCCGTGTGGTGGCCGTCGCCGTGGCGCAGCAGGCCGCGAAGGACGGCGTGGCTCGCAGGTTTGGTGCCAAAGCTCTCGCGCGCCGTATCGCGGGGACGATGTGGGAACCGGATTACCTACCCTATCGCCGCATACCTCGCCGCCGTCCGCACACCTCGGGACACCGGTTCCACCTCGGGCACTAGGTCACATACTCAAAAAGAAAAGGGGTTCCCAATTTAGGCGAACGGTGATTCGAATTTCCGGCGATGGGAGTTTGGATGGCTCGCTTCGATTTGACGGATTTCGAGTGGTCGGTGATCGCTCCGCTGCTGCCGAACAAGGTGCGCGGGGTTGAGCGGGTGGACGACCGACGGGTCTTGAACGGGATATTCTGGCGTCTTCGAACGGAAGCGCCCTGGGCGGACATTCCGGAACGCTATGGCCCTCACACGACCTGCGTGAACCGCTTCAACCGGTGGCGCAAGGCCGGCGTGTGGGATCGTCTTCGGGAAGCGGTGTCGAAGGCTTATGACGGCGACATCCAGATGATCGATTCCTCGTCGATCCGGGTGCACCAGCACGCCGCCAACGGTCAAAAAGAGAGACGCGATCCCGTTGCATGGGTCGCTCGCGGGGCGGGCTGACCACCAAGATCCACGCTCTCGTCGATGCCTGCGGATCGCCGATTGTACTGCAGTTGAGCGAGGGGCAAGCCTATGGCAAGCGCAACCTTATCGAGCGGTTCTTCAACAAACTCAAGCAATTCCGAGCCATCGCCACGCGATACGACAAACGCGACGACAACTATCTTGCAAACTCGCCTCAGCACGAATTTGGATGCGCTTTGATGAGGCGATGGCTCTAATGCCAGAACTCGCGGACATTGAGATCGCTAAATCCAGATTGACGCTGATCGCGCTGCCTTGCTTCGGAACCATTATGTGGCACATCGTGCTGATCTCCTATTGCAGAAATCGTCTAAAACGCTGCAACGAAATAAAGAACAAGATCGTCCCGATCGCGGCAAGCCACGCAAATTCTGGCCAGACGATATCGAAACCAGCGCCTCGGAATAGAATAGCTTGCCCCAAGATCACGAAATGCGTGTTGGGTGCAGCCAGCATCACATATTGGATGACGTCTGGCATGCTTTCGCGCGGTGTCGTGCCCCCAGACAATATTTGTAACGGCATCAGAACCAGCATCAGCAGAAGGCCGAATTGCGGCATGGTACCGGCGACCGTTGCGAGGAAAATCCCCAAACAGGTCGTGGCGAAAACGTCCAACGCTGCGCCTATCAGGAAAAGAGGGATCGAGCCCTGTATCGGCACGGCCAGCAGTCCTTGAACGATGAACGTAAGCGAGAATGCAGTGGCAAGAAGCACAACCAGCCCCATCGACCAGACCTTGCTCGCCATGATATCGATCGGCGTCACCGGCATGACGAGCAGGTGCTCGATGGTTCCATGTTCGCGCTCCCGTATCAGCGCGGCACCGGTCAGGATGATTGCCAGCATGGTGATCGACGAAATGACGTTGGTGATGGCGCCGAACCAGCCCTTGTTGAGTTCGGGGTTGAAGCGAGACCGTAGATCCAGATCGACCGGTGGAGGCGCCGCGGAACGGTGGCGATCCAAAAACTCGTCAACTTGGCCGGTAACGATGGCTTGAACGTAGCCGCCGCCGGTGAAGGCCTGCGATATGCGGGTTGCATCGACATTGAGTTGGATCGTCGGCGAACGGCCGGCAAGCAGGTCACGTTCGAAATTGGGCGGAATATCCAACGCGAAAGTATCCATACCGGCGTCCATGCGCCTGTCCATTTCCGCCTGGGAAATGAGCCGGGGCACGGCGAAATAGGGCGGATAGAATGCCGTAATGATGCGTGACGACATCGGCGACTGGTCTTCGTCGATGATCGCGATTGCCGCGTTGTTGAGAGTCTCGGGGACGGCTTTCGACGCCGTGTAGATCGACAATGTGAAGGAATAGATGATCAGCACCACCAGCATGGGATCACGCAGGAGGCCGCGCAATTCCTTGATTCCAAGTTGCGCGATATTGTCAAAACGCATGGCTAGCGAGCCTGCTTTTTGAGAAGAGCGGCGCCAATGCCAAGAAGGACGGGAATGGCGATGAGCATCGGGATGAAGGTGCTCGCGAGGTCTGTGAACCCCAGCGCCTTGGAGAAGGTGCCACGCGAAATTGTCACGAAATATGTCGTCGGATAAATTCTTCCAATGAAGGCGCCAACGCCCTGGAGCGACGACACCGGATCGATCAGTCCGGAATATTGGACGGCGGGAATGAGCGTGAGCAATGCGGTTCCGAATATGGCCGCGATCTGGCTGCTCATGAAGCTCGAGATCACCAGGCCCATGCCGGTCGTGACGATCACATAGAGAAACGCCCCGGCGGCAAATGTGGCAAAACTTCCCGTAAACGGGACGCGAAAGATGTATACCGCAACGCCCGTCAACAATAGAAAATTGAACATGGCAAGCGCGACATAGGGAATCTGTTTGCCGATCAGGAATTCGAGCTGTGTGGTGGGCGTCACATAGAAATTGATGATGGAGCCAAGCTCCTTTTCGCGCACCACGCTGAGAGCGGCCAGCATCGCCGGGATCATCAGCAGAAGGAGCGGGATGACGGCCGGCGCCATGGCCACGAGACTTTCGACATTGGGGTTATACCGGTATCGAATCTCAAGCTGGAAGTTGCCGACGACTGCGGCGTCGCCATAGAGCTGACGCGCTTTCTGGGTCAGCCACTGCGCATGCAGCGCCTGCACATAGCCGCTCACGGTTTCTGCCCGGACGGGCATGGCGCCGTCGATCCAAGCGGCGATTTGGACGTTGCGGCCGCGCGCAACGTCACGCCCGAATTCGGGGGGGATCTCGATCGCTAGACTCAGTTCGCCATCACGCATGCGCCGGTCGAGATCGGCATAGTCCGTGATCGGGGCCTTCTCGGTGAAATAGCGCGACCCGGCAATCTCCAGGATGTAGTCGCGACTGACGGTTGTGTCGTCTCGGTCAAGGACGGCAAAAGGCAGATTTTCCACGTCCATGTTGATCCCATAGCCGATTACGAACATCAGGATCACCGTGCCAAGCGTTGCCAGGGTTGCACGAATGGGATCGCGGCGAAGTTCGAGCGTCTCGCGGCGCGCGTAAGCCAGCAAGCGGCGCAGGTCGAAAAGGCGCCGGACGCCACCCGATGGCGGACGCTCATTGCGAGCAGTTGCTGGCCCCGACGAGCGGCCCGTGCTTCTCGCGATAGTGGCCGATGCCGCCGCGGTCTCACCAATGGCGTCTTGAAGATAGGCGATGAAGGCTTCTTCCAGCGTTGCGGACGATCGATTCCGTATGATCGCGGCGGGCGCATCGCTTACCAATACGCGCCCCGCATGCATGAGCGAAATGCGATCGCAACGCTCAGCCTCGTTCATGAAGTGCGTCGAGACAAAGATCGTCACGTTATCCTTGCGCGAGAGGTCCGACAGAATCCGCCAAAATCCGTCGCGCGCCACGGGATCGACGCCGGACGTGGGTTCGTCCAGGATCAAAATGTCGGGAGAATGAATCATCGCGACCGCCAGCGACAGTCGCTGGCGGATTCCGAGCGGCAACGCATCGGGTAGGGAGTCCAGGACGTCGGTGAGATTGAAACGACGTGTTACTTCAGTGATCCGCGCTGGAATGGCGTCGGGTGCCATATGGAATAAGTGGGCGTGCAGGTCGAGGTTTTGCCGGACGGTCAGTTCGGAATAAAGAGAGAAGGCTTGGGACATGTAACCGACCCGCTGGCGTACGGCTATGTCATTTGCGTCCACCTCTCGACCGAATAGTTTGGCGCTGCCCTGCGTGGCAGGCAACAACCCGGTCAGCATCTTCATGGTCGTTGTCTTGCCGCAGCCGTTCGAGCCGAGAAATCCGAATATTTCTCCGCGCGCGATACGGAAGCTCACATCGTCGACGGCGGTGAAATCGCCAAAACGCATCGTGAGATGCTCGGCTTCGATCGCGGGCTCCCCATCGCCGTCCGGCAGCCGGGGCGGAATGACCACCTCGGTGTGCCCTTTGCGCTCGTCTTCCGGCAACAGAAGAATAAAGGCCGCATCAAGATCGGGGGCGTGCGTCTGCTCCAGAATCTCTGCAGGCGTACCTGCCGCGAGCACCCGCCCGGCATTCATTGCGACCAGATAATCGAAACGGGCCGCTTCCTCCATGTAGGCGGTCGTGACGATGACGCTCATGCCGGCGCGGTTGGCCCGGATGCTGTCGATCAGTTCCCAGAATTGGCGGCGCGACAGAGGATCGACGCCGGTCGTCGGCTCGTCGAGAATCAGAAGATCGGGATCGTGGATCAGCGCGCAACAGAGACCCAGCTTCTGCTTCATGCCGCCGGAAAGATTGCCGGCAGGTCGATTCGCGAACGGTGCGAGGTCCGTGCTGTTCAGCAGATCGTCGATGCGATTTTCGCGTTCCTGCTTGTTCTGTCCGAAAAGCCGTCCAAAAAAATCGACGTTCTCGAATACCGAAAGCGTCGGATAGAGGTTCTTGCCGAGACCCTGAGGCATATAGGCGATCCGCGGACATGTCAGGCGTCTGTGCCGGACGTCGCCCATGTCGCCGCCGAGAACCTCGACACGCCCGTCCTGAATGACGCGCGCGCCGGCGATCAGCGCAAGAAGACTGGATTTTCCGACGCCATCCGGCCCGATCAGACCCACCATGCGCCCGGAGGGGATATCCAGGGTAACGGCCTCAAGCGCACGGGTCTTGCCGTAAGAAAGCCCGACATTTCGCAGCCGCGAGACCGGCGTCGGCGCAAGCGGCCCATCTCCAACTGCGGAAACACTCATCGTGCAACGGGTCCACTGAGCTTTGCCGGCCAAGGAACCCGCGGATCAAGACGAACATAGGCCATTCCCGGAAGGCCTGTTTTGACCTGCGTGATGTACTTGCGAAGAAGCTCGGGAGCGATCCGCGCCTTCACCCGGAACATCAACTTCAGCCGTTCTTCCTCGGTTTCGACGGTCTTGGGGGTGAACTGAGCAACGTCAGCTACAAAGCTGACTTTCGCCGGAATCACGTATTGGGGCGCGGCATCAAGCACAAGACGCACATCGGTTCCGATGGGAACCCGTCCGGCCTGTTCCGCCGGCAGGAAGAAGGTCATGTAGACGTCACTTAGGTCGACGAGATTAAGAACGCGTCCCCCAGCGGCAAGAACCTCGCCCGGTTCGGCGACCCGGTATTGCACGCGACCGTCGCGGGGAGACCGAAGCACGCTGTCATTGATATCGGCGGAGATGCTTTGGATCGCTTCCCGCGCCGCATCGACGGCCGATCGCGCGTCGATAACCTGTTCCTTGGCGGTCGTCACCGCCGCGGCGGCGGCAGCGACCTGGGCCTGTGCTGCATTGACTGTCGCGACCGCGCCCTGAGCGTTTGCACGATCGTCGTCCAGCACTTGGAGCGCAACGGCATGATCCCTCGCCAGCCGCTCCGATCGGGCCAACCTTCTCTGCGCCGCGTCGAGCTCCGCGTCTCGCTGGGCCACGGTGGCGATCGCCGCGAGCCTATTGGCTTCCTGTTGCGCCACCTGGCTGGTGGCAGTATCCACCCCGATGATCTCACGCTGCAGCTGCGCCATCGCTTGGCGGCGCTGTGCTTCCAACTGTGTGGTATCCATGCGAGCGAGTACTTCGCCGGCCCGGACGAAATCGCCCTCATTGGCGAGCACTTCGCTGATCCGCCCGGGAATTTTGGCGGAGACGTCGATCTCGATCGCTTCAATGCGGCCGTTGCCGCTGGCGATGCCCGCTGGCAGATCGCCGCTTGCCAGTGTCAGCCAACCAAGATAGCCACCTCCCAGGAGGACGACAAGCGCGGCGACAAAAACCACCGGCCGCTTCCGGATTTTTTCGAATGAGCGATGGGCAAAAGTGGAGGCCGTTCTCGCCTGAACCGCCCCATTTTCCACCGTCATAAACGCTCTCCAAAATCAACTCAGCAATAGAAACCATATCGCCCGGCGCGGCCTTTGATCTTGATCAACCGCTGTTGACCGGCGAGATGCAATGTTTTCTTGATTGTTAGCATTTGCTTTTTTGTGAGGACGACTTGCGCCGGACAAAAGCGGCAGAATCCAAGACTACGACTCGTGACCGCATACTGGAGGCTGCGGCATCGCGGTTTGCCGCGCATTCTTACGAGAATACTGGGCTGCGGGATATTGCGGCGGATGCCGGCGTCGATGTCGCCTATGTCCATCGCTGTTTTGGCTCAAAGGCACAACTTTTTGCCAAAGCTGTTCAGGCGACAATCTCTCATCACACCATTCCCCTTGGCACTGCGAGCGATCTCACAATCTATTTTGCAAGATTATTGTTTCAGCGCGACGGCGCAAAGTCCGCCAATAAAGTCACTGCTCTCGATATCATGCTTCGCTCTCTTTCGAGTCCGGATGCGATGCCGGTTCTGCGCAAATTCGTCCTGGACAATTTTGTCATGCCGCTTGCAGGAAGGTTGCCGGATCCGGCCGAGAGCCGGGCCGCTTTGGTTGCGGCTTTTCTCATGGGGATCGGAATCTTAAGGCGCATTCTGCTCGTCAAGTCGCTGCGCGAACCTGCAGGCGACCAAGTCGAAGAGCTTGTCACAAAGATTTTTGGCTATCTCTTGGAAGGGTCGGATTTGTGCGGATCGACGACCGCGGGCGTTCGGGAATACGGCAAACAAAAATCCTAGGCTCTGCGCTATCTTCACAAGCCCGTCGATTTTGTTCTGCTCCATAGCGACGAGCATGTGCCGACGAATCCGGTTGAGAGGCTCGCCTCGCAGGGCGGAAGCGTCGACTGGTTTCGGTTTTGTTGCAGGGCCACGAAAATCCCGATCCGAAAAAAGCCAACCAATATCGGCGCTGGCGTGCGCTGCAGCAATTGACCAATCCCTGATGAGCGAATCCTTCGGGGAGGAGGAACGGAATGAACATGCACAAGAATGCATGCCAGCTCGAACTGCGAGAACTGGCGTTCTGGTAGCCCGCAAGTGTAACGCAACCGGGGCGAGAATCAGCTCTTTTCCAGCCCCATTTGCGCATACGCCAGCTAGCGTAAGCCATTGAAATCGTTGGATAGCCCCTGGTAGGGGTTACAGGTTCGATCCCTGTCGCGCACACCACTTCACTCACTTGGCAAAATTATCGTCCGTCTACTGTCTATCAAAAGGGATCGGAGACGAAAGATTCTGCGACTGAGATGCATTGACAACGTCCTGGACTAACCGCTAGATGCAAATAATTCGCACTCTCAGGGGCGGGCAATACGATGGCGATGAAATTTCCCATCCCGCCGATGGCCGAGCTTGGGTATCCGGGCCGGTCCCAGGACGACTGACAAGTCAGACGGGGCGTTTTCATGGCATGGCGGCAGCATCGGAGTAATTCCCGGGTTCTCTCCCAAATTCCGATCCTTATTTCGACACATGAAAGTTCATGCCGACGTGCCGAATCCGGCCGCCACGCACGACAGCCTCTATTGCCCGTCGACAGGAATGCGGCGTCCGTCCGCAACAGCAATGCCGCGCCGCGCGGCCACGGCGCAATGCTTCGAGTCTGCGGAGCGCTTCTGGCAAGCGCTGCGTTTCTTGCGCTCGCGACGCCGGCCTCGGCCGACACCATAGAAACCGTCGTGGTCAGCGCGCCCCACTACGTGCCGAAGCAGACCAACGACGCGACCAAGATGGACGTGCCGCTGATCGAAACGCCGCAGGCCGTGTCGGTCATCACCCGCGACCAGATCGACCTGCTCAACTGGCAGAACCTCGGCCAGGCGGTGCGCTACACCGCCGGCATCACCGGCGAGAACTACGGTTCGGATGAGCGCTACGACTGGCTGACGTTGCGCGGATTCAATCCTGTCGAATTCATAGACGGTTTGCAGGCGCCCGTCGGCTCGGTGTCGAGCGCGGGGGTCGACCTCTACGGCTTTCAGACCGTCGAAGTCCTGAAAGGCCCATCGTCCACGCTTTATGGCCTGGCGCCGCCGGGCGGCATCGTGAACGTGGCGAGCCGCCGTCCGCAGGCGGATTTCGGCGGCGAGGCGCAGATTCTCTATGGCGAGTACAGCAACCTGCAACTCGCTGGAGACGTCACCGGCGCGCTGGACGATGACGGCGAGTTTCTCGGCCGCATGACGGCGCTCGGCTATACGCGCGGCACGCAGACCGATGGGGTGCGCTCGAACCGCGTCTATCTGGCGCCGTCCTTCACCTGGAACATCGCGCCGGATACCTCGCTCACGCTGCTGAACTACTTCCAGTACGACAATGTCCGCGGCGACGGCGGCGGCTTCCTGCCGATCTACGGCGTGGCGCTGCCCAATCCGCTGGGCAAGGTTCCGACCGACACCAATCTCGGCGACACGAAGTACAACGACTATCGCCGCGCCCAGTTCGGCACCGGCTACGAGTTCACGCATCAATTCAGCGACTGGCTGGGCTTCACGCAGAATTTGAAATTCTTCGGCAGCGACGCCCATATGCTCGACGTCTATGGCGCGGGTCTTCTCGATGCCAATGGCGATGGCGTGCCGGACGATTACCGCACGGTCCAGCGTTACAACTTCCCGTTCAACGAAAACGTCCAGTCGTTCAACGTCGATAACCGCCTGGCCGCGACGTTCGATACTGGCCCCGTCTCGCATCGGTTGCTGGCCGGTCTCGATTATCGAAATTACATGGACGTTTCGTCCAACGGCTTCTCGCTGGCGCCGCCAATTGACCTGTTCCATCCCCAGCATGTGCAGCCGATCACGACGCCGTCGATGGCGCCCTATGCGCATGAGCGGCAGAACCAGACCGGTCTCTACGCCGAAGACGAGATGAAGCTCGACCGCTGGGTCCTTACGCTTGGCGGCCGCAATGATTGGCTGAGCGAAACCAACACCGGCACCAAAACGGATACCGCCCACTTCACCTATCGCGCCGGCTTGAACTATGTGTCCGACATCGGGCTGGCGCCCTACATCGCCTATGCGACATCGTTCCAGCCCACATCCGGCGCGGATTTCGAGGGTCATTCGTTCAAGCCGACCTCCGGCAACCAGATCGAAGGCGGCGTGAAATTCCAGCCGACCTTCCTGCCGCAGAACGTGAACGCGCTGGCCACGGCCGACGTCTACCGGCTGGTGCAGAACAACGTGCTCACGCCGGATCCCGATCCGACGCATCCGTTCTTCAGCGTGCAGGCGGGCCAGGTGCGCGTGCAGGGCTTCGAGCTGGAGGGTGTGGCGCGCATCTTCGATCGCATCAGCCTGAACGCATCCTACAGCTACACGGACTCCAAAGTGCTGAAGAGCAACGGGGCCGACCTCGACCAGCAGCTCACCATCGTGCCGCGCAACAAGATCTCGGGCTATGCGGACTACACCCAGCAGACCGGCCTCTTTGCCGGCCTGGGCGCCGGCTTCGGCGTCCGCTACACCAGCGATTACTACGGCAACGCGG